>NZ_JAPZLD010000007.1:0-307261 GCF_030182635.1 Amycolatopsis ponsaeliensis
CGGTGACGCGCTGGTCGAGTTCGGGTCCCGGGCCGACCAGGTGTTCCTCATCGCCCACGGCAAGATCACCAAGGTCGGCACCGGCGCCTACGGCGACCAGACCGTGCTGGGGACGATGGCCGACGGGGACTACTTCGGCGAGACGGCGTTGATCCGGGATGACGGGATCTGGGAGTTCACCGCCAAGGCCGTCACCACCTGCACCGTCCTCTCGCTGCCGCGGGACGTGTTCGAGGATGTCCTGTCGCGGTCGGAGACCCTGCAGGCGCATTTGGACGCGTTCATCGCCGGCGGCGCGTCCGCCCGCAACGACCACGGCGAAGCCGAGATCTCCCTCGCCTCCGGCCACGACGGTGAGCCGATGCTGCCGGGTACGTTCGTCGACTACGACGCTCAGCCGCGGGAGTACGAGCTGTCGGTGGCGCAGACGGTGTTGCGGGTGCATTCGCGGGTGGCGGATCTCTACAACCAGCCGATGAACCAGATCGAGCAGCAGCTGCGGCTGACGGTGGAGGCGTTGCGGGAACGCCAGGAACACGAACTGATCAACAACAGCGACTTCGGGTTGCTGCACAACGCCGACTTCGCCCAGCGCATCCCCACCCGCACCGGTCCCCCGACCCCGGACGACCTGGATGAGCTGCTGGCGTTGGTGTGGAAGGACCCGGGCGTGTTCCTGGCGCATCCGAAGACGATCGCGGCGTTCGGGCGGGAGTGCACCAAGGCCGGGGTCTACCCGGATGCGGTGGACATGGGTGGGCATCACGTTCCGGCGTGGCGGGGGGTGCCGATCCTGCCGTGCAACAAGATCCCGGTGACGGAGACCCGGACCAGCTCGATCCTGCTGATGCGCACCGGGGAACAGGCCCAAGGCGTGGTCGGGTTGCACCAGACCGGGCTGCCGGATGAGTACCAGCCAGGGCTGAACGTCCGGTTCATGGGTGTGTCGGAACAGGCGATCATGTCCTACCTCGTGTCGGCGTACTACTCGGCCGCGGTGCTGGTGCCGGACGCGTTGGCCGTGCTGGAAAGCGCCGAACTCGGCCGGGAGGGCTGAGCACCGTGACGGTGACGGAGGAAACGACGTCCGTGCAGCTGTCGCTGAGCGTCACAGCGGCACGGACGCTGTCCACGACGACCAAGACGCTGCCGCAGATGCGCGGCATCACCACCCGCTGGCTGCTCTCCCAGCTCCCCTGGGTCGACGTCCCCGCCGGCAGCTACCGCGTCAACCGCCGCCTCACCTACACCATCGGCGACGGCAAAGTCAGCTTCTACAACACCGGCGCCCGCATCCACGTCGTCCCCGCCGAACTCACCGAACTCGAACTCCTCCGCGGCTTCAACGACGAACAAGCGTTGAGCGCCCTCGCCGAAGCCTTCGAACAACGCGAGTACGAACCCGGCGCCGTCATCGCCACCGCCGGCGAGCCCCTCGACACGCTGATCCTCATCGCCCACGGCAAGGTCAGCCGCCACGGGCGCGGCGAGTACGGCGACGAGGTTCACCTCGGCACCGCAACGGACGGCGACCACTTCGGCGCCGACCTCCTCGCCCGCGACGACACGACGTGGACGTTCACCGCCCGCGCCGCCACCCACGTCATCGCCCTCGTCCTGCCCGCGGACGCCTACGCCCGGCTCAACGGCCGGTCCGAGCCGCTACGCGCCCACGTCGCCGAAGCCCTCGGGCGACCGCGAAAACCCCAGAACGGCAAGGGCGAAGCCAGCATCGACCTCTCCGCCGGCCACGACGGCGAACCGATGCTGTCCGGCACCTACGTCGACTACGACCCTTCACCCCGCGAGTACGACCTCGCCGTCGCACAAAACCGTGCTCCGCGTCCACAACCGCGTCACCGACCTCTACAACAACCCCATGAACCAGCTGGAACAACAACTCCGGCTCACCGTCGAAGCACTGCGGGAACGGCAAGAACACGAACTCGTCAACAACACCGACTTCGGGCTCCTGCACAACGTCGACCTCAAACACCGCCTCACCACCCGCACCGGCCCACCCACCCCCCTCGACCTCGACGACCTGCTCTGCCGACGCCGCAAAACCAAATTCTTCCTCGCCCACCCCCGCGCCATCGCCGCCTTCGGCCGCGAATGCACGCGAGCCCGCGTCTACCCGGATCCGACGGTCCTCGACGGCAAACGCGTCCAGTCCTGGCGTGGCGTCCCGATCCTGCCCTGCGACAAAATCCCGATCACCGACACCGGCACCACGTCGATCCTCGCCATGCGCACCGGCGAAGACGACGCCGGCGTCATCGGCCTCCGCCCCAAATCCCTCCCGGACGAATACCAACCCGGCTTGAACGTCCGGTTCATGGGCATCAGCGACCGCGCCGTGACGTCCTACCTGGTCAGCGCCTACCACTCCGCCGCCGTGCTCGTCCCGGACGCACTCGGCGTCCTCGACCACGTCGAAACCGGCTCATGACCCACCCGGGCCGTCGGCGATGTGCCACGGCAGCAGCTGATAGTCGCCCTCGCACGGGTTCCCGCGCAGCACGCGGTACTCCCCCGCGGTGAGGTCGACCAGGCTGCTCATGGTCGTCTTGTAGCGGCGCACGTCCGGGTCGCCCGCCCGGGGGTGCGCGCACACGCCGTGCGGGTGCCCGAAGTGGTCGCTCATGGTCTCCTGCACGACCTTGCGCACCCCCGCCGAGTCCGTGGCGTCCGCCGCCCGCGCGAGCCCGCGTTCGATGACCGGCACCCGGTACAGCGAGTCGACCGCGCCCGGCCGGTACCGCCCGTCCAGCGCCGGCGGGATGCCGTACTGGTAGTGGTTGCCGTGCACCAGAACGCCGCCCGACGCGTAGCCCCAGCGGTGGTCGAGCGGGGTGGTCTCCAGGTCGACGGCGAACCCGTCGCGGTGGGTGAAGAGCAGGTTCGTGGCGATGTGCTGCGGGACAGTGAACGGCACGCGCAAGGCGTCGCGCAGTGTCGGGCTGTCGAGGATCAGGCGGCGCAGCAACGGTTGCGGCAAGCCGGGCGGGGTGCCGAACGCGCCGTCCAGGCCGTTGGCGTTGAGCGCGAGGCCCGCCGAGTTGACGCCGTGGCGGCCGACCTGCCCCGCCTCCACCTGCATGATCACCGTCGGCTTGGGCGGCTGCACGATCCGGACCAGCACCGTCGTGGCCTCGGTCTCCGCCCGCCAGTCCCAGTTCTGTCCACAGTAGACGTGGCCGTCGGCGGTCGCCTCGGGCAGCAGCGCGAACGACGAGCAGCCGTCCATCTCCGTGAAGCCGCTGGCGTGGTTGCGCGCGATCTCGCCGCGGGCGTTGAGCGCGAGCACCTCGTCCGGGTGCACGCCGGCGCCCGCCGCGATGCCGTCCATCTCCTCGAGGAGGTCCGGGGCGTGGGCGGCGACGAGCTTCCGCCACGGCCCCACCCGCGAGACCACGTCGGCCCAGGCCAAGCCGGGCTTGAGGGCGAACGAGCGCCGGTAGTGGTCGAGCGAGCGGGCGATCTCCGACCGCGCCGCCTCACCGTGGTGACGGCCGCGGTCGGCGGGCGAGCCGCTGAGCTCCAGCAGGGGGACGGTCGGCACGGGCAGTTCCTCCGAGCGGATGTAGTGGCCATTACAGACCTTGCACCGAATGATTGATGCGTTACTATGTAGTCATTCCTACAGGGAAGTCAATGACTGACATGGACACTACAGAGCTGTCGCTGCAGGACCGGATCACCGGCCGGCTGGCGATGATGTCGAAGGCCGAGCGGAAGGTCGCGGAGTACCTGCGCACCCACAGCCGCGAAGCCATCTTCGCCACCGCCGAGCAGATCGCGGCGGCCGCCGGCACGAGCGACGCGACCGTCGTCCGGACGGCGCGTTCGCTGGGGTACGCGGGCCTGCTGGAACTGCGGCACAGCCTCACCCGGCAGGTGGTGCAGGCCACGAGCCCGGCGCCCCCACCCGGGCGGCCGGACGAGCGGGTCTCGGCCACCGCCGCCCTGCTCGAGCGCGTGTTCACCGAGGCGGCGCAGCGGCTGGCGGACACCTGGCGGCTCACCACCGAGCCCGCGTTCGACACCGCGGTCGAGACCCTGGCCGGCGCCCGCGAAGTGCTCGCCTTCGGGATCGGGCCGTCCGAATCGGTCGCCGCCTACCTGGCCCTGCGGCTGCGTCGCATCGGCCGGCGCGCCCGGGTCAGCGGCGCCACCGGCTTCCGCCTGGCCGACGACCTCCTCGAACTCGGCCGCGGCGACGTGATCGTCCTGTACTCCCCCAGCCGGCTGCTCGCCGAGCTGGAGATCGTGCTCGACCACGCCGCCGCCGTCGGCGCGCGGGCCGTGCTGATCTCCGACTCGCTCGTCCCCGTGTACGCCGACCGCGTGCACGTCTCGCTGTTCGCCGTGGACAGCGACACCGGAGCCACCGGCGAAGCCCTGCCGTCCCAGGTGCTCACCGACGCCCTCGTGCTGGCGGTGCGCGCGACGGACGAGTCCCGCGCCACCGAACGCGCCGAGCTGCTGACCGGCTTGCGATCCGAGCTCAGCCAGACCCGAACCCCCCGCCGTCCCAGGAAAGAGAGCCCGTGAGCGCGACGACCGAAGAAATCAGCCGCGTCGAGGCCGGTACCGCCCGCAACTACCACCCGCTGCCCGTCGTGCTGACCGAAGGACGCGGCGCCTGGGTCACCGACGTGGAGGGCCGGCGCTACCTCGACCTCCTCGCCGGGTACAGCGCCCTGAACTTCGGCCACGGCGACAAGGAACTCCTGTCCGTGGCCCACGAGCAGCTGGACCGGCTCACGCTGACCAGCCGCGCGTTCCACCACGACCGGCTCGGCACCTTCGGCGAAGAGCTGGCCGCGCTGGCCGGCATGGAGATGGTCCTGCCGATGAACACCGGCGCCGAAGCGGTCGAGACGGCGATCAAGGTGGCCCGGAAATGGGGCTACACGGTCAAAGGCGTGCCCGCCGGACGCGCGCGGATCGTCGTGGCGGGCGGCAACTTCCACGGCCGCACCACGACCATCGTCAGCTTCTCCGACGACCCGGTCGCGACCGCGGACTTCGGCCCGTTCACGCCGGGATTCGACACCGTCCCGTTCGGCGACGCCGAGGCACTGCGCGCGGCCGTCACCGAGGACACCGTCGCGGTGCTGATCGAGCCGGTGCAAGGGGAAGCGGGCGTGCTCCTGCCCCCGGCCGGCTACCTCGCCGCCGTCCGCGAGACCTGCACCGCGAACAACGTCCTGATGATCGCCGACGAGATCCAGTCCGGGCTCGGCCGCACCGGGCGCACCTTCGCCTGCGAACACTACGGTGTCGTGCCGGACGTCTACCTGCTCGGCAAGGCGCTCGGCGGCGGCCTGGTCCCGCTGTCGGCGGTGGTGTCCCACCGGGACGTCCTCGGCGTCCTGCGGCCGGGCCAGCACGGCAGCACCTTCGGCGGCAACCCCCTGGCCTGCGCCATCGGCACCGCCGTCGTCCGCAAGCTCGCGACCGGGGAACCGCAGCGCCGGGCCGCCGAGCTGGGCGACGTCTTCGCCGGGCTTCTCGCCGGACTGCCGAATGTCCGGGAGGTGCGCACGCTCGGCCTCTGGGCCGGTGTCGACGTCCTCGGCCGCAGCGGCCGCGACGTCTGCGAAGGGCTGCTCCGCCGCGGTGTGCTGGCGAAGGACGCCCACGGCTCGACGATCCGCCTCGCGCCGCCGCTGGTGATCGACGAGGAGGACCTGCGGCACGCCGTCGGGCAGCTCGCCGAGGAGCTCGGCTCGTGAAGGACTTCCTCCGGGGCCACGCGGAACTCGTCGAGGAGGACGGCCGGTTCGTCCCCCGCCGGCTGCCCGCCGGATCGCTGCACCCGCGGCTCGACGACGTCGCGCGGATGCCCGCCGGGGTCCGGCTCGAGTTCGACACCGTGGCGCGCGGATTCGGCTGGGACGTGCGGACCACCGCCGACATCGACGTCGTCGTCGACGGCAAGCTGGTCAGCCGCTCGCCCACGGTCCACGTCGGCGGGCTTCCGGCCGGGCGCAAGCGCGTGCGGATCTGGCTGCCGCAGTCGGCTCCCGTCAGCCTCGGGGAACTCAGCCTGAGCGGCGAGATGACGCCGGTACCCGAAGGCCCGCGCTGGATCGCCTACGGCAGCTCGATCACGCAGTGCCGGCTGGCCGCCGGGCCGTCCGAGACCTGGCCGGCCCTGGTGGCGACCGAACTGGGCTGGTCCTTGCGCTGCCTGGGGTTCGCGGGCGAATGCCACCTCGATCCCGTGGTGGCCCGGTACATCCGCGACACCGAAGCGGACGTGATCAGCCTGTGCGTCGGCGTCAACATCCACGGCGCCGCAACGTTTTCCGCGCGCTCGCTCGGGCCCGCGCTCGAAGGGTTCGTCCGCACGATCCGCGACGGCCACCCGGACACGCCGATCCTGCTCACCACTCCCCTGCACGCCCCCGAACGCGAGCGGCAGCCCAACGCGCTCGGGCTCACCCTCGCCGACGTGCGGGCCGAGGTCGCGAACGCCGCCCACGGCCTGCCCGTCGTCGACGGCCCGTCGATCCTCGGCCCCGCCGACGCCGGGCTCCTCGCCGACGGCCTCCACCCGGCCGCCGAGGGCTACCGCCTGATCGCCGAGCGGCTGCGGCCGCACCTCGCCGCGCTGCTCCCCGCAACCGAAGGACGTCACCCATGAAGATCCTGGTCCTGCCGGGCGACGGCATCGGCCCCGAAATCACCACCGCCACCCTCGACGTCCTCGCCGCGGCCGACCGGCTCCTGGGGCTCGGCTTGGAGTTCGAGACCCGCGCCATCGGGCTGGCGTCGCTGGCCACCGAGGGAACCACCTTGCCCGCCGAGGTGATGACCCGGATCCCGCAGGTGGACGGCGTCCTGCTCGGCCCGGTGTCGCACTACGAGTACCCGTCGCGTGCCGAAGGCGGCATCAACCCCTCGGCCGAACTGCGGACGGTGTTCGAGCTGTTCGCCAACGTCCGGCCGTGCCGCTCGCGGCCGGAGCTGAGCGTGCTGCGCGCCCCGATGGACCTCGTGATCGTGCGCGAGAACACCGAAGGCTTCTACTCCGACCGCAACATGCACGCGGGCACCGGCGAGTTCATGCCCGACCCCGATCTCGCGCTCTCGGTCCGCAAGGTGAGCGCGAAGGCCGCCGAGCGGGTCGCCGTGGCCGCGTTCGACCTGGCGCGCGGCCGCCGCCGCAAGGTGACCGCGGTGCACAAGGCCAACGTGCTCAAGCTGTCCGACGGGCTGTTCCTGCGCGAGGTCCGGAAGGTCGCTTCGCGGTACCCGGACGTCGAACTCGAGGAGCTGATCGTCGACGCGACGG
The DNA here is from genome assembly GCF_030182635.1 of Amycolatopsis ponsaeliensis. NCBI lineage: Bacteria > Bacillati > Actinomycetota > Actinomycetes > Pseudonocardiales > Pseudonocardiaceae > Amycolatopsis > Amycolatopsis ponsaeliensis. The sequence continues at coordinate 7,310 of NZ_JAPZLD010000007.1, forward strand.
CCGCGCTGCTCATCCGCACCCCGGACCGCTTCGACGTCCTGGTGACCACCAACATGTTCGGCGACATCCTGTCGGACGAGGCGTCCGAACTCTCCGGCGGTCTCGGCCTCGGCGGGTCGATCAACGCGGGGCACGACCTGTGCGTCGGGCAGGCCCAGCACGGGTCCGCGCCGGACATCGCCGGGCTCGGCGTCGCGAACCCGACGTCGCTCATCCTCTCCGCGGCGATGCTGCTCGACTGGCGCGGCCGCCGCGACGACGACCCCGGCCTGGTCAAGGCCGCCGCCTTGGTCACCGCGGCCGTCGACACCGTGCTCGACGACCCCGCCACCCGCACCCGCGACCTCGGCGGCTCCCTCGGCACGGCCGAATTCGCCGAGGCCGTCGCGAACGCCCTCACTAAGACTGGAGTCCGATGATCCTCTCCGTCGACCCGGCCACCGGCACCGAGCTGGCCCGGTTCACCCCGCAGTCCACTGTGGACGTCGAAGTCGCGCTCGACGCGGCCGCCGGCGCCCAGGCGCACTGGCGCACCCTCGACGTCACCGAGCGGGTGGGGCTGCTTCGGGAGCTGGCCCGCGTTCTCCGGGCCGGCAAGGAAAAGTACGCCCGGCTGATCACCGCGGAGATGGGCAAGCCGCTCGGCGAGGCCGAAGCCGAGATCGAGAAGTGCGCGGTGACGTGCGAGCACTATGCCGGGCAAGCGGCCACCTATCTCGCCGACCGGCCGATCCCGCCCGACAGCGTGGTCGTGCACGACCCGCTCGGCGTGGTGCTGGCCGTGATGCCGTGGAACTACCCGTTCTGGCAGTTCTTCCGCTTCGCGGCGCCCGCGCTCGCCGCGGGCAACGGGATCGTCCTCAAGCACGCCGGCAACGTGCCGCAGTGCGCGCTGGCCATCGCCGACGTCGTGCGGGACGCGGAAACGCCCGAAGGGCTGGTCCAGGTGCTGCTCGTGGAATCCGGCGCGGTCGCCGGGCTCATCGCGGACGACCGGATCGCGGCGGTCACCTTCACCGGGTCGACGGAGGTCGGCGCGATCATCGCCGCACAGGCCGGGGCGGCGTTGAAGAAGCAGGTCCTGGAGCTGGGCGGGTCGGACCCGTTCGTCGTGCTGGCCGACGCGGACGTGCCCGCCGCCGCGGCCACCGCCGTGAAGGCCCGGTTCGTCAACGGTGGCCAGAGCTGCGTGAACGCCAAGCGGTTCATCGTCGAAGAAGCCGTGGCCGACGAGTTCGTCCGGGAGTTCACCGCGGCGGCCGCCGCCCTGGAGGTCGGCCCGCTGGCGCGGGAGAACCTGCGCGCGACGCTGCACGACCAGGTCGGCCGGAGCGTCGACGCGGGTGCTTCCCTGCTGCTGGGCGGGAAACCGGCCGACGGGCCCGGGTACTTCTACCCGCCGACCGTGCTCGACCACGTGACGCCGGGCATGGCGGCGTTCGACGAGGAGACGTTCGGTCCGGTCGCCGCGATCACGCGCGTGGCCGATGCGGACGCGGCGATCGCGATGGCCAACCGCACGGAGTTCGGTCTCGGCGCGGCGTTGTGGACGCGCGACCTCGCCCGGGCCACCGCGCTGGTGCGCCGGTTCGAGGCGGGCGCGGTGTTCGTCAACGGGATGGTCGCGTCCGACCCGCGGCTGCCGTTCGGTGGCATCAAGAAGTCCGGGTACGGCCGGGAGCTGGGCGCCGAAGGGATCCGCGAGTTCACCAACACGAAGACCGTGTGGCGCGGCCCGGGGTCGACGTCGTTCGCGCCGTCGGTGCTGCGCCCGGCGGACCTGCCGGCGCACAACCGCGGCGGCGGCGCGAGCACCGTGCCGCTGGTGACCCGCGCGATCGGCGCGCGGGCGTTCCTCAACGGCACCACGCACTTCGAGGGCGGCGCGGGCATCCCGCTGCACACGCACAACTGCCCGGAGAGCGTGGTGATCCTCGAAGGCTCGGCGATCGTGGAGATCGACGGCGTCGAGCACCACCTGGAGCGGTTCGACACGACGTACGTGGACGCGGGCACGCCGCACCGGTTCCGCAACGCGTCGACGACCGAGCCGATGCGCATCCTGTGGACGTACGCGTCGGTGGAGGCGACGAGGACGATCGTCGCAACGGGCGTGACCACCCGGGTCGACGCCGAGCACGCGAAAGTTTCGCAATCGGGCTGAATACGAAAGTTTCGGAAGTCCTTCCCTTCTTGACGGCGGAAACGGAATGGTCCTAACGTTTTCTTCATTCCGTTTCCCCGGAAGGGAGAATCCCGGTGCGTGGTTCGAGGCTCCGTCCTGCCCTCGTCCTCCTGGCGGCCACCGCCATCGGCCTCGCCGGGGTGGTGACCATGGCCTCGGGCGCCGCCGCGGCGGTCGAGGACGACGGCGCCGACTGTCCCGTCTCCGTGCCGGCGTCGTGGCCCAGCACCGCGAAACTTCCCGATCCCTTCAAGAAGATCGACGGCACCCGGATCACCGCCAAGTCCGACTGGCGGTGCCGGCGGGAGGAGATCAAGAAGCTCGCCGAGCGGACGGTCTACGGCGAGAAGCACGCGAAGCCGGCCAGTGTCACCGGCACGGTCTCGACCACGAGCATCAGCGTGAACGTGAGCGAAAACGGCCGGAGCGCCAATTTCTCCGCGGGTGTCCAGCTGCCCAGTGGTACCGGTCCGTTCCCGGCCGTGGTCGTGGTGGGCGGATTCGGGGCGGACACCGCCACCATCAAAGCGTCCGGCGCCGCCGTCATCACCTACGATCCGCTGGCCGTCGGCAAGGAAGGCACGCCCCGGACCAACAAGCAGGGCGCGTTCTACAGCATTTACGGCTCGTCGAGCAGCACCGGGCTGCTCGCCGCCTGGGCCTGGGGCGTGAGCCGGATCATCGACGTCGTCGAGCAGTCCGGCGGCGGAGTCCTGAAGGCGGACGCGCTCGGCGTCACCGGGTGTTCGCGGTACGGGAAGAGTGCTTTCGCGATCGGTGCGTTCGACCAGCGCATCGCCCTCACCATGCCGATCGAGTCCGGCACGGCCGGCGCGCCGATCCTTCGCGGCATCCCCGGCGAAAGCGGTTCCCAGCCGCTGAGCAACGCTTACGGGGAGCAGCCGTGGTTCGGTGACGCCTTCAGCGCGTACACCGGCAATCCGGCCGCGCTGCCGGTGGACACGCACGAGATGATCGGCATGGTCGCGCCGCGCGGGCTGTTCATCATGGAGAACCCGCACATCGACTGGCTCGGCGCGCGCTCCGGCAGCGTCGCGGCATTGGCCGGCGCGGAGGTCTACAAGGCGCTGGGCGCGGGTGAGAACATCAGCTACTGGTCCGACGTCCAGGACGGCACGCACTGCGCCTCGCGGCCCGAGTGGCGGACGCCGCTGCAGCAGAACATCCAGAAGTTCCTGCTGAAGACGGGCAGCGCGGCCGGCACCTTCCGGATCTCGGGCAAGAAGGCCGGGAACCTGGCCGAGTGGCGCGATTGGTCGACGCCGGTCCTCACCGACGGCCCCGGCAGCACGACCCCCACCACTCCGACGACGCCGACCACTCCCACAACCCCGACCACGCCGGCCGGCAGCTGCACGGCTTCGGTGTCGGTGAACCAGTGGACGGGCGGGTTCGTCACGACGGTCCGCGTCACCGCCGGAACCACCGCGATCACCGGCTGGACGGTCACCGCGGCCCTGCCCGCGGGCGCCACGATCACCTCCGCGTGGAACGCCGGGCGCAGCGGCGACACCGGCACGGTCCGGTTCACGAACGTCGGCTTCAACGGCGCCCTGTCCCCCGGCCAGTCGGTGGAGTTCGGCTACCAGGGCACCGGAACCGGCACCGGGACGACCACGACTTGCGCTTGACGCAACTGTGGATTGCCGAAGTTGCGTGGCACGAACAGTACCGCGGCTCCTAGCTTCGTACTCGTAACGAGTATCCCGAAGAAGGAGCAACACCATGCACGTGTTCGTCACCGGAGCGACCGGGTGGATCGGCACGGCCGTCGTCGGCGAACTGCTCGGCGCCGGGCACGAGGTCACCGGCCTCGCCCGCTCGGACGCCGCGGCCCTCAAGCTCGCCAAGGCGGGCGCCCGGGTCCGGCGCGGCGACCTCGACGACCTCGACGGCCTCCGCGACGGCGCGATCGACGCCCACGCTGTCGTCCACCTGGGCAACAAGCACGACTGGGGCAACCCGGCGGAGAACAACCGGACCGAGCGGGCCGCCATCGAGGCGATGGCGGGCGCGCTCGCCGGCACCGACCGGCCGTTCGTGCTCGCCGGCGCCCTCGCGGGCCTGGTCCAGGGCCGGCCCGCGGTCGAAACCGACGTGTCCCCGGCGGTCGGCCCGGACTCGATGCGCGGCGGCGGGGAGAACCTCGCCCTCGAGTACGTCGACAAGGGAGTCCGGGTGGTCAGCGTCCGCTTCGCGCCGTCGGTCCACGGCGCCGGCGACCACGGGTTCCTGGCGTCCGTCACGGCGGCGGCCCGCAAGCACGGCGTGTCCGGGTACATCGGCGACGGCGACGCCGCCTGGTCCGCGGTGCACCGCCCGGCCGCGGCTCAGGTCGTCCGGCTGGGCCTGGAAGGAGCACCGGCGGGGTCGCGGCTGCACGCCGTCGCCGAAGAAGCCGTGACGACGCGGGAGATCGCCGAGGCGATCGGGCGCACGCTCGACCTGCCGGTGGTGTCGGTCGCACCCGAGAACGCCGTCGAGCACTTCGGGTTCATCGGCCGGTTCTTCGGCCTGGACATGTCCGCGTCCAACTCCCACACCCGCGAACTGCTCGGCTGGACGCCCTCCGGGCCGACGCTGGTCGAGGACATCGAAGCGGGGGCCTACGCGTGACCCCGGCCGTAACCGCCTTCATGCTGGTGAAGACGACGCCCGAGTGGCTGGCCTTGACCGTCGAGCAGCGGATCGAAGCGTTCCGCACCGAGGTCGTCCCGGCGATCGAGGAGAAGGCGAAAGGCGTCCGATCGCGCTTCTACGACACCGAGTTCTACTCGGCGCGCGTGACCGACGTGTGGGTGTGGGAGGCCGTCGACCACGCGGCGTACCAGCACCTGGTCGACGCCCTCCGCGAAACTCCCTTCTGGGACCGCTGGTTCGAGGTCGCCGAGATCCTGGTCGGCGTCGAGAACGGGTACGCGAACAACTACGGTGTCGACGCGGTCGCCAGCATCACGTCCTAGAGCACGAACCCGGCCGGGAAGGGGTCGTCCGGGTCGAGGAGGTAGGTGGCCGTGCCGGTGATCCACGCCCGGCCCGAGAACTCGGGGATCACCGCCGGCACCCCTCCCACCTCGGTCTCCCCCACCAGCTCGCCGGTGAACGTCGTGCCGATGAAGGAACTGTTCTCGAACGGCGTGTGCAGCGGCAGCTCGCCGCGGCCGTGCAGCTGGGCCATCCGGGCGGACGTGCCGGTGCCGCACGGCGACCGGTCGAACCAGCCCGGGTGGATCGCCATCGCGTTCCGCGACGCCCGCGCGTCCGAGCCCGGGGCGAGGAACTGGACGTGCTTGCATCCGCCGATCAGCGGGTCGGCCGGGTGTTTCGGCGGGCGCTGCTCGTTGATCGCGCCCATGATCGACAGGCCGGCGCCCAGGATGCGGTCCTTTTCGGACCGTTCGAACGGGATGTCCACTTGGGACAGTTCGAGGATGGCGTAGAAGTTCCCGCCGTAGGCCAGGTCGTAGCGCACCTCGCCGAGGCCGGGCACGTCCACGACGGCGTCGCGCTCGGCGAGGAACGACGCGACGTTGCGGAGCTTGACCCGTTCGGCGCGGCCGTCGCGGACGGTCACTTCCGCGTGCACGAGCCCAGCCGGGGTGTCCAGGCGCACGACGGTCGTCGGTTCGGTCACCTCGACCATGCCGGTCTCGACCAGCACCGTCGCGACGCCGATGGTGCCGTGGCCGCACATCGGCAGGCAGCCGGACACCTCGATGTACACGACACCCCAGTCGGCGTCGTCGCGGCTGGGCGGCTGCAGGATAGCGCCGCTCATCGCCGAGTGCCCGCGCGGCTCGTGCATGAGGAACTGCCGGATGTGGTCGAGGTGTTCCATGAAGTACCGGCGGCGTTCGGCCATCGTGGCGCCGGGGATCGGGCCGACGCCGCCGGTCACCACCCGCGTGGGCATGCCCTCGGTGTGCGAGTCGACCGCCGTGATCGCGCGCGAGGACCGCACCTACGCCACCCCCAGCGCGGCCAGCGCACGGCCCATGTCGGCGCGAACTTGCTCGCGCTGGCCGTCGGACAGCGGTCCCCGCGGCGGGCGGCACGGCCCGCCGTAGCGGCCCACCATGTCCATGCCGAGCTTGATGGCCTGGACGAACTCGGTGCGCGAATCCCAGCGGAACGCGGCCACCAGCGGCTCGTACAGGGCGCGGGCCTCGTCGAGCTTGCCCGCCGTGGCCAGTTCGAACAGGCGCGCCGACTCGGCCGGGAAGACGTTCGGGAAGCCGGCGAACCAGCCGGTCGCGCCCATCAGCAGGCTTTCCAGGACGACGTCGTCGGCGCCGCTGATCACGGCCAGCTCCGGGGCGCGTTCGCGGATCTCCAGCACGCGCCGGACGTCGCCGGAGAACTCCTTGACGGCCACGATGTTGTCGATCTGCGCGATCTCGGCCAGCAGGTCGGGGGTGAGGTCGACCTTGGTGTCGAAGGGGTTGTTGTAGACCATCACCGGGAGGCCGACCGACGCGACCGCTTCGAAGTGGGCGAGCACCTCGCCGCGGTTGGCGCGGTAGAGCGTCGGCGGGAGGCAGAGCACGCCGTGCGCGCCGTCTTCGGCCGCCGCCTCCGCCCACTGCTTGGCTTGGTGCGCACCGGGTCCGTGGACGCCGACGACGACGATCCCGTCTTCTCCGACAGCTTCGATGGCGGTGCGGGCGACGCGGCGGCGTTCGTCGTCGGTGAGCGAGGAGTACTCGCCGAGGGAGCCGTTCGGGCCGACGCCGCGGCAGCCGTTCTCGACGAGCCAGCGGCAGTGTTCGGCGTAGGCGTCGTAGTCGACGGCCAGCCCGGCGGGCGCGCTGTCGTCGGTTTTGTACGGCAGCGCGGCGGCGACGACCACGCCGCCGAGGTCGCGGGTGCTCATGCTGGGGTCTCCTTCGGGTCGGCGAGTTCGCCCAGGCGGATCGGCTGGGCGATCGGACGGTGGTGGCGTTCGGCGCCGCCGCACAGGTCGGCGACGGTGGGCCCGCACATCCGGCCTTGGCACGGGCCGAGGCCGGCGCGGGTGCCGAGCTTGAGGGCGTGCGGGCCCGGCATGACCGGGTCGTCGGCGGCGCTTTTCAGTTCCCCGTACGAGGTTTCCTCGCAGCGGCAGACGATCGTGTCGTCACGCAGCCAGCCGGGCCAGGCGGCGCCGATGGGGTGAGCGGTCTTCAGCCGCTGCGCGAATTTCCTGGTGCGGTCACGCTCGCGCAGCAGCGCCCGGCTCGGCGTACCCCCGGCGGCGACGCATCCCGCGACGGCGCCCTCGGCTCGTGCGGCGTCCGCACCGCCGATCCCGGTGATCTCCCCGGCGGCGAAGACATGCGCGACGCTGGTGCGTTGGTGGTCGTCGGTTCGGACGAACCCACCGTCGAGCGCACACCCGGCGGCGACGGCGAGTTCGGGTTGCGGCGTGAAGCCGTGCCCGGCGCAGACGGCATCGACGTCGTAGGTGCGTTCGGTGCCGGGCACGACGGACCAGTCCGCGCGAACCCGGGCGGTGACGGCTTCGCGGACCCGATCGTCCCCGCGGGCTTCGACGACGGCGCGGCCCAGGAGGTAGGGGACGCGGTGCCGGGCGAGGGTGGCGGCGTAGCGGGTGAGTTCGCCGGCTTTGCGGGTGGGGAAGCGCCATCCTTTGAGGATGGTCGTGGCAGGGTTGGTCTCCAGGACAGCGGCGACTTCGACCCCGATGCCCAGCAGCGACGCGGCAACGGGCAGCAGGAAGGGCCCGGCCCCGGCAACGAGAACGCGCTTTCCGACGGCGACCCGTTCGCCCTTGGCGAGCGCCTGCGCGGCGCCCGCGGTGAAGACGCCGGGCAGCTGCCAGCCGGGGAAGGGCAGGGTGCGATCGTGCGCGCCGGTGGCGAGGATCAGGGCGTCGGGTTCGAGGGTGTGGCGGGTTCGGCCGGAGCCGTCTGCCGGGCCGCGCAGGACGTGGAGCCGCAGCTTCGCTCCTCGCCTGGCGGCTCCGGGCTCCGCGGCCGCCCCGGGATCGCCGGCCGCACGGGCGGCAGCCGCGGGGTCACCCGCCACAGCATCGCCGACGGCATGGGCAGTCCCACGATCGCCCGCCACGGCATCGCCAACTGCGGGATCGCCGATCGCAAAGGTGGCAGCCGCGGAATCATCCACCCCGGCATCGCCAGCCGCAGTAGCCTCGAGGGCCCACACCGTGCTCTCCGGCCACCACTCGCACCGTGCCAGCAGTCCCTCGAACCCGGTCTGCCCCACGCCGTACAACGTCCGGTGGTACTGCCCACCCGGAGCGTCCGACTGATCCAGAACCGTCACCAGCGCCCCGGCCCGCAGCGCGGCTTCCGCGGCCGCGAGCCCCGCGGGCCCGGCGCCGACCACGACCACCCTCCTCATACCCCCTCCTGACGAGACTGCGTCCGGATCTCATCCCCGTCGACAGCACGGCGGCGGCAAGCCCGAACGTCCGGCACTCCATTCACCGTCACCACGCAGTCGAAGCACGCGCCGATCCCGCAGAAAACACCTCGAGGCTCCCCTGAGCGCGTAGTGCGCCACGATATCCGCCCGGCGGCCAGCAGCACCCCAGCAACGGTCTGCCCCTCGATTCCCGAAAGGGCCTCACCATCGACGGTGATCTCGATCATGCGACCACCGCCGGACGGTCCACCGTGAACTCCTCCACCGGCATCGACAGCGAAACCCCCGTCAGCAGCTCACGCAACAGCCTCGCCGTACCGACGCTCAGGCCGATGCCCGCCCCTTCGTGTCCCGTTGCGTGCCAAAGGTTTCCGACCCGAGGATCCTCGCCGAGGACCGGGAGGTGATCGTCCACATAGGGCCGGAACCCGCCGTACGCGCGCATCACCGCGGCGTCGGCCAGGGACGGGAACAGCCGCAGCGCCTTGGCCGCAATAGCGCTCAAAACGCCCGGGATGATCGCCTCGTCGAAGCCCACCCGGCGGCGGGACGAGCCGATCAGGATCGTGCCGCCGCGCGTCGACTCGACCACCGCCGACGTCTGCAGCTCGCCGTCGCCGGAGCCGACCGCTCCGACGTAGTCCGCGTCGTACACCTTGTGCCGCACCACCCCGGGCATCGGCGTGGTCACCAGCACCTCGCCGCGCCGGGGCCGGACCGCGATCGGGGCGCCCAGGCGCGCCGAAACCTCCCCCGCCCACGGGCCCGCCGCGTTCACGACGACGTCGGCGTCGAGGACCTCGCCGGGCACGCGGACCCCGGTGATCCGGCCGCCGCGGACGACGGCGCCGATCACCTCCGTGTCAGTCCGCAGGCGGGCGCCGTGCGCGAGGGCCGAGCCGAGCAGGGCCAGTGTCGCGCCGGCCGGCTGGACCTGCGCGTCTTCCGGGTAGCGGACCGCGGCGGTCACCTCGCGGGTCAACGCGGGTTCGGCCGCCGCGAGGTCCACTGTGGACAGTGATTCGGTGAGCACCCCGGCTTCGGCCTGCTCGGCGGCGAACGCCGTGAGCGCACTGGCGCCGGCTTCGGTGGTCGCCACGACGATGCCGCCCTTGGGGTCGAACTCGCAAGCGTCGCCGAGTTCGGCCGCGATCTCCGGCCACAGCCGGGCCGAAAGCTGCGCGAGCCGGAGTTCGGCGCCCGGGCCCTTGTCCGACACGAGGAGGTTGCCTTCGCCGTGGGAAGTCGTGCCGCCCGCGGGCCGGCCGCGGTCGACGACCAGGACGTCGAACCCGGCGAGGCTCAGCTCCCGGGCGCACGCCGCCCCGACGACGCCGGCCCCGATCACCACCGCCCGCGTTCGGTTCATCGACCCTCCGGTGTTCGGTAAAGCGAACGATCGGAGGTTAAGTCTCGCGGGGCGCGGGTGTCAATCCTGCAAGACGGGGTGGGGTCGTCCGTCGAGGCGTTCGCCCGCCCGGTACTGGAGCAGCAGCACCGAGTGCACCGGGGCTTCGAGCGCGGTGTAGCTGTGCGGCTCGCCGGCGTCGAAGGCGACGTAGTCCCCAGGCCCGAGGTCGACCGTCCGCCCACCGACCTCGACGCGCAGCCCACCGGTCTGGACGACGGTGTGCTCGACCCCGACGTGCCCCTGCGACCGCTGCGGCGCATCGCCGCGCACAACCTGGTCGTAAACCTCGAAAACGCTGTTCTCGGCCTCGATCCGGCGCAGCGGCCGCAGGTCGATGCCCTCGCCGCGGAGCACCTCGACGTCGGCCGCGCGCACGACGGTCAGCCCGCCGCGGGGCCGGTGGTCGAGCAGGTCGGAGATGGCCACTTCCAGCGCGCGGGACAGGCTGAAGACGGTCTCGATCGTCGGGTTGCCGGTGCCGGCTTCCAGCTGCGAAAGGGTCGCCTTGCCGATCCCGGACCGCCGCGAGAGCTCGGACAGCGACAGGCCCCGCGCCGCCCGCGCGGCCCGCAGGTTGACGGCGAGCATGTCGCGGATCGACGGCTCGGCCACGGGTGTCCCGCCGTTCGGTAAAGCGTCCATCGAGCCCCGTCTCCGTTCGGTTTGCCGATCGGGCCACGGCCATGATGACACGTCGGGCGCCGTGCCAGAATCACCGTGCCTGATCACCACCCTGGGGGAACCGTCCGTGGACATCTCGTTTTCGTTCGTCTTCACGCCCGAAATGGCGAAGCGGTCGTACCGCGCGTGCCACCCGAGCGCCCCGGTGGCCCGGTGGCTGCCGGCCGTGATCTACGTGGTGCTCGGCGTCCTCGCGCTGGCCGAAGCACTGCGGAGTTCGCCGCCGGACCCGGTCGGGCTCGGCGTCGGCTGCGTGGTCCTGCTGCTGGGCCTGGGCTGGCCGGTCTTCCAGGCGCGGCGGATCGCCCGGCTGCTGCGGCCGTTCGCCGAGCCCGCGACCAGCCGGATCGTCCTGACCAACGCCGAGTACGCGGCCGAATCGCCCGGACGGACGATGACCCGGGAGTGGGCCACCTTCAAGAGCGTCGCGCTGGTCCGGGGGTTCTGGGTGCTGAAGATCGAGGCCGAGGGCAAGGTCGCGTTCCCGGCGGACGCCCTGGACGCCCCGCGGACCGAGGTGTTCCGGGCCGCCATGCGCGAGAAGGGCCTGCTGGCCGGCTCAAAGGCCTAGCCACCGCCGGTACGCGGGCAGGTCGACGTTGCCGCCGCAGACGATGGTCACCACGTGGCGCCCGGCGAAGCGGTCACGGTCTTCGAGGATCGCCGCGAGGCCGAGCGCCGCCGACGGCTCCACCACCAGGCCCGCGTGCTCCAGGAACAGCCGCATCCCCGCGATGATCGACGGCTCCCGCACCAGGACGGCGTCGTCGGCCACGGCGAGCAGGTCGTCGAGGACCTCCGGGATCGGGAACCGGCCGGCCACGCCGTCGGCGATCGTGTCGGCCGAGTCCGTCGTGACGACGTGCTGCGCGCGCCAGGACAGCGTCATCGCCGGTGCGCCCGCCGGCTGGACGGCGATCACTTCCGTGTCCGGGGCGCGGGTCTTCAGGACGTGACCGACCCCGGTGGCCATCGCGCCGCCGCCGAGGGCGACGAGGACCGCGTCGAACGGCCCGGCGTCCGCCAGTTCCAGGCCGATCGTCGCCGCGCCTTCGCAGGTCTCGACGTCCAGGCTGTCCTCGACCAGGCGCACGCCCCGCTCCCGGGCGAGCGCCACCGCGCGGGAGCGGGCCAGTTCGAAGTCGCCGTCCACCAGTTCCAGGCCGGCACCGAGCGCGCGGATGCGCTCGAGCTTCGCCGCCGGCGCGAACCTCGACGCCACGACGGTGACGTCGATCCCCCGGCTCCGCCCAGACAACGCGAGGGCCTGGCCGAGGTTGCCCGCGCTGGCACACACGGCGGCCCGCTCGTCACGCCCGGCGAGGCCGTCCACGACGAGTTCGGTGCCGCGGCCCTTGAAGCTGCGGACTGGGTTCGCGGTCTCGAGCTTGACGCTCACCCGGCAGCCGAGCTCGCGTTCCAGGGGCTCGCAGCGGTAGAGCGGGCTGTCGAGGAAGACCGGGTCGATCACCCGGCGGGCGGCCCGGATCCGGTCGAGGTCGAGACGCGTTTCCGGCACGGTCCCGGAGCATAACGGCGATCGACCGGGCAAGCCCGGGATGGCCCAGCGGGCGCTACCCCGGGAGCGGCACCTCGTGGAATTCCGGCGTGGCCCCGCGGAAGTCGCCGAACCGGGCCCACGCGAGCTCGACCCGCAGGACGACGACGGCGCCCGCGTCGAAGGAGCCCGCGAACTCCGGGAACGCCGCCACGTAGGCGGCCGTGCAGCGGTCGAGGTCCGCGCCGGCCGGGAAGCCGGCCGTGCCTTCACCCTGCAGGGTCGTGCCGTCCGGACCGCCGATGACCACCGCCACCCGGCCGTCGCGGCGCAGGTTCGCGACCTTGCGCGAGTCCGGCTTGGCGTCGAACACCAGCTCGCCGCGGTCGGTGACGGCGAAGGTGAGGTAAGCGGCCTGCGGCTGCCCGCCCGGCCCGAGTGTCGAGACGACGCCCGCACGCTGCGCCCGTACGTAGTCGATCAAGTCCACGGTCACGGATCCGACGGTATCTCCCCGGCCGCCCAGTGCCTCCTAATAGCATCCGAGGGGAGCGACAGGGGGAACGGATGACCGAGCCGAAAGCCACCCGGCGGCACCTGGTGGTCTGCTGCGACGGCACCTGGAACACGCCCGACCAGGAGCAACAGGGCCGGCCCACGCCGACCAACGTCGCGCGGATCCACCACGCCGTGGCGAACCTCGACAGCCAGCCGCGGTACTACCACCCGGGTGTCGGCACCGGGCCGGGGCTGCTCGACCACCTCGAAGGCGGGCTCGTCGGCAAGGGGCTCTCGGAGAACATCAAGAGCGCCTACGGCTGGCTCGCGCGCACCTACTCCCCCGGCGACGCGATCCACCTCTTCGGGTTCAGCCGCGGGGCGTTCACCGTGCGCAGCCTCTGCGGCATGATCCGCCGGTGCGGCCTGCCCGCGGACCTCAAGACCGCCGGGTCCACCGAGTTCTGGGCCGAGGTCGACCGGCTCTTCACCACCGGCTACCGGGCCGGGGCCGGCGAGGCGGCCGACCCGGTCCCGATCGAGTTCCTCGGCGTCTGGGACACCGTCGGCTCGCTGGGCATCCCGGACTGGCTCGGCCCGCTGAAGCTCGTCGAAGACCACGTCGGGCACCTCCCCCGCTTCCACGACACGAAGCTGGGCGACCACGTCAAACACGCCCGCCAGGCCCTCGCCATCGACGAGATGCGCGGCCCGTTCATGCCGACCCTGTGGTCGAACCTGCAGGAGGTCGACGGCGGCCGCACGGCCGCGCAGGTCTGGTTCCCCGGCGACCACTGCGATGTCGGCGGCGGCCACGACAGCAGCGGCCTGTCCGACGCCGCCCTGCAGTGGATGATCGACGAGTGCCGCGCGGTCGTGCCGGACCTCGTCTTCGACGACGGGATGTACAAGCAGATCACCCCGGACGCCCAGGGCGTGCTGCACAACTCGCTCCACAGCGTGTACACGGTCTTGTGCCCGGCACCGCGCGCCTTCCCGTTCATCGCCGCCGGTTCCGCCGGCGTCGCGCCGTCCGCGGTGGACCGGCAGGCGACGCCGCCGATCACCACGGGCCCCTACCGCGAAGGGCGCCGCCTCGAAGCCGGCAAGTCGGCCACGGTCGACGTCTACGCCGGGAAGCCGTGGAACTGGACCGGGATCTACCTCGACCCCGGCGAGTACGAGTTCGCCGCCGAGGGCACCTGGCTGAACGGGAAGATCGCGCACCACCCCGACGGCACCGAGGCCCACGCCCGGCTGGACTTCCAGGACGTGCTGCACGCGCTGGCCACGACGTCGGCCTGGCTCCAGGCCCAGCTCGCCCGGCTCAACGACGCCCACGCCCGTCCGTTCGGCGGCCGCCGCTGCGAAGCCGCGAAGTGGATGGCGCTGACCGGCGCGGTGGCGGCCCCGAACCTCGACGCCCACGACGTGCAGCAGCCGTACGAGGCGTTCCCGATCGGCGGCCGGCTGGAGAAGTGGGTCAACCGGAAGCCGGGGTACTTCTACGCGTTCGCCAACGACAGCTGGCTCGGGTATTCGGGCAACCGCGGCTCGGTGCGGCTGACGATCAAGCGGCTCGCCTGACCGCACCGGCGCGGGGCGGTCAGGTCCAGGTGGTCCCGGCGACGAAGTCCTCGAACGAGCGCGGCGGCCGGCCGAGGGCTCGCTCGACGCCGTCCCCGAGGTCGGCGCCCCGGCCGTCGCGCAGGTCCGTCAGCAAGCCCGTGAGCAGCCGGGCCACGGGAAGCGGGACGCCGTAAGCGGTCTGCCGCTCGACGAACGCCTCGGGGTCGACGTCCTCGTGCTCGATCTCCCGCCCGGCGGCCCGGGCGATCAGGGCGACCGCCTCCCCGAAGCTCACGGCCCGCGGCCCGGTCAGCTCGTAGACCTCGCCGTCGTGGCGGTCGCCGGTCAGCGCCGCCGCGGCGACCTCGGCGATGTCCTCGGCGTCGATGAAGGGCACGCGTCCCTCCCCGGTCGGCAGGGTCAGGACGCCGTCGCGGATCCCCTGCGCCCACGGGCCTTCGCTGAAGTTCTGCGCGAACCAGTTCGGGTGCAGGATGGTCCAGCCGACGCCGGACTCGCGGACGGCCCGCTCGGCGGAGTACAGCGGATGGCCCTCCTCGCCCGCGCGCGGCGCGGACAGCAGCACCAGCCGTCGCGCGCCCGCCGCGACCGCTTCGGCGACGAACCGCGGCAGGCGCGGCTCGGCCTGCAGGTCGGGTTCCACGAGGTAGACGGCCGTGACGCCGTCCAGTGCCCAGCTTGAGGGGTCGCCGAGGTCGAAACCGGTGCCGCGCGAAGCGATCCGGGCCTGGTCGACGTGCTGTGCGACGCGGCGGCCGGTCTTGCCGGTGCCGCCGAGGATGAGGGTGGTCATGCCGTCAAGGCAACCGCGGATGCGCGAGACGATCCATGGGAGAAAGTCGATGGTTCCTTTGTGATCGTCTAGGGTCGGGGAATGGACGTGCTCAGCGACCTGCTGCACCGGGCCCACGCCACGGACGCGCTGGTCCGGCAGCTGATCCAGCGGCCGCCGTGGTCGATGACCTTCGCGGACGCCCCGCCCCTCACCCTGGTCGCGACGCTCGGCGGGCACGCCTTCGTCAGCCTCGGCACCGGGCCGCCGGTTCGCCTGGCCGCCGGCGACATCGCTCTGGTCTCCACGAAGAGCTACACGATCGCCGACGACCCGGGCACCGCACCGCAGGTCGTGATCCGCGGCGCGAAGAAGTACCCGATCACCGGCACGGGCGACCCGAACCCCCGGGCTCCCCGCACGTACGGCGACGGAACGCCCGGCGCCACGACGATGCTGCGCGGCGCCTACGAACTCCACGGCGTCGTCGCCGAGCGGCTGCTGGCGATGCTCCCGCCGCTGGCCGTCGTGCCCGCCGGGCCGCGGACGCGGGCGGCCCTCGACCTGCTCGCCGCCGAGGTCGCCCGCGACGAACCGGGCCAGGACGCGGTCTTGCGCCGCCTGCTGGACCTCGTGCTCGTCCTCGCTCTGCGGGCCTGGTGCGCCGCGACGGAAACGCCGCCGGCCTGGTACCGGGCGCTGGGCGACGCCGGCGTCGGGGAAGCCCTGCGCCTGCTGCACGCCGAGCCTGCCCACCGGTGGACCGTCGCGGCGTTGGCCGCCCGGGCCGGGCTGTCCCGGGCCGCGTTCGCCGCGCGCTTCGCCCGCCTCGTCGGCGAGCCGCCGCTGACCTACCTCACCGGCTGGCGGATGACGCTCGCCGCGGATCTGTTGCGCACCACCGAAGACACCGTCGCCGCGGTGGCCAAGGCGGTCGGCTACGAAGACCCGTTCGCCTTCAGCGTGGCCTTCAAACGCCACCGCGGCGCCAGCCCGTCGGACTGGCGCCGCGGTGGCGCGGACGTCACTTCGTGAGCGTCGCCGGGTCGCTCGTGCTCGGGCGGCCGGTCTCCCCGTGCCCTGCCAGGCGGCGCAGGAACTTCGGGTCGCGGTCCGACGACACCGACACGTCGTACCAGTTGTTGCTGTGCCTGGTATCCACGTGCTCGACGACCCGCGCGCCCGGGCGCAGCTGGTGCGTCGACGAGCAGCGGCCGTACGCGTCCGACACCGTCAGCCGCACCGTCGTGGTGCCGCTGTTGGTCAGGACCAGCGCGAGCTCCCCGCCTTCCTGGCGGACGCTCACCTCCGGCCCGGCGGCACCGCCGCGGAACTGCCGCACGAACCCGTTGGGCCCGTAAACCGTGTAGTCGTAAGCCCCGGAGGCAGGCAACGCCGCCGGCAATGCGGCCCCGGCCCCGGCCGTGTAGGTCCGCGGCTCGCCGGACGGCGTCACGACGTAGAACGTCGCGCCCGCGCGGCCGTGGTTGGCGAACGTGACCGTCAGGGTTCCGCCGGCCAGCCGGGCGTCGGCCGCCAGGTCGTACGGCAGCGCCCTCGCCGGCCGCAGCCCGCGTTCCTGCTTCGGGAGCACGTTGTGCGCCGGGACCGCGGGCACGTAGTCCGGGTGCCGCACGCGGTCCGGCGGCTCGTAGCCCGCCGTGTCCGGCAGCGCGGGCACCCGGACGTCGGTGCGGGCGAAGTCGAACGCCGACGTCAGGTCGCCGCACACCGAGCGCCGCCACGCCGTGATGTTCGGTTCCCGCACCCCGAAGCGGCGTTCGATGAACCGGATGATCGACGTGTGGTCGAACGTCTCCGAGCACACGTAGCCGCCCTTGCTCCACGGCGACACCACGAGCATCGGCACGCGCTGGCCGAGCCCGTACGGGCCGGCCGGGTTCGACGGCGACCCCGCGAAGATCTCGCCGGTCGTGTCCACAGTGGACTGTCCGGCCGCGGCGTACGGCGGGACGACGTGGTCGAAGAAGCCGTCGTTCTCGTCGTAGGTGATGAGCAGCGCGGTCTTGCTCCACACGTCCGGGTTCGCCGTCAGCGCGTCGAGCACCTGCGCGATGTACCAGGCGCCGTAGTTCACCGGCCAGTTCGGGTGCTCGCAGAACGCCTCGGGCGCCGTGATCCACGAGACCTGCGGCAGCTTCCCGGCCTTGACGTCGGCGCGCAGCCGGTCGAAGTAGCCGTCACCGGCCTTCGCGTTCGTACCGGTGCGCGCCTTCTCGTACAGCGCGTCACCCGGCTTCGCGTTGCGGTAGGAGTTGAAGTACAGCAACGAGTTGTCGCCGTAGTTGCCGCGGTAGGCGTCGTCGATCCAGCCCCAGCCGCCGGCGGCGTCGAGGCCGTCCCCGACGTCCTGGTAGATCTTCCAGGACACCCCGGCCCGCTCCAGCCGCTCCGGGTAGGTCGTCCAGGAGTAGCCCTTCTCGTCGTTGCCGAGGACCGGCCCGCCGCCGGTGCCGTCGTTGCCCGTGTACCCGGTCCACATGTAGTAGCGGTTCGGGTCGGTCGAGCCCATGAACGAGCAGTGGTAGGCGTCGCAGATCGTGAACGCGTCGGCCAGCGCGTAGTGGAACGGGATGTCCTCGCGGGTCAGGTACGCCATCGTGGTCGAGCCCTTCGCGGGCACCCACTTGTCGTACTTGCCGCCGTTCCACGCCGCGTGCGTGTCGTTCCAGCCGTGCGGCAGGTCCTGGATGAACTGCAGGCCCAGGTTGTCCGCTTCGGGACGGAAGGGCAGGATGTCGCGCTTGCCGTCGGACTGCGCCCAGACGGACTTGCCGGAGGCCAGCGTCGCCGGGCGCGGGTCGCCGAAGCCCCGAACGCCGCGGAGCGTGCCGAAGTAGTGGTCGAACGACCGGTTCTCCTGCATGAGGACCACGATGTGCTCGATGTCCTTCAAGGACCCCGTGCGCCGGTGAGCGGGGATTTCGGCGGCGCGGGCGATGCTGGTGGAGAGCGCGGAAAGGGCGGCGGTGCCGCCGGCCAGCTGCAGGAAACGCCGTCGGTTGACGTCCGTCATGAGGACTCCGGGGGTGTCGTGGTGGAGAGCCGGGTCAGTATGTGCGGGACTTCGAGAACCTGTGCCGGGCCCGAGGCTAACGCCGGGCGAAACCCTGGTAAACGCCTGCGGACGGACATGATCTTGACACGAATACGGAAGTACGTACTAATGTAGTACTTCACTATGAACGACGTATTCGCTCGCGACCCGGACGACCTGCTCTACTCCCCCGACACCCGCGGCGCGCTGGCCGGGTTCACCCGCGGCGAGGACACCGGCGTGCTCGAAGCCGCCGCGGCGGTGCGCGTGGCCGCGCGGAGCCTGGACCAGCTGCGGGCCCACGGCACCGACAGCCGCGGCCTCAGCCCGGGCGCCCTCGACATCCTCATCCGGCTGAGCACGGCGGAAGCGAACATCAAGGACCTCGCCGCGTCCGCCGGGGTCAGCTCGCGCAACGTCACCGGCCTGGTCGACACCCTCGAGCGCGCCGGGCACGCGGTGCGCGTCCCCGACCCGCGCGACCGGCGATCGGTGCTCGTCCGGATCACCGACGACGGCCGGACGTGGCTCGAGGAGTTCCGCCGTCCGTCACAGCTGGCCATGGCCGCGCTCTTCCGCGGCTTCACCGCCGCCGAAACGACCCAGCTGCGCCACCTATGCCTGCGTCTCGCCGAGAACCAGCAGCACCTCTCCCGCTACCTGGAGGACCGATGACCACCCGTGAGACTGTCCAGGCCTATTCCCGAGCCCGCTTCGCCGGCGACGTGCCTGCCGCGGCCGCCCAGCTCGCCGGCACGTTCACCTTCCGCAGCCCGATGATCAGCTCCGACGACGCCCGCGGCCACCTCGCCGGCCTCGGCGGGTTCGTCAGCGTGGTCACCGGCGTCGACATGCTGAGCGAGCTCTACGGCGAATCGGAGGCCACCCTGGTGTACGACGTGCACACGGCGACCCCGGTCGGCACCCAGCGCACGGCCGAGCACTTCCGGTTGCGGGACGGGAAGATCGAAGCCATCACGTTGATCTTCGACGCCACGCCGTGGCACCCGGTCATGGCGGCGGCCGGGCAGTAACCGCCCGGATCAGCGCAGGACGGCCGCCAGCAGGTCGGACCCCAACGCCGTCAGGTCGGGCAGGTTGACGGTGTAGCGGACGTACCGGCCCTGCCGCCGGGTCGTGAGCAGGCCCGCGCGGCGCAGGACGGCGAGGTGGCGGGACACCTCCGGGGGCGAAAGCGCCCAGGCGTGCGCCAGCTCGCCGGTGGTGTGCGGGCCGCGGGCCAGGGTGCGCAGCAGCCGCAGCCGGACCGGGTGCGCCAGCGCCTCCAGCCGCAGCGTGACCGTCTCCAGCGACACCGGCTCCGGCACACTCGCCTCGGCGACGGGGTACTGCACCACCGGCTGCCACCCGGGCGCGTGGACCGCCACCAGGTGCGGGCGGCCGAAGACGCTGGGGAGGAAGGTGACCCCGGTGCCGTGAGCGGTGGTCGCGTTGTCCTGCAGCTTGTCCACGACGATGCAGGCGCCGTCGGGCGCCAGGGCCACGGCGCCGGAGACCGACGCGAGTGCCGCCCCGAGGCCCTGGCGCTTCAGCAGGTCGTCCTTGAGGCGCAGGTCGGTGGCGAGCTGCCCGGCGACGCCCGTCCAAGCGGCGTCGAAGAAGGCCTCGGCGCACTGTTCGAGGGTGTCCCGCACCCGCGCCCGCACAGCGGCGGGATCCGCGAGCAGCCGTTCCGCGAAGGCCTCCTGGAGCGCGCCGCGGGCCTGGGCGAGGTCCAGGGCCCGCTCACGCGCCGTCGCGTCGGCGAGCGGTGACGGTGTGCCGAAGTGGACCCGGTTGCTGCCGCACGTGGTGATGAGCGCGGCGGTCACATAGGTCTCGTCGTCGATCCGGTCCACGTCGTCCAGTTCCTCGGCCAGCGTCGGCCGGGGACGAGCGGGGACCAGGAAGTCGGCTCGCGAGGAACGCCAGAGGAACTCCGCCTCCCGGAGCCGCTCGGCCAGCTCCGGCCGCAGCCCGGCCCAGACGTCCGCGGCCCAGCCGGCGAGCTGCGGGTGATGCCCGGGTTCGGCCAGCACGTGCAGCATCGCGGTCAGCTCGGCCAGCGGCGAAACCGCGAACCGCAGCCGCCCGGCCGGCAGGCCGCCGATGTCGATCCTCAACGTCACGCCCCCATCATCGCTGGTCGGACGGCCGAGGACCGCGTCGATTGACGGTGTCCGTCAATCGACGTGGCAAGCCGGGCGGCCGCCCGCACCGTGGACGCCATGGCAACCCCCACCAAGATCCGGCCCCGCGTCCTCGTCCGGGCGTCCGGCGGCCCCCGCTACGCCGTCGCGCTGGTCGTGGACGCGCTCGGCACCGGGATGCTGCGGCCCTTCCTGCTCCTCTACGGGGTGACGGTGCTGCGGCTGTCCGCGTCGGTCACCGGCATCGCCATGACGGTCGGCGTCGTCGTGGGGCTGGTGTGCATGCCCGCGGTGGGCCGGTGGCTGGACCGGGGCGCGCGCAGCACGGTCGTGGCGGCGTCGATGCTCGTCCGGGTCCTGGGCGTGGTGCTCCTGCTGGCCGCCCCGGCGGAGCACGTCGGGCTGTTCACGACGGCGTCGCTCTTCCTCGGCATCGGCAACCAGGCGTGGCCGGCGGCCCACGCGGCCTTGGTGGCCACGGTCGCCCACGGGCGCGAACGCGACGCCGCGCTCGCGGGCGGCCGCGCGCTGCGCAACGCCGGCCTGGGCGTGGGTGCGCTCATCGCCACCGCATGCCTGGCGGGCGGCACCACCGCGTTACAGGTGCTGGCGGCCGTCACCGGGCTCGCCTACCTCACCGCGGCGGCCTTGGCGTGGTCGGTCCACGTGCACGCGCAGCCGGCCGCCGCCCCGGCCGCGGTCGACGAGCCCGCACCCCGGATGCGCGCGCTGCTGGCCGCCAACGTGATCTACGTCTTCTGCCTCAACGTCCCCGAGATCGCGGTGCCGCTGGTCCTGGTGACGCAGATGCACGCGTCCCCGGTGTGGTCGGCGGCGATCTTCGTGGCGAACACGGTGCTGGTGGTCACCCTGCAGGTGCCGGTCACCGTCCTGCTGTCCCGCTTCGCCCGCCGGACCGTGCTGGCGCTCGGCGGCGTGGTGCTCGCGGCGTCCTACCTCGGCTTCCTCGCGGCCACGTCGCTGGGAGCCGGCTGGGGTCCCCCGGCCGTCGCCGCGGTGTCGGTGGTCTGCACGATCGGCGAGATCATCTACGCGGGCAGCGCCACGGCGCTCGTCACAGCCCTCGCCCCGACCCCGGTCCTGGGGCGCGCCCTGGCCCGCTTCCAGCTCTCCACGGGCTTCGGCCTCGCCGTTTCCCCGGCGGTCATCACGGCTCTCGCCGCTCACGGCTCGGCTGCTCTCTGGGGCAGCCTCACCGCCGCGACGCTGGTGTCCGCCTCCGCCGTCGCCACCGAGAAGAATCAAGGAACTCAGGCGAGTCACCTCGACAGCGCAGAATGAACGACCGTGACGATCATCCTGTCCGTACCGCAGACCGAGTCCGAAGCCGCCTTACGGCTGCGGCCATGGCGGCCGGACGACCTGCCGGCGCTGGTCGCGGCGCATCGCGATCCGGCGCTGCGCCGCTGGCTGGCCACCTCCTTGGCCGGCGGAGCCGATGCCCGGCGGTGGCTGGACGCACAGGCCGCGGGCTGGGACTCCGCGACACGGTTCAGTTTCGCGGTGGTGGCCGATGACGACGACTACGCACCCTTCGGCCACGTGGTGGTGAAGGTGGGGACAGCTGGTGTCGCCGAGGTCGGCTACTGGACGGCGGCCCAGGTCCGGGGGCGCGGCATCGCCGCGCGTGCCCTGGAGACCGCGTCGCGGTGGGCACTTCACACGCAGCACCTCGTCCGGTTGACCCGCCTCGACTTGCTGCACGCGGAGGACAACCCGGCCTCCTGCCGGGTGGCGGAGAACTGCGGCTACGTCCTGTACGACCTGCTACCGGCCGCACCGCCGGCCTTCCCCGGCAGCGGGCACCGGCACGTGCGCACGCCGCCGGGAACCTGATGCACCCCGGCGGTGCCTACGGTGCCTCGGGTCCGGGCTGACCAGCTCTTGCGGGCGTCGCCGTCGAGCCCGTGCACGAAGACGACGTCGAGCACTGAGTTCTCAGACCAACCCGCCGCACTGCCGCTAGCCGCGCGCCGCGGCTCGGTAGCGTCCGGGAGTCTGCCCGACGAGATCGGTGAACGCGTCGATGAAGCTGCTCGGGTTCGCCCAGCCCAGCCGCATCGCCGTGTCGGTGACCGAGGTGCCCGCGCAGAGTTCGAGCACGGCCCGCTGGATGCGCAGCAGCGTGCGCCACTGGTGAAAGCTCATCGACAGTTCGCTGCCGAACAGGCGGCTGAGGGTTCGTTCGCTCGAACCGGTGCGGCGGCCCAGCTCGGCCAGCGTCGCCGGGCCGGCCGGGTCGGCGTGCAGCAGGTCGGTGACGGCCTTGAGGCGAGCGTCGCCCGGCTCCGGGAGGCGCAGTGGTTCCTGTTCGGACCGGGCGAGTTCCGAGAGGACGACGTCGAGCAGCAGACGGCCGCGAGGGCTGTCGTCCGGTTCGCGGTCGTCGAGCAGCGCCAGGTAGGCCTCGCGCATCAGCGCGCTGGCGACGAACACCGACGGCTCGGGTGGCAGGTGCCCGGCCAGTGCCGCCGGAACGCGGAGCAGCCGGATGTGGGTCTCGCCGTGCGAACGGCTGCTGTGCACGGAGAACGGGGGCACCCAGGTGATGCGGTTCGCCGGCGCCACCCAGGTCCCGACGTCGGTCGTGGTGACCAGTGCCCCCGAGGCGGCGTACCTGAGCTGACCGAAGTCGTGGAAGTGCGCGGCGACGTCCTCGCCGTGGGCCAGGGGCTCGCAGACCGCCGAATCGCCGGTCGAGAAGACCGGCTCGTGGGCAAGTTCGGTCATGCCCTGCACCCTAGCCCGCGTTCACGAGTCCCCGGGTGTGGCGGGTTATCGGGATTTCCTGGCGCGACAACGGTGGTACGGGCGCGTCGCGGCGATCATCGTCGGTGTCATGCGAATCATCACCCAGCACACGTTCGGGGGCCCCGAGGTCCTCACCATCGTGGACGCGCCCGAGCCCCGCGCCCTGCCGGCCGAGGTCCTCGTCCGCGTCGAGGCGATCGGGCTGAACCCCCTGGAACCGCGCCTGCGCGCGGGCGAATTCCCGTTGCTCGGCCCGCCGCCGTTCGTCCTCGGCTGGGACATCAGCGGCGTCGTCGAGGAGGCGCCACAGACATGGCGGTTCCGGCCCGGCGACGAGGTGTTCGGGATGCCGCTGTTCCCACGGGCGGCGAGCGCGTACGCCGAGGTCGTGGCGGCGCCTGCCTTGCACCTGGCGCACAAGCCGGCTTCGCTCTCGCACGTCGAGGCGTCGGCGTTGCCGGTCGTCGGGCTGACGGCGTGGCAGGGCCTGGTCGACCTCGGCGGCGTGACCGAGGGCGACCGCGTCCTGATCCACGGCGGCGGTGGCGGAGTCGGCCACGTCGCGATCCAGCTCGCGAAAGCGCTGGGCGCGCACGTGATCACGACCGCGGGCGGGAGCAAGCGGGAGTTCGTCGAGGGGTTCGGCGCCGACGAGGTGATCGACTACACGGCGGCCGACTTCACCGAGACGGTCCGCGACATCGACGTCGTGCTCGACACCATCGGCGGTGACACCGTCGAGAGGTCGCTCGGGGTGCTCCGCCCGGGAGGCCATCTGGTGACGGCGGTCGCCGAGGAGGACACTGAGCTCGCGGCCAAGTTCGAGGCCGCGGGCATGCGCTTCAGCGGCATCGCGGTCGACCCCGATCCGGTCGCGCTGCGCGGTCTCGTCGACCTTGTCGACCAGGGCAAGCTGCGGGTCCACGTGCAGGAGACGTTCCCGTTCGACCGCATCGCCGACGCACACCGCCTGATCGAGCGCGGCCACCTGCGGGGCAAGGTCGTCCTCACCGTCTGAGGCTCTCGCGAGAGACTGCCGGGATGGACATCGAAGAAGCCGGCGCGCCGGTGGTGGATCGTTTCGGGCCCGGAGCCGTGAAGTGGCTCGCGGAAGTCCCGGCCCTCGCCGCGCGGCTGGCGTCGGAATGGGGATTCGGGCTCGGTGAGCTGTTCGCGAGCGGGGCGTCCTCCGTCGTCATGCGCTGCCGCTGGCGAGACGGAACGCCGGCGGTGCTCAAGCTCAGTCCGGACCGGGCACTGCTGACCGCGCAGGCGGAGATGCTGCGCGTGTTCGCGCCTTCGGGCCGGGTACCGGCCGTGCTTGCCGCCGACGCGGAAGCGGGGGCGATGGCGCTGGAGGAGATCCGGCCCGGCACCGAGGCCGGGGACCTGTCACCGGAGTCGTTGCCGCACCGGTGGGGAGAGTTGCTCGCCGCCCTGCACGCCGTGCCCCAGCCCGCGCACTGGCCGCGTGACCTGCGCGGCCGGTGCGACGAGGCCTTCGCCCGCATCGGCCGGAGACTGTCCGAACCGGCCATCGGCGCGCGGATCGACCGGCGCACGTGGCAGCGGGCGATCCGGCGCTACGAGGCGTTGCTGGACACCCAGGCCGGGATCGTGTTGCTGCACGGCGATCTGCACCTCGGCAACGCCCTCGACGGCGGTCCGTCCCGGGGTCTGGTCGCGATCGATCCGAAGGCGTGCTGGGGTGATCCGTGCTTCGACGCGGTCGACTACGTGGTGTCCGGTGCCGGGCACGAGGGTGTCGAGGCCCGGTGCCGGCTGGTGGCGACCGCATCCGGGCTCGACGGGGACAGGTTGTACGCCTGGAGCCGGGTGATCGCGCCGATGTTCGCCGTCGCACACCTCGGAAATGGCCGTTCGGGGCCGGCGGTCGACGAACTGCTCGCCCTGACCCGATGATACTTGACTGACTGAGTCAGTTAGGAAATAGTCGCACCCATGGCAGGACGAGTGGCCACGCGGTCGCTGGCGGACATCGCCGCGGCGGCCGCGCAGGTGTTCACCCAGCGCGGTTACCGCGAAACCGGCATCTCCGACGTGTCGAAAGCGCTCGGCCTCAGCCACGGCGCGCTCTACACCTACGTCCAGAGCAAGGAAGCGCTGCTCTACGTCGCCCTGGCCTGGGCGATCGGGCCGGAGCTGCTGGACGGCCTCGACACCCCGGTGCGCCTGTCGTCCGAGGACGAGATCGTCGCGCTCGCTCGGCGGTGGACCGAGGCCGAGGGGTTTCCGAAGCTGGCCGCCGCGACGGCCCGGCGGCAGGTGCGCTCGGTCCGCGAGGAGTTCGGCGAGATCGTCGACGAGCTCTACGCTTTCATCGAAGGCAACCGGGACGTCCTCGCGCTCGTCGCGCAGTGCGCCCGCGAACTGCCCGAAATGTTCCAGTTCTGGTTCGTGCAGCGCCGCCGGGGTCATTTCGACGCGCTGAGCGGCTATCTGCGCAAGCGCATCCGGTCCGGGCACCTCCGGGACGTGCCCGATGTGCCCACGGCCGCCCGCTTCATCGCCGAAACCGTGGCCTGGTTCGCCTGGCACCGGCTGGGCGACCCCGATTCCGCGATGCTGACCGACGACCAGTGCCGGGCGACCGTCCACCACCTCCTGACCAGCGCCTTCCTGGAGGACTCGTGAGTGACACCGGCGCACTGGTCACGACCGTGGATCCCGCCCGGCAGCCGAAGCTGGCCTGGCGACCGGTGGTGGCCATCGCCGCCGTGGCGGTCGTGGTGCACCTCGTGGTGGCCACCCGGTACGGCTGGCACCGCGACGAGTTCTACTACGTGATCACCGGCCGGCACCCGGCCTGGGGCTACGTCGACCAGCCGCCGCTGACCCCGCTGCTCGCGCGGTGGGCCGCCGCGCTGCCCGGCGGTGTGCTGCCGCTGCGGGTGCTCGCGATCGCCTGCCAGGCCGGCTGCGTCCTGCTCGGCGCCAAGCTGGCCGCCGAGTTCGGGGGCGGCGCACGGGCCCAGGCGATCGCCGCCGGCGCGACCGCGGCGAGCGTGGCGTTCGTCGCGGCGTCGGTGCTGTTCGGCACGACCGTGACCGATCAGCTGATCTGGGCCGCGATGTTCGTCGCCGTCGCCCGGGCGCTGCGGTTGCGCACCACCGCGGCGTGGTCGGCGGCCGGGCTGATCGGGGGCATCGGCCTGGAGAACAAGGACACGGTGGCCGTGCTGCTGCTGGGCGTGGCGATCGGCCTGCTGGTGTGGCACCGGGACGCGCTGCGCACGCCCGGCCCGTGGCTCGCCGGTGCCGTGGCCTGCCTGCTGGCCGTCCCGAACGTGGTGTGGGACGCGCGGCACGGCTGGCCGAACCTGGCGATGGCGCAGGTACTCGGCGACCGGACCGGCGGGCCGCTCGGCGCGCTGGCGCAGTTGCCCCTGCTGCCGCTGCTGGCGGGCCCGCCGCTGGTCGTGCTGTGCGTGCTCGGGGTCCGCCGGCTCGGCCGGGAACCCCGCCACCGGTGGGCGTTGGTGGTCGTCGCGACGGCGATCGTCGTGTTCACCGCCGGGGGCGGCAAGCCGTACTACCCGGCACCCGCGCTGATCGCGCTGTTCGCGGCCGGCGCGGTGCGCGCGGAGGCAACCACCCGGACGCGGCTCCGCTGGCCGGCCGTCATCGTCGTGTCCGGACTGATCGCGATCCTGATCGGGTACCCGATCCTGCCGCCCCGGGCCGAGAACTCGGTGCGGGTGCTCAACCCGACGGTCATGGAGACCGTCGGCTGGCCCGAATTCGTCGACCAGGTCAAGACCGCGGCGGCCGGATTGCCCGCCGGCACCCCGATTCTCACCAGCAACTACGGCGAAGCCGGCGCGCTCACGATCCTCGACGGGCCGGCCAATCCGGTCTTCAGCGGCCAGAACGCGTACAGCGACTGGGGGCCACCGGCCGGCACCCCGGACACCGTGCTGTGCGTCGGCGAGTTCAAACTCCCTTACTTGCAGCGATTCTGGTCGGACGTGCGCCGCCTCGAGCCGATCACGATGCCGAATGGTGTCGCGAACCAGGAGACCGACCAGCACGCCGCGATCTACGAGTGCCGGCAACCGCACGGCACCTGGGCTCAGCTCTGGCCGTCCCTGAAGCACTACGACTGATCGTCGGAGTCGCAGACGTACTGCAGATCAGGCCGTCCACGCCGGCAGGACTCAGTGCTCACGCACCCGGCTCGGGGTTCGGGCCGGACAATCGCCGACATACGGTGCGCCCGACCGGCGAGCGAGGCAAGCGTGCACGGAGGTGTTCACGAACCGGCACACCTGCTGCCACAGCCTCGACGTACTATTTGGCCTCGCGCGCTGCTAGATCGGGCGCGGAAGTCCGTACAAGTCGGAGCGCCTCGAGACGCTGATCGGAATCGATCAACCCAGCGATCCGAGACCGCAACGGATCATCACGTTCGATCCCCCGAACCCGCTCGAGGTACTCCTCGATCCACTCACCGTTCTCGACATCAGCGGTCGCATGGACCTCGTGCAGGCTGCCGTCCACTCCATCGACCAGGAACGACCCGCGGCCCACCGCCGCGTCCGTGATTTCGCGGGTGAGCAGGTAGCGCTCGCTTTGGCTGCTGATCACCCAACCCAGCCGGTGCGGCCGACGTCCGTGACCACCATCGTCGAGCCGCCCTGCGCCGACCATCCGGCCAGATGCCGCTCCACGACCTTGACGGCCCACCCCTTCGAAACCACGGCGACAGGCTATGGGAGTCACCCATCGGACGGGACTCCGGTGTCACAGGCGTTGTGTTCCCTAATGGGCCGGCGGCGGCCGGCGCGATATGTCGTCGACGCCTGCTCGGTCGATGGAGCGTAGGGCCTCGCTTGACGTAAGGCCTGTCGCCTCGGCGAGGGCTGTGACAGCTGCTGCCGCCAGCGCGGTCAGATTCAGTACTGCTCCCACCGCGTCCTCCCGGACCGCGGCGTCGGTGATGTTGTAGACGTCCGCGTCCTCATCGGCAAGGTAGGCCGCCACTCCTTCGACCGCGGCACGGTGCATGGCCGCCCGATCCCTTCGTTCACTGCTCGACACTCGGCCAGTTTCCTCCACGGCGTCCTCGCATGCCGAATTGAATGTGTGCTTGGTGGTTAATCGACATACTCTGCTCGTGTGATCGAGATCGGTTCGCGGGCGCGCACACTGCCGGCACCTCCGTCTGTCGTCTGGGACTCGCTCGTGGAGCCTCGCCGGCCAGGAACTCGTCCGTGGCTCCGTTTGCTGGCCGACGAGGTCGATCCCCGAGTCCTGACCGCGGAGAAGCCCAGCCTGGCAGTGTGGTCATCGCTGTGGCCGAGCCGGCCAAATGACCAGATCCATTTCGCACTCACGGCCTCCTCCGACGGAGGGACCTTGCTGAGATTCACCTTGCTCACCCCCGACGAAGCCCCCGACCAGAGCAAGACCGGACACCTTAGGCGACGGCTCAACCAACTGCTGTTCGCCGATCTCCGTTTCTCCTACGGCCAGTAACATCCGCCTTGAACCGCTGGGACCGCAGCACAATCCGGCGCGGCTAGGACCGGCCCGGGTCGCTCGGGTGCGGCTTCAACGGCGTCACCGTCACCGCCATCCACGCGTGCAACGGCATCGACTCGAGCACCTGCCGCAGCTCCTCCTCATCACCGGCAGCGAACAACCCGATCGTGTGCCACTCCCCCGGCCCCTCCGGCGGCTTCCACAACCGCCGGATGTGGCCCAGGGCCGCCAGTTCCCTGCTCCGCACGCCCTCGCGACGGCGGGTGTCCGCCACCTCTTCGTCGGACGTGCCCGGTGGGACCGTCGTCCTCATGTCGACCAGGAACTCCATTCAGAGCCTCGAAACCTGGTAGTGGGCGATCAGCCAAGCGTCGCCCACCCGGCGGACGATCACGCTCAGGTGCACCGAAATCGTCTCCCGGTCCGTGAACGCGAAGTCGACGCTCGCGTACCCGAGGATCACTTCGTCGGCCAGGCGGCGGGTCTCCACGATCCGGTACTCCGCCGTCATGCCCAGCGGCTGGGAGTCGTAGTACGCGGCCACGTCGTCGCGGCCCACGCTGTACGGGTGCAGGCCCTGGAAGATCGCGTCTTCGGTGAACGATGCCGCCACGCGCTTCGGGTCGTGGGCGTCGACCGCCGACTTCCAGGCGTCCAATACGCCGGTGAGGATGTCCATGGTGCTCAGTGTCCCGCGCTCTGGCCGCCGTCGACGTGCAGGATCTCGCCGGTCACGAACGGTGCGCCCTCCAGGTACACGACCGCGTCGACGATGTCGCTCGTGTCGCCCATCCGGCCGACCGGGTGCAGGCCCGCGAGCGCGTCGTGCGTCGACGCCGGGTGCATCGGGGTGCGGATGATGCCCGGCGACACGGCGTTCACGCGCACGCCGCGCGCCGCGTACTCGATGGCCAGGGACTTCGTCACCGAGTTCAAGCCGCCCTTGGTCAGCGACGCCAGCGCCGACGGGACCGCGCTGTTCGCGTGGTCGGTCAGGCTGGTCGTGACGTTGACGACGTGCCCGCCGCCGACCTCCAGCATCGCGGCGATCGCACGCTGGGTGACCTCGAAGAAGCCGCGCAGGTTGACGCCGGTCACGGAGTCGAAGTCCGCCGCGGTGTACTCGGTGAACGGCTTGGCCACGAAGACGCCGGCGTTGTTCACCAGCGTGTCGACGCGGCCGAACGTCGCCAGGGCCTGGTCGATCACGCGAGCGCCGACGACCGGGTCGGCGATGTCGCCCGCGACGGCCAGGATCCCGGCGTCGCCCGACGGGGTGATGGACCGCGAGTTCGCGACGACGGCGTAGCCGAGCTTGCGGTACGCCTCGACCACGGCAGCGCCGATGCCCTGCGAGGCGCCGGTGACGACCGCGACCTTCTGGGTGCTCATGAAAACCTCCTGGTGGGTGGTGCTTCCTGAGCCGAGGATGTGCCCGGCGAAACCGGTTCGCCACGACCGGTTCGCTCTCACCTGATAGGCCCGGGCTCCCACCGCACTAAGCTCCCGGTATGGAGCTACGCCAGCTTCGGTACTTCGTGGCCGTCGCCACAGAGCTGAACTTCGGCCGGGCCGCGGAGCGGCTGCGCATCGCCGGGCCTTCGCTGTCCCAGCAGATCAAGGCGCTCGAACGCGATCTCGGCGTCCGTCTCTTCGACCGCGACCGCCGGTCGGTCACGCTCACCGAATGCGGGGAATCGCTGCTGCCGCAGGTGCTCGCGCTGCTGGAGCAGGCCGACGAGCTCCGCCGCTCGGCGGCGGGGATCGGCGCGCGCGAGCCGGTGCGGCTGGGCTACGTCAACTGGCGCCCCGCCGACCTGCTCGACCGCGTCGCGGGCGTCGCGCACCTGCACGTCGACACGTGGGTGCTGCCCTCGCACGCCCAGCTGCGCCGGGTCGCCGACCGGAGCATCGACCTGGCGATCTGCTGGGCGCGGGCCGCCGACCTGGCCGAGCACGACCTCGACGCCCACCTGCTCGGCGCCGACCGCCTCCACGCGATCGGCACCGGCACCGCCGAGGTGGCGGCGAAGGACGTCGTCGTGCTCGTCGACGACGACACCGCCAGCTGGGCGTCGTGGAACGTCTACGCCGCGGAGTTCGCGCGGGTCACCGGCGCCGAGGTCGTGCGCACGCACGACGGCGGCGTGACCGGCCCGGCGTTCTTCGACCACGTCCGCCGGCTGCGGCGCCCGGTGCTCAACTCGCCGAAGGGCCAGGCGACGCCGGTCCCGCCGGACCTCGCGCGCCGGGCGGTGACCGGGCCGGCACCGCTGTGGACGTGGTCACTGGTGTCCCGCCGCGACGAGACCCGCGCGCCGGTCCTGGCGACGATCGCGGCGCTCACCCGGGACGTCGGCGGGCTCGACCTCGACACCGGGTGGGTGCCCGCGGACGACCCGCACGCGGCGCTCAGCCGAACGCCCGCACCGCCACCGGCTGCCAGTCGTTCCACGTCTTCAGCCGGTCCTCGTACACCTCGGTGACCGCGGCCAGCGACTTGCCGAGGAACATCCGCCGCGGCGGGGCGGCGGCGTCGACGAGCTCGAGCACGGCCGCGCGGGTGGCGTGCGGGTCGCCGACGTCCCAGTGGCCCTCACCGACGGCCGGGTAGTCCGGGTTCGGGGTGCTCCGGCGCGAGCCCACGCTCAGCCAGTCGGTCGCGTAGGGGCCCGGCTCGAGGTTGGTGACGTGGATGCCGAACTCGGCGACCTCCTGCGCCAGAGACTCGGAAAGGCCTTCCAGCGCCCACTTCGACGCGTGGTAGGCGCCGATGCCCGGAAAGGCGAGCACACCACCTTCGCTGGTGACCTGGATGATGTGCCCGCGGCGCTGCGCCCGCAGGATCGGCAACGCGGCCTGCGTGACCCACAACGCGCCGAAGAAGTTGGTCTCGAGCTGGGCGCGGACGTCGTCTTCGCCGAGTTCTTCGACCCGGCCGAAGTGGCCGTAGCCGGCGTTGTTGACCACGACGTCCAGGCCACCGAAGTGGTCCGCGGCGCGCCGGACCGCGGCGAACGCGGCCGCCCGGTCGGTGACGTCGAGATCGAGCGGGAGGACCGCGTCGCCGTGCCGCCGCACGAGGTCGTCGAGGTCGGCGGGGGTGCGTGCGGTGGCGGCGACCCGGTCGCCGCGCTCGAGGGCGGCCTCGGCCCAGTGGCGGCCGAAGCCCTTCGAAGATCCTGTGATGAACCAAATCATGCTTCCATGCTGCGCCCGGCCAGGCATGAGCACCAGCGATGCCTTCGCACATCTGCTGTGCGCTTCGCTCATGGCTAGGCTGGCGGCATGGCAGAAGTGACGCTGACCGGCCTGCGGGTGATCCGCGAAGTGGCGGCCACGGGCTCGTTCACCGCGGCGGCCGCGTCCCTCGGGTACACGCAGTCCGCCATCTCTCGGCAGGTGGCGATGATGGAAGCCGCCGCGGGCACGGCGTTGTTCGAGCGGCATGCCCGCGGGGTGCGGCCGAGCCCGGCCGGCGCGCTGCTGGCCCGGCACGCCACCACCGCGCTGGCGGTGCTCGACTCCGCGGAGCAGGAGCTGGCGGGCCTGCGCGACCGGCTGGCGGGGCGCCTGGCGATCGGCGCGTTCCCGGCCGCGGCGGCGGTCCTGGTCCCCCGCGCACTGGCGGTGCTGCGCACCCGGCACCCCGGGCTGGCCGTCACGCTCGAGGAAGGGGCGACCCCGGCGCTGCTCGCCCGGCTCCGCGGCGGGCGCACCGAGGCCGTCGTGATCGGCGTCGGCGACGGGCTGCCCGGCTACGACCTCGCGGGCCTGCACCAGGACGTCCTGACCGAGGACGACCTGCGCGTCGCCGTCCCGGCCGGGCACCGGCTCGCCCACCGGCGGCTGGTGGACGTCGCGGACCTGCGTGACGAGACGTGGATCGTCGGCCGCGGCGGCCGCGGCGAACCCCAGTTCGGCGCGTGGCCGACCCTGGCCGAGCCCCGCGTCGGCCACGCGGTCCGCAGCTGGACGACCCGGCTGGGCATGGTGGCGGCCGGGCTCGGCGTCGCGCTGCTGCCGGGCGTGGCGGCCGCGTCGGTGCCGGCCGGGGTCGCGGTCGTCTCCGTCGAGGACCCGGCCTGGCGTGGCCGGGCCGCGGTCGTCGTCACCCGGCACGGGCGCTCGGCGAGCGCCACCGCGGTGGTCGCGGCCCTGCGAGAACAGGCGGCCGAGCTGCGCGGCTGAGCGGGGGAAGGAACCGGCCCACCCAGGACCGGCGGGTTTCGGGGGACAATCGGTCGCATGGAGCCCACCGGTCAGCCGAAGGAGCTCGGCGACTTCCTCAAGGCGCGCCGCGCCCAGCTGAGCCCTCGCGACGTCGGCCTGCCGGAACTCGCTTCGCCGCGACGCGTGGCCGGGCTCCGCCGGGAAGAGGTCGCGCAGCTCGCCGCGATCAGCGTCGACTACCTGACGCGGCTCGAACAGGGGCGCGTGCAGGCCTCGTCGTCGGTCCTCGCCACCCTCGCCCGCGCACTCCGGCTGAGCGACGACCAGCAGTCCTATGTGTACGAACTGGCCGGCAAGCCGTTCCGCCGGCCGCGGCGCCGGGCGGGCGAAAAACTGCGCCCCGCCATGAAAAGGCTGCTCGACCGGCTGGCCGAGACCCCCGCGATGGTGCTGGGCCACCGGCTGGACATCGTGGCGTGGAACGAGTCGGCGGCGGCGCTGTTCACCGACTTCGCCCGCTACCCGGCGAACCGCCGCAACTACGTCTACCTGCTCTTCGCGGACCCGTCGGTGCGCGCGCTCCACACCGACTGGGAAGAGGCGGCCCGCACGGCGGTGGCGGCCCTGCACCTGGAGGCCGCGCGCGACCCGGACGCGCCGGAGCTGGCGGACCTCGTCGGCGAGCTCGCGGTGCACCACCCGGAGTTCCGCACGTGGTGGGCGGCCCACCACGTGACGAGCGCGGGTTACGGCGTGAAGCGGTACCGCCACCCGGTGGTCGGCGACCTGACGCTGGACTGCGACATGTGGGAAAGCCCGGACGGCAGCGGGCAGCGGCTCATGGTCCTGACGGCCGAGCCTGGCTCGCCGGCCCACGAAGCGTTGCGGATCCTGGCTTCGTGGACCGCCGAGCCCGCCGATCGCTGATCGGCGCGCCGCGGTCAGCCGGCGTGCACGTCGTACGTCATGTGGTAGTCCGCGCCCGGCAAGGCGTTGAAGAACGCCGTCAGCGTGTCGAGGCCGGCCTGCGTCTCGGTGACCGTCACCGAGCCGAGGACGTCGTCCTTGCCGCCGTCCTCGTCGACGAGCGTGACCTTGATCGAGCCGTCGAACGGCGGCCTCGCGTTGAGCGCGACCGTGTCGCCCTTGCCCAGCTTGTGCGGGCCCGAGATCGTGACGCCGTTGGCCCGCAGGCGGACTTCGTCCTTCCCGATCACGTCGTCCTTCTTGACGCACTTCAGCGACTTGATGTGCAGTTCGGCCATGGTCCCCTCCAGGACAATCGTGGTTGTACTGAAGACAAAGGGACCCGCGGCCACCCCCAGATACACGCTCAGCGGCGGACCAGCACCGCGGCCGCGACGATGCCGGCCACCACGACGGCCGCCAGCGCCAGCATGCTGATCCCCATGCCGTGCGCGAAAGCCGCCCGCGCGGACGCCGCCAGCTCCGCGCCGCCCGGCCCCACCGCCGCCGCGAGCGCGCCCGCCAGCGAACCTTCCGCCGCCTCGCGCGCGGGCGGTGCCAGCGCCGCCGTCGCCGAGCGGACCGAATCCGTGTAGCCGGCGGAAAGGACGCTGCCCACGAGCGCGATCCCCAGTGCCGCACCGACTTCGCGCGTCGCGTCGTTGACCGCCGAGGCCACGCCGTACTGGGACGGCGACACGTTGTCGAGGATCGCGCTCGTCGCCGCCGGGGCCGTCACCCCGATCCCCCCACCCAGCACGCACACCGCGATCGCCAGTGCGGCGTACCCGCTGCCGGCGTCCAGCTGTCCGATGAGGACCATGCCGACCACGACGACGGCGAGCCCGGTGCACGTCACCGCGCGCAGCCCGAACCGGCGGACCAGCGGCGCCGAAGCCAGTGACAGCGGGAAGAGCGTCACGGCGACGGGCCACAGCGCCAGCCCCGACTTCAGTGCCGAATATCCCTGCACCAGCTGGAGGTACTGCGCCAGCGCGTAGAACATCCCGAACGCCGCGGTGAACTGCACGGTCACCGAAACCGACCCGGCCGCGAAGGCCGCGTTGCCGAACAGCCGGACGTCCAGCAGCGGCGACTCGCGTCGCAGCTCGTACCCGACGAACAGCGCGCCCAGCACCAGCCCGCCCGCGATCGACCCGAGGACGGTTGCGTTGCCCCAGCCGAGATCGGCGACGCGCAGGATGCCGAACACCACCGCGCCGATCGCGAGGGCGCTGAGGACCGCGCCGGCGACGTCGAACGCGTGCGGACGGCGGTCGCGTGACGTCGGGACCGTCAGGCTCGCGGCCACCAGGACCACGGAGAGCACCGCCGGGCCGAGGAACACCGAGTGCCACGCGAAGTGCTGCAGCAGCACCCCGGCGAGCACGAGCCCGCCGAGCCCGCCGACACCGGCCACCGCGGCCCAGGTCCCGATGGCCCGGCCGCGGCGTTCCGGCGGGAAGCTCGCGGTGATGATCGACAGCGTGGCCGGCATGATCATGGCCGCGCCGAGGCCGGTGACGGCCCGGGCCGCGATGATCCACGTCGACGTGTCGAGGAAGACCGGCGCGGCGCACCCGGCCGCGAACACGAGCAGGCCCGCGACGAGCACACCGCGGCGCCCGTGCCGGTCCCCCAGCGCGCCGGCCGGCAGCACCAGCGCGGCCAGCATCAGCGTGTAGACGTCGACGATCCAGGTCTGTTCGGCCTGGCTCGCGCCGGTGTCGGCGGCCAGCGCCGGGAGCGCGGCGTTCACGATCGTCACCATGGCGATCACCAGGCCGACCGCCGTGCACATGACGCCGACCGTCCACACGCGGCGGCCGGTCGACAGCACGACGTCGTCGGCCGGATCGGACTCCGCCCGCATGCACCTCGCCCCTCGTCCGCGGCACCGGTCTCGTCCGACGCTACGTCCGGGTACCGAGACTCAGGGGCGGGTCCTGTCTCGGTTCGGGCGGCGATGATGTTGACTGTCGGGCATGTCGACCCCGGAAAGCCCGGCACCGCAGCCGTCCCCGCCCCAGCCAGAGCCGCAGGCGACGCCCGCGAAGCCACGGGCCGGCACCGGCCTGCTGGCCTTCGCGATCCTGGTCGCCGGGATCGGCGGCGGCCTGCTGGCGTGGCACCCGTGGGACAAGCCGCCGCTGCCGGAGCCGCCCAAGAACCCGCAGCACATCACCATCCAGCAGATCGGCGACCAGAGCGATCCGACCGCCGGCTCCGACTCGGACCGGCCGGTCTACTGCATGACCAACGAGACCGGCGGGCTGTACTGCATGGTGATGCCCGGCCGCTACACCGGTATCGAGGAACGGAAGTGAGCGCCGTCAGCTCGGACGGGGCTTGAGCACGTCACGTCGACGACCCCCGGAATGCTCTCCTCCGGAGCGAGCGGCGCGCCGGGCTCGCCGTGCCGTGGTAGCCGCGCTCGGCGCGGGGTC
This sequence comes from Amycolatopsis ponsaeliensis, assembly GCF_030182635.1. Lineage (NCBI taxonomy): Bacteria > Bacillati > Actinomycetota > Actinomycetes > Pseudonocardiales > Pseudonocardiaceae > Amycolatopsis > Amycolatopsis ponsaeliensis. The sequence continues at coordinate 43,424 of NZ_JAPZLD010000007.1, forward strand.
GTGGGTAGGCTTCCGGGGTGAGCGGTCAGGAAGAAGGCCAGGGCCAGCTGGCCGAGCGGATCGGGCAGCGGATCGGCGAGCTGTCGGCCGCCGAGCGGCGGGTGGCCGAGTACCTGTGGAAGCACCCCGGGATGATCGTCCTGTCGACCGCCGGGGAGCTCGGGGAGCTCAGCGGCACCAGTGACGCCACCGTCATCCGGACGGTCAAGTCCCTCGGCTATTCGGGACTGCCCGAGCTCAAGCGCACGGTGGGCAGGCACGTCGTGTCGGACACGCCGGCCACCCGGCTGCGGCACCGGGTCGAGGAGGCCGGCGACGACAGCGCGTCCCAGCTCGACCAGCTGCTCGCGGAGTCCGTCGACCGCCTGACCGAGACCCGGCGGCTGCTCACCGAGCCCGCGTTCACCCAAGCCGTGGATCTGCTTGCCGGCGCGCGCGAGGTGCTCGGTTACGGCCTCGGCATCGCGGAGCTCCCGATGCGTTACCTGGCGACGCGCCTGCAGCGCCTCGGCCGCCGGGCGCGCAGCACGTCGGCGACGGGGTTCCGGCTCGCCGACGAGCTGTTGCCTCTCGAGGCTGGTGACGTGTTCGTGTTGAACGCGCCCGAGCGCCTGCTGCCGGACATGACGACGGCGCTCCGCCACGCTCGCGCTGCCGGGGCGGGGATCCTGCTGCTGACGGATTCGCTCGGGGCCACTTTGGACAGCCAGGTGGATGTGACGCTCCCTGCCGTGCGGTCTTCTACTGGGCTCACTCAGGAGGGGCTCAGCACGACTTTGGTGCTGGATTGTCTGCTGCTCGCGGTGGCGAAGCGGGAGCCGGGTGCGGTGTCGGCGAACACGGAGTTGCTGGCCGATCTGCGGGACCGGTTGGCGCCACGGGACATGCGCTCGCGGCGCAGCTGAAGTGGCTCACCGGCCCATTTCGATGGACCGGTCCCGCGCCGCGACCACCGCGGCCATCACCGCCGCCCGCAATGCCCGGCCCTCCAGCTCCCGCATCGCCGCGATCGTCGTGCCTCCCGGGCTGCACACCGCTGCCCGCAGCCCCGCCGGGTCCGCGTCCGGCGCCCCCAGCATCCGGCCCGTTCCCTCCGCCGTCGTCAGGACCAGTTCCTCCGCCAGCGGCCGCGGCAAGCCCGCCAGGACTCCCGCGTCGATCATCGCCTCCGCCATCAGCGCGAAATACGCCGGTCCGCCGCCCGACAGCGCCGTTACCGCGTCCAGCTGGGTCTCCGCCACCTCGATGACCCGGCCCAGCGGTGCCAGCATCGTCCGGACCCGGTCGAGATCCGCCGCCACCGCGTGCGTGCCGCCGGAGATCGCGATCGTGCCCAGCCCCACCGAGACCGGGAGGTTCGGCATCGTGCGGACCACCGCCACGTCCGGCAGGCTCGCCTCCATGCGAGCGAGGGGCGTCCCGCCCACCGCCGACACGATCAGCTGCCCCGGCCGCACGTGCGGTGCCAGCGAATCCAGCAGCGCCGCGAAGTGATACGGCTTCACGACAACGAAAACAGTCGAGGCCGAAGCGACCGCCGCTTCCAGCGAAGCCACCGAAACGTCATACCGCGACTTCAAGTACGCAGCCCGCGAAGGATTCTGCTCCACGACGGTGACATCCGCACCGAGCCCCGCCAGCAGGGCCTCGCCCATGTTCCCGCCGCCCACGATGGTCGTGCTCATCGCAGCACGAACCCCCTTCCCACTTCGTCGTCCGGATCGAGGCTGAACGTGCACTCGCCGGTCAGGTAGGCGTTTCCCGAAACTTCGGTCGCGACGGAGGAGCCGCCGGAAAGGACCCGGCCGGTGAACCGGGTCCCGATGATCGAATCGTGCGTCAGCACCGCGCCAATAGGCAGCCGGCCGTCGGCGGCCAGCAGCGCGAGCCGCGCCGACGTCCCCGATCCGCACGGCGACCGGTCGACCTGGCCGTCGGCGAAGATCGTGACGCTCCGCTGGTGCGGTCCCGAAGGCGTGTCCCCGAGGTCGTCGTAGAAGATCGTGCCGTAGATGCCGCTCAAGCGGCTGTCCGAGTGCGACGCCCACGACGTCGTGTTCAGCGCGCCCTTGATCTCGCGCCCCGCGGCGATCAGCTCCGGGTAGTGCGACGGCGAAACCGTAAGCCCCACCGAGGAAGCCGGGACCGATGCGTAGATCGCCCCGCCGTAGCTGACGTCGACGCGCGTCGAGCCCACCGGAACGTCCCGGCCGATCACGTACGCGTCCACGTTCCGGAAAGCCACCTCCCGCACGACGCCGGAAACGCACGTCACCACCGCCGTGACCCGCCCGGACGGAACGTCCATGACCACCTCGGTGACGCCGTCGGCAACCGCGGCGACCCGGCCGGTGCGCACCGCCCACGCGCCCAGCGCGATCGTGCCGTGCCCGCACGCCGTCGAGTAGCCGTCCTTGTGCCAGAACAGGACACCGAACTCGGCGCCGTCGTCGTCGGGCGGGACGAGGAAGCAGCCGTACATGTCGGCGTGCCCGCGCGGCTCCTGCACCAGCAGCTGCCGGACGGCGTCGATCTCCGGGGACGCCTGCGCGGCGGCCCGCCGGTCGAGCACGGTCGCCCCAGGGATGTCCGGCGTGCCCGCCGTGACGATCCGGAACGGCTCCCCGGCGGTGTGGTAGTCGGTCGTGGTGATCATCGCTCTCCCAGGATCGTGGTCAGCAGGCCCAGGTCGATGTTGCGGCCGGAAACGACCAGCACAAGGGGCCGATCGAGCGGCACCAGCCCGGCACGCAATGCCGCCAGCGACGTCGCCGAGGCGCCCTCGGCCACGAGCCCGGCGGTCGTCACGAGCTCGCGGACCGACCGGCGGATCGCCGCCTCGGCGACGGCGACCATGGTCACGCCGCAGTCGCGCACGATCGCCGGCGTCACGGACTCCGGTTCCAGGTTGCCGGCCAGCCCGTCCGCGATGGTCTCCCCCATCTCCACCGGCACCACGCGTCCCGCCGCGACGGCGGTCGACAACGCGCGGCATGCCTCGGCTTCCACGCCGATGACGCGGACGTCCTGCGCCGCGCGGCGAGCGCCCAGCGCCACGCCGGAGAGCAGGCCACCGGCGCCGGCCGGGACGACGATCGTGAAGTCGTCCTCCAGCACGCGAGCCACCTCGGTGAGGAGCGTGCTCTGCCCCGCGATGACATGGGGGTCGTTGTAGGCCGAGACGTACTGCCCGGGCAGCCCGAGTGCGTGCCGCTCGGCGCCGTCGAAGTCGTCGCCCGCCAGGACGAGGTCGATCGGGTAGCGCCGCAGCGCTTCGACCTTGACCGCGGCAGCCGTCTTCGGCACCACCACGGTCGCCTCGCGTGACAACAGCCTTGAACCGTAGGCGATCCCGAGCGCGTGGTTGCCCGCCGACGCCGTCACGACCGGCTTGCCCGCGTACGCCGTGAGAGCCGTCAGCGCGCCCCGGATCTTGAACGCGCCGATCGGCTGGGCGCCCTCGTACTTCAGGTACACCGGGACGTCGAGCCCGGCCTGCGGGTACGGGATGAGCGGGGTCGGCGGCAGGTGCTGGGACACGACGTCCCACGCCTGGTCGAGCACGGCGGCGTCAAGCACGGGCGGTCCCCCTCGCGGGCGGCAGCTCCGTCGGGCCCGAGTTGCAGTTGACGCGGTGCTCGAGGACGACGTCGTCGCCCTCGAACCGCAGTGTCAGCCGGTCGATGAACGGGCCTTCCAGGAAGTGCCAGGTCAGGTCGAGCACGCCAGGCCCGGCCCAGCGCGCGCCGGCCAGGATCGGCGCCGCGTCCTCCTGGTAGGAGTGGTGCAGCCGCCAGACGCTCACGCCCGTGCGCTGCCGCGTCCACTCCCCCAGGCCGTGCTCGATCTTGTGCGTCCCCTGGTCGTCTTCGATCCCGAGCCGGACGACACCGTCGTCGACTTCGACGGACAACGAGCGGATGCCTTGGTCGTTGGTCTCGAAATCGAAGGCACGGAAAGAAAACAGATTGTCCACAACAGACTCAAGACGCTCAGGTTCACGAGCGCGCGTCACCCACTGCGCAAGCGATTCGACGTCGCCGGAAGAAAACGCTTGCCAGAACGCCTCACGCAGCAGGCCCGGCAGGTCGTGGTAGGTCGGGTCCGGCATCGCGCCGGTGACCACGACGACGCCGCCGTGGTCCGGGAACACCATGCACTCCTGCCCGAAGAGCCCGGACGCGGAGTAGACGCCGTTCTCGCTGACCCAGAACTGGTAGCCGTACCCCGAGTCGGCGACGGCGTCCGGGCCGGGCGGGACCAGCTCGGTGCCGTTCCACTCGCCGCTCACCGCCTTCCGGACGTGCAGGCCCGACGCCTTGCGCACCCACCCGGCGGGCAGCACGCGACTCCCCTCCCAGACGCCGTCCTGCAGATAGAGGACGCCGAACGACAGCAGGTCGCGCGGACGCAGCGACAACCCGTTGCCCCCGCTGGACACCCCGGCCGGGTCGCGTTCCCACGTGTAGTCCGTGATCCCCAAGGGGTCGAACAGCCGCGGCCGCAGGTACTCGTCGACCGGTTCGCCCGCGACCTCCTGCACGATCGCCGACAGGACGTGGCTCGTCGTGCTGCTGTAGCGGAACCCGCGGCCGGGCCGGTCGACGACGGGTTCTTCGAGGAACTCGCCGGCCCAGCCGGTCTTGCGCAGCCGGGTCGTCGCGCCGGAGAGCCCGCGCGCGTGCCCGGTCCGCATGGTCAGCAGGTCGCGCACGCGCATCCTGGTGTCGAGATCGCTGCCGGGGAAGTAGCCGGCGACCGGGTCTTCGAGGTCCAGCAGCCCTTCGGCCTCGGCGAACCCGACGGCGGTGGCGGTGAAGCTCTTGGTGGCCGAGTGCAGCTTGTGGCGCAGCGACGGGTCGTGCGGCCACTGCCACAGGTCGTGCACCAGCTCGCCGTGCCGGTGCACGAGCAGGGAGTGCACCCGCATGCCGCGCGCGGCGAGGGTGTCCAAAAGGGACCCGACCGGCGTCACCGCACACTCCGGGCTCCGGCCAGCAGGCCGCCGAGGAAGTCCTGCACCACGGGCACCACACCGGTGCCGCGGTGCGCGACGCCGGGAACGACGTCGAACCGGACGTCGATCCCCTGCGAGACGAAGTTGTCGCGCAGGGTTTCCAAGCGCGCGACCCGGGTCTCGCCGGTCGCCTCCACGCCGTCCATCCAGTTCGGGCCGCCGGGGTTCATGATCTCCCAGGTTTCGACGTCTTCGGCGCCGACGACCATCTGCACCGGTACCCGGCGCAGTGCGTCGAGGTCGATTCGGATGCCGAAGCGCTCCTCGAAGCCGCCGGTGCCCAGCCACCACGGCAGGCTGTCGTCGAGCTGGGTGATCCGGCCGGGCGCGCCGATCGACACGCCGGCGAGCCGGTCCGGGTGCGCGTAGTAGAAGCGGTGGGCGAACTGGCCGCCGCCGGAGAAGCCGTGGAGGTAGAACCGGTCGCCACGCGCGTTGAAGGTGCCGGCGGCTTCGTCGACGATGTGCAGCAGCTCTTCGTCGAAGCGGATCCCTTGGTACTCCAGGAACTTGAAGCTGTGCAGCTCGCCCTTGTCGACCAGGCCCGCCGGGAACAGCGGCGTGAGGATCACGCACCGGTGCTCGATCGCGAACGCCTTCCAGCGGTCGCGGTAGAGCTCGGCCGACCGCCCGGTGCCGTGCTGGATGACCACGAGCGGCAGCGGTTCGGCGTCCGGCGTGTGGTCCTTGGGCACGTACAGCGCGTAGAACAGGCGCTGGTCGTGCTGCGAGGCGAAGAAGGGCGTGCCGCCGACGAAGTGGGCGCGCTCGGAGGCGAGGTCGGTCATGGAGAGGTGTCCTCCTAGGACGGTGGGGGTCAGTACTCGGGGACCGCTTCGCGAGCGGGAGCGGGGCCGGCCGTCCGGGAGAGCCGTTCGCTCACCTTCGCCGTGGTGACGAAGGAGATCGCGAGCAGCACGGCCAGCAGGACGCCGATGCCGACGATGCCGCCGCTGAGCGTCGGGTCGGGCTCGCCGGCCTCGACGCGGGCCGACCCGGTCAGGAACGACAGGACGAAGAGCACGCCGACCGCGAGGACCACCTCGACGGTGACCAGGGCGGGGAACACGCGCAGCGCGAGCCGGAACACCGAGCCCTCCTCGCCCGCCGCGCGGGCCCGTGCGATCCGCGGCATGAGGACGAACTCGTTCAGCCCGCCGACGCCGATCATGGTCGCCACCAGGCAGACCTTGACCAGCAGGAAGCGGCCGAAGCTGGTGGTGAGCAGCTCGCCGGGGCTGCCGACGAGGCTCCAGGCCAGGTAGAGGCCGCTGATCAGCAGGCAGCCGACGGCGCACAGGGCGACGGTGCTGAACCGCGTCCAGATCTGCGCCCACGTGGCCCCGGCGCGCGGGGTGAGCCGGCGGCGGGCGGTCGCGAGCACGACGAGGGCGGCGATCCCGCCGACCCACGTGGACACGGCGGAGACGTGCGTGTGGTCCAGCAGGCCGTCGACGAGGGTGTCGGCCGTCTCCTTCGAGAAGTCGGTCGGCAGCAGGGTGACCTGGTAGGCGACGAAGTTGAGGGCGAGCGAGGTCAGCACGACCGCGGTCAGGTGCGCGCGCACCCGCGGCGACCACAGGAGCATCAGCACGATCGCCGACGCCGCCCAGAGCAGGTACTGGGTGAGCGTCTGCGCGCCGGTCGAGAGCCACTCCCCCTTCTTGGCGGGCACGGTGACGTACTTCCAGATGCTCCCCGGCTGCAACGCGCGGCCGTAAGGGATTTCGACGCCCTTGACGCGGGCGGCCTTGCCCGCGATCTGGAAGTACAGCGCGACCAGGAACCAGCTGCCCGCGACGGCGAGCAGCAGGCTCGTCCGGCGGTGCAGCACCGCGCGGTCGGCTTCGTCGACGGACTGTCGCTTGAGGACGGGACGCAACACGAGCAGGTGCAGCATCGTGGCGCCGATCGTCCCGATGAGGCCGGCGAAGTAGGCCATCTTCGTGACGATCCGCCACAACGCGGGCGTGGGGTTGGCAACGGCGGCCGGGACTTGCGCGAGCAGGAACGACATCACGGCGGTCTCCTCGGCGGGAACTGGGATGACCCGAGTGTAGCTGACGCTTCTGAAATGTGAAGTACGAAGTTTCCACTACAGAAAATCCGTGGTCCACAATGGACAGCACGAGACCACCGCGTGGCGATCAACCCGCGGCGTAAGGAAAACCGGCGTCAGGCCCGCTTCTTGCGCCGCCGTTTCGGGGCGGCCGAGCGCTCGTCGCCCTGCACCAGCTCCGAACGCAGCGAAGTGAGCAGTTCCGAAGCCCGGGTCGCGCGCGTCTCGTCACCGGAACCCAGCTGCAGCAGCAAGGCGTCGGTCAGCACCTCGGCGCTGAGCATCTCCCCGGTGAAGTTGCTCGTCGACTGCGGCGCGGCGAGCGTGACGTCCACGCGGTCGGCGAACTGGGCCCCCAGCGAGCTGGAGACCAGCAGCACCCGGGCGCCCACGGCGTGCGCGTGGTCGAGCACGACCTCGATCTCGGCCAGCAGGCGGGCCGGGGTGTAGAGCACGACGACGTCGTCGGCGCGCAGGCCCAGCAGGTCATCGGCGAGCTGGAACCCGGTGGCCCAGCTCGCCCGGGCGCGCCGGCCCATGCGGGTCAGCCGCAGGGCGAGGTAGCGGGCGAGCAGCCCGGACCCGCCGAGCCCGAAGGCGAGCACCTCGCGGGCTTCGTCGAGCAGGCCGACCGCGGCGGCGAACTCGTCGTCTTCGACCAGCCGCCAGGTCGCCGCGAGCCGTTCGGCGGCCTCGGTGAACACCCGGGCGACCGCCGAGCCGCCGTTTTCCCGCTCGTCGTGGAACTGCCGCACCGGGCTGGTTTCGACGACGACCTCCGCGGCCAGCGAGCGCCGCAGGTCGAGCAGCCCGCTGAACCCGAGGGACTTCGCCGTGCGGACGACGGTCGCGTCACTGGTCTTGGTCACCGTGCCGATCTGCTCGGCGGTCGCGAAGATCGCGCGCCGGCCGTGGTCGCGCAGGTACTCGGCCACGATCCGCTCCGCCCGGGACATCCCGGCCAGGTTGCGGTTGATCCGGGCGCTCAGCGAGCGGTCTTCGCCGTCCGGCTCGGTCATCGGTTCTCCCCTCGGCACCGCCGCATCGTAGTGGTCACCCCCGTCACGGCCGGCCGGCGAGCACACCGGCGAAGAAGTCCTGGACGACCGGCTGCAGCTGGAGCCCGCGGTGCGCGAGCCCGGGCACGACGTCGAGGCGCACGCCGATGCCGTGCGCCTCGAAGTTGTCCCGCAGCGAGGTCAGCCGGGCGACCCGCGTGTCGCCGCCCGCGTCGACGTCCGGCTCGGCGATCTCCCAGGTCTCGGTGTCCTCGGCGCCGACGATCATCTGCACCGGCACCGCCCGCAGCGCGTCGAGGTCGAGGTCGGTGCCGAACCGCTCGCGCAGGTCGGCCGTGCCCGGCCACCACGGCACCCGCGGGTCGATCCGGGTGACGCGGCCCGGCGCCCCGATGGAGAGCGCGGACAGCCGGTGCGCGTGCAGGTAGGCGAAGCGGTGGACGAACTGGCCGCCGCCGCTGAAGCCGTGGAGCGCGAACCGCGTCGCGTCGACCCGGTACCGCTGCGCCACCTCGTCGACGATGTCGAGCAGGACACGGTCGAACCGGACGCCGCGGAAGCTGAGCCGCTTGAAGCCGTGCAGGTCGCCCGGTTCGCCGATGCCGGCCGGGAAGAGCGGGGCCAGCACGACCGTCTCGTTCTCTTCGGCGAAGCCGCGGTAGGCGTCGCGGTAGCGCTCGGCCATCCGCTGCGTCCCGTGGACCACGACGGTCAGCGGGAGCGGCTTGGTCGCCGTGCGGTGCACGCCGGGCACGTAAAGACAGTACGAGAAGCGCTGATCCCGTTGCGAGGCGAAGAAAGCGGTCGGACCCGAGTGGTAGTACTCGACCGGATCCAGGACGCGCGCGTCGGCACTCGGGCGCGGACTCGACATGACTGCTCCTCGGCTGGGATGGCTGCGGGTGTAGCGACGACGACAGGTGTTGACATCTCGGTAGCACGGTCTATCTTATCGGTAGCTGATGCTACAACATCTCGTTAACTGTAGCGAACGCTTCCAAAAATCCGGAGGAAGCCGATGACCCCGCTGGTGAGCATCCGCGGCCTGTGCAAGAGCTTCGGTGACATCGAAGTCCTGCACGACGTCGATCTCGACATCCACCACGGCGAAGTGGTCGTCGTCGTCGGGCCGTCCGGCTCGGGGAAGTCGACCCTCTGCCGGTGCATCAACCGCCTCGAACAGATCAACTCCGGGACCATCACCCTCGACGGGGAGCCCCTGCCCGCCGAGGGCCGCCGGCTCGCGCAGCTGCGGGCCGACGTCGGGATGGTCTTCCAGTCGTTCAACCTCTTCGCCCACCGCACGATCCTCGACAACGTCACCCTCGGCCCGATCCAGGTCCGCGGGGTGCCCAAGCGCGAAGCCGAAACCGAAGCGCGGCGCCTGCTCGACCGCGTCGGCGTCGGCGACCAGGCGGAGAAACGGCCCGCGGAGCTCTCCGGCGGGCAGCAGCAGCGCGTCGCGATCGCCCGCGCGCTCGCGATGAACCCCAAGCTCGTGCTGTTCGACGAACCGACCAGCGCGCTGGACCCCGAAATGGTGCACGAGGTGCTCGACGTGATGACCTCGCTCGCCGCCGACGGCACCACGATGGTCGTCGTCACCCACGAAATGGGCTTCGCCCGCAAGGCCGCCAACCGCGTCGTGTTCATGAGCGACGGCCGGATCGCCGAGCAGGGCACGCCCGAAGAGTTCTTCGACCGCACCGGCACCGCCCGGGCGCGGGACTTCCTGTCCAAGGTCCTCCAGCACTGACCCGCCGTACACCCCCGGGAGCACCCATGAGAATCCGCACGGCCACCCGCACCACAGTGGTCACCACCGCCCTGCTGGCGACGCTGACCGCGTGCGGCAGCGCGCCCAACCAGACTCCCGGCGCCGCCGCCAAGCCGGCCGGCGCGGAGATCGCCGGCCAGATCGACCAGACGTCCGTGGTGGACGCCGGCCCGATCGGGCAGAACCTGCCCAGCACGCCGATGCTGGACAAGATCCGCCAGAAGGGCGAGCTGTCGTTCGCGGGCAGCCGCAACACGATCGGCTTCTCCCAGCTCGACCCCGCGTCCGGCAAGCTGTCCGGCTTCGACGCCGGGATCGCCCAGCTGCTCGCGAAGTACCTGCTCGGCAAGCCGAACGCCAAGCTGCAGAGCGGCGGATCCGACACGCGGGAAGCGTTGCTGGGCAACCACACCATCGACACGGCCATCCAGACCTACACCATCACCGAGGACCGCGCGAAGCTGGTCAACTTCGCCGGGCCGTACTACATGGCGGCCAGCGGCATCGTCGTGAAGACGTCGGACACGACCACCCGGCAGGCGAGTGACCTCGCCGGCAAGAAGGTGGCCACCGAGTCCGGTGCCGCGAAAGACGCGCTCCTGAAGGCGGTCCCGACCGCACAGCCGGTCCTGTTCGACACCGCCGCGCAGTGCGTCGCCGCCGTCGAGCAGGGCCGCGCCGAAGCGATGACGCTCAACAACGCGTCGCTCTACGGCGTGGTCGCCACGAAGAGCGACGTCAAGCTGCTGGACTCGACGTTCGGGTCGAACCCGTTCGGCATCGGCCTGCCCAAGGACGACCCGGCGTTCAAGGACGTCGTCAACGGGTTCCTGAAGGCGATCGAGGCCGACGGGACGTGGACGAAGCTCTGGCAGGCCACGGTCGGCAAGCTCGTCAAGACACCCGCGCCGCAGCCGCCGCAGATCGGCTCCGTGCCCGGTTCCTGAGAGGCCACCACCATGTCCGTCCTGTTCGATCACATCGGTGAGCTGCTCACCGGCCTGCTGGTGACCCTCGAGCTGGCCGTGCTCGCCTTCCCGCTCGCCCTGCTCATCGGGACCGTGCTCGGCGTCTGCCGGGTCGGCCCGATCGGCCCGCTGCGGGCGGTGGCCGGGTTCTACGTCCAGTGCCTGCGCAACTCGCCGTTGCTGCTCGTCCTGGTCATGGTGGTGTTCGGGCTGCCCTACGTTGGGGCGACCGTGCCGTTGTTCGGCTCGGTCGTCCTCGGCCTGGGGCTGTACTTCGGCGCGTACGTCTGCGAGACGGTCCGCTCGGGTGTCGCGGCCGTCCCCACCGGGCAGATCGAAGCGGCCCGCGCGCTCGGGCTGACCTTCGCCGGTGTCCTGCGGCAGGTCGTGCTGCCGCAGGCGTTCCGGTCCATGGCCCAGCCGCTGGGCTCCATCTTCATCAACGTCTGCCTCGCGTCGGCGCTCGGCGCGGCGGTGGGCGTGCAGGAGCTCACCGGCTCCGCGCGGCAGTTCAACCTCGACCACGCCCAGCCCATCCCGAGCTTCATCGCCGCGGCGATCGGCTACCTGCTGATCACGCTCACCGCGGGCCAGCTGACCGGGGTCATCGAACGGAAGGTGCGGATCCGCCGATGAAGACCACCGTGTTGTTCGACGAGCTCGGCCCGCGCGGCAAGGCCCGGCTCCGGATCGCGACGATCGTCGCGATCGTGGTCGTGGCCGGCGCGCTCGTCGGGATCTTCTTCCAGCTCCAGCACGTCGGCCAGCTCGAGGGCCGGCTGTGGCGGCCCCTGGCGTCGTGGCCCAACATCCGCTACCTGCTCGACGGCCTGGGCATGACGCTGCGGATCGGCCTGTCCTGCGCGGCGATGTCCCTGGTGTTCGGCACGGTGTTCGGCCTGGGCCGGCTTTCGCCACGCCGCTGGCTGTCCGTCCCGGCCGCGGCGGCGATCGAGCTGTTCCGGGCGATCCCGCTGATCCTGCTGGTGTACTTCTTCCTGATCGGCCTGCCGGCGTTCGGCTGGAACCTGCCGCCGTTCTGGGTGCTGTCGATCCCGATCGTGCTGCACGCGGGCTCGGTGTTCGCCGAGATCGTCCGCGCGGGCGTGAACTCCCTGGACCGCGGCCAGTTCGACGCGGCGGCGGCGATCGGTCTCCGCCGCGGCCAGGCCCTGCGCCTGGTGGTGCTGCCCCAGGTGTTCCGCGCGTTGCGGCCGGCGCTGGTGACGCAGGTGATCCGGACGCTCAAGGAGTCGAGCCTCGGGTACGTCGTCAGCTATCCCGAGCTGCTGCGCAACGGGCAGGTGCTCGGCGAGTACAACGCGAACTTCATCCAGGCGTACGCGTTGACGGCGGCGTTCTACATCGTGATCAACTTCGGGTTGTCGCGGATCGCGGAGCTGCTGGACCGGCCGCCGCGGCGGCGTCGTCGGGCCCGGGTGGCGCGGGTGGACTCCCCGGCGCCCGCGCCGCTCGAGAGTGTTTCCTGAGTTCCTTCAGACCGGCCTCGCCGGGGCGGCTTGCCACCACCCGCCCCGGCGAGGCTTTCCACTGTGGTCAGGTGCGCGGGTGCAGTGAGTCGTCGGAACGCGCGGACGAGAGTGGCCCGCGACCCGGACGTCCTGAATGAGTCATTCAGGTCTTGCGAGGTCCTGAATGACTCATTCAAGACAGGTCCCGGGAAGCGACCTCGCGGATGCGCGCGAGGTCCACTGTGGACAACGTCATTGAAGTTCCTCACGAAGCCGGGTGAGCAGGGCGTACGTGTCGCCGTCGCCGAGGGTGCCGAGCACCAGCAAATCGGCGACGAGCATCGCGCACAGCGGTTCGGCGGTGAGGCTGCCGGGCGAGCCCGGGTCACGCAGGACCGCGTCCGCCGGGATCTCCCCGGCGAGGTGCTCGGTGACCAGGACCAGCCCGGCCCCGACCTGCTTCGCCCGCGCCGCCAGGACTTCCAGTTCGGGCAGCAGCCGCCCGGGTGCGAAGACTACGACCGCGTGCCGCGGCGAGAGGTCCGCCAGGTCGTCCGCGAACTCCACCCCGGTGGCCCCCGAAGCCGACGCGGCCTTGCCGGCCCGCGTCAGCTTCAACGCCAGGTAGCGCGCACTCAGCTCGTTGACGCCCCAGCCGTAGCAGAACACCCGCGACGCCGCCCCGAGGATCCGCAGCGCCTGCGCCAGCTCGCCGACGTCGAGCCCGCGGCCGAACGCGCTGATCCGGCCGAGCGCGTCGCGGACCACGTGCGTCGTCGCGCTCGGCAGGTCGCGGGCCACCTGCCGCCGGAAGCTCACCTGCGGCGCGCCGGTGGCCCCGCCGAGCGACGCCTTCAGCGCCGGCAACCCGGTGTAGCCGAGGCGGCGGGCGGTGCGGACGACCGTCTCGTCGTTCGTGCCGGTGCGGCGGCCGAGGTCGTCCGCCGTCGCGAGCACCACCTGGCGCGGGGGTGACGTGACGAGGTACTCCGCGACCGCCCGTTCCGGCTCGCTCAGCCGGCTCCACGCGTGGTTGACCCGGCTGACCAGCGGTTCCGGCGCGCCCACGTCACACGGCCACGGCGCGCAGGAAGGTCTCCAGCGTGACGTTGCGTCCACAGAGGACGATCGCGACCTTCTTCCCCCGATACCGTTCCGCGGTCTTGACGAGGCCCGCGACGGCGACTCCGGCCGCGCCCTCGATCATCCAGCGCTCCCCCTCCGCGATCTTGCGCATCGCCCGGGCGATCTCGTCCTCGGAGACCGTCACGGTCTCGTCGATCACCTCCTGGCAGATCGGGAACGTGACCGAGCCCGGCTCGACCGCCCCGGCCGAACCGTCCGACAGCGTCGGCGATTCGGGTGTCTCGATGATGTGGCCTGCCTTCAGCGAGTCCAGCAGGCAGGTCGACGCCGCCGGCCAGACACCGACCACACGGGTGTGCGGGCTCAACGTCTTCAGCGCCGTGCCCACCCCGCCGATGAGGCCGCCCCCGCCGACGCAGACGAACACCGCGTCCAGGTCCGGGGCCTGCTCGGCCAGCTCCACGCCCAGCGTGCCCTGTCCCGCCACGGTGTCGACGTCGTTATACGGCGCCACGTACGGCTTTCCCCGCTGGGCGGCTTGCTTGCGCGCTTCCTGTTCGGCGTCGAGCGGGCCGCCCGGGACCACGACGAGGTCCGCGCCGAGTGCCTCGATCGCGGCCATCTTCGCGCGGGTGGTCGTCTGGCCGACGTAGACGGTCACGGCGACGCCGGCCAGCTTCCCGGCGCGCGCGACACCCTGGCCGTGGTTGCCCGTGGACGCCGTGATCACCCCGGTCCGCTTCGCCGCGTCGCCGAGCACGCGGATCTTGTTGGCCGAGCCGCGCACCTTGAACGAGCCGGTCGGCATCAGGTGGTCGGTCTTCAGCCACACGTCGCAGCCCAGCTCGTCCGACAGCAGCCTGCTGCGTTCGAGCGTGCTCACCGGCACTTCGGGGCGGATGCCGCGATGTGCGTCCATGATCCGGTCCAGGAGGGAGGTCATGCTGATATTATAGCCTATAAGCTATGCGGAGAGGATCGGCGTGAAGACGACAAGCAGGGCGGACAGCTACGCCAGCCTGGCCCGGCTCGACCTGGCCGGCACCGAGTACCGGGTGCACCGCCTGGACGCTGTGCCGGGCGCCGAGCGGCTGCCCCTGAGCCACAAGATCCTGCTGGAAAACCTGCTGCGCCACGAAGACGGCCACACGGTCACCGCCGGGCAGATCGACCGGCTCGTGCGCGGGGAAACCGGCGTCGTCGCCTTCTCGCCGTCCCGGGTCTTCCTGCACGACACCAACGGCGTCCCGGTGCTGACCGACCTGGCCGCGCTGCGCGACGCCGTGGCCGAAGCGGGCGGCGACCCGGCGGCGGTGCGCCCGCACATCCCCAGCCACCTGACCGTCGACCACTCCATCGCGACCGAGGTGGCCGGCCGGCCGGACGCCCTGCGCCGCAACGTCGAGATCGAGTACGCGCGCAACGCCGAGCGGTTCCGCTTCCTCAAGTGGGGCGAGCGGCTCGACGGGCTGCGCGTCGTCCCGCCCGGCACCGGGATCATGCACCAGATCAACCTCGAGTACCTGGCGAGCGTCGTCGAACGCCGTGACGGCTGGGCGTTCCCGGACACCTGCGCCGGCACCGACTCCCACACCACGATGGTCAACGCGCTGGGCGTGCTGGCCTGGGGCGTCGGCGGCGTCGAAGCCGAGGTCGCGCTGCTCGGGCAGCCGCTGAGCCTGCTCGCGCCTCCCGTCGTCGGCGTCGAACTGACCGGTGAGCTCGGCCCCGGCGTCACCGCGACCGACCTGGTGCTCACCATCGCCGAAACCCTGCGCGCGCACGGCGTCGTCGGGAAGTTCGTCGAGTTCACCGGTTCCGCGGTGGCGCGGATCCCGCTCGCCCACCGCGCGACGATCTCGAACATGTGCCCGGAGTTCGGCGCCACCGCGGCGATGTTCCCGATCGACGACGCCACCCTCGGCTACCTGCGGCTCACCGGACGCGCGCCCGAGCACGTCACCGCCGTCGAGGTTTACGCGAAGGAACAGGGCCTCTGGCACGACTCGGGCGCCGACGTGCGGTACGCCGAGCGGGTGCGGGTCGACCTCTCCGCCGTCGCCCCCTCGCTCGCCGGGCCGCGGCGGCCGCAGGACCGCGTCGCGCTCGCCGGCGTCCCGGCGAACGCGCGGGCGGCCATCGGATCCACAACGGACGGTCCGGTCCCGGACGGCGCGGTCGCCATCGCGGCGATCACGTCGTGCACCAACACGTCCAACCCGCACGTGATGGTCGCCGCCGGCCTGCTCGCCCGCAACGCCCGCGCCCGCGGCCTGACGGCCCAGCCGTGGGTGAAGACGAGTCTCGCACCGGGGTCGAAGACCGTCACCGAATACCTGCGCCGGGCCGGGCTCGACGAGCCGCTCGACGAGCTCGGCTTCCAGCTCGTCGGCTACGGCTGCATGACGTGCATCGGCAACTCCGGGCCGCTGCTGCCCGAGGTCACCGCGGCGGTCGCCGACGGCACGGTCGTCGCGTCGGTGCTCTCGGGCAACCGCAACTTCGACGGCCGGATCAACAACGACGTCTCGCTCAACTACCTCGCGTCGCCGCCGCTGGTGGTCGCGTACGCGCTCGCCGGATCGATCACCCGCGACCTCACCACCGAACCACTCGGCACCGATGCGCACGGCGAGCCGGTGTTCCTCGCCGACCTCTGGCCGGACGACGCCGAGGTCGACGCCGTCGTCACGGCCCACCTCACCCCGGAGCTGTTCCGCGACGCTTACGCCGACGTCTTCACCGGCGACGAGCGCTGGGCCGGCGTGCCCGCGGCCGGCGGGGCCCGGTTCGAGTGGCCGGCCGGCTCGACCTACCTGCGGCGCCCGCCGTTCCTCGACGACGTCGCTCCCCCGCCGGAAGACCTCCGCGACGCGCGCGTGCTGCTGCTCCTCGGCGACTCGGTGACCACGGACCACATCAGCCCGGCCGGACGCATCCCGCCGTCGAGCCGCGCCGGGCGCTACCTGACCGCGCTCGGCGAGGCGGACCTGAACACCTACGCCTCCCGCCGCGGCAACTTCGAGGTGATGGTCCGCGGCGGGTTCGCCAACCCGCGGCTGAAGAACCGCCTCGGGCCCGGCGGCCGGACCCGCGACGCCGACGGCGCCGCCGTCCCGGTGTACGACGCCGCGAGGTCGTTCGCCGGCACTCCCCTGCTGGTGATCGCGGGCCGGGAGTACGGCACCGGGTCGTCGCGCGACTGGGCGGCGAAGGCCACCGCGCTGCTGAAGGTGCGGGTCGTGCTGGCCGAGTCGTTCGAGCGGATCCACCGGTCGAACCTGGTCCAGCTGGGCGTGCTGCCGCTGCAGTTCGCCGACGGGCAGAGCGCGGACTCACTCGGGCTCGACGGCACCGAGGAGTTCGACCTGCTCGGCATCCCCGAAGCCGTCGACGACCCGGCGCGGCCGGTCACCGTGCGGGTCCGGCCGGCCGGCGCGCCCGCGTTCGAGTTCGCGGTCCGCGCCCGGCTGGACACCCCGCAGGAGGCGGTCTACTACGCCCACGGCGGCGTCCTCCCCTACACGCTCGGCCGGTTCCGTGCCTGACGTCGATCCCCTGCTCCGGGGCCAGGGGCAAAGCTCGGACCAGGGCAGCATCGGGTTCTGCGGCGTGTACCTGGTCCACGCCGGGGCACGGCGGATCCTCTTCGACTGCGGCCACGCCGGGCGGCGGCGGGCGCTGCTGCGCGCCCTCGGCGACCGCGGGCTGGCGCCGCGCGACGTCGACGTCCTGGTGCTTTCCCACGCGCACTGGGACCACGTCCAGAACGCGGACCTCTTCGCCGACGTCCTGATCCATCCGGCGGAAGACCTGGCCCCGCAAGGAAATCCCTTCACCCCGCCCTGGACGGCGGCCGTCCTCGGCGGGGTCTCCGTGCACGCCGCCGCCGACGGGCTCGAGCTCGCGCCCGGCGTCACGGTCACCTCGCTGCCCGGGCACACCGCGGGCTCGATCGGGCTGACCGTCGCCACCGCCGCGGGCACCGCGCTGCTGACCGGCGATGCCGTGCCGTCCGCCGGGGCCCTGCGGCGGGGACGCTGCAGCAGCGCCGTCGACGAGGTGGCCGCGGCGGAGTCGATGGCGCTCGTCCGGTCGCGCGCCGATCTCGTCTACCCCGGCCACGACCGGCCGTTCACCCTGGAAGCCGGTACCCCCGGAAAGGACCTCCCCGCATGAGCACCTTCACCGAACCGGCCCCGGCCTTCTCCCCCGGCAGCCTGCGCGCGGCGCTGCGCGAGCACTGGGACCTCGCGGACACCGTGCTGAAGCCGCTCGACAGCGAGCGCGACCTCAACGTGCTCGTCGACGGGGAGTTCGTGCTGAAGATCTCGAACTCGGCCGAGCGCCCCGACGTCGTCGACATGGAGGTCCGCGCGCTCGCGCACGTGCGTGCCGCCGACCCCGGGCTGCCGGTGCCGGAGTCGGTCGGCGAGGTCGCCCGGCTGACCGACGACTCCGGCCGCGCCTGCCTGGCCCGGCTGATCACGCTGCTGCCCGGCCGTCCGCTGGAAGGGAGCCCGGTCGACGACGACATGGCCGCCAGGGTCGGCTCGGTCGCGGCGCGGGTTTCCGTGGCGCTGCAAGGGTTCTTCCACCCGGCGGCAGGGCGGGAGCTGCTGTGGGACGTCCGCCGGATGCCGGCGGTCGTCGCGGCGGCCGGGATCGGCCGGGCCGAGCTCGTGGCCCGGGTGGCGCCGGCGCTCGCCGCCACCGCGACGCTGCCGGCCGGGCTGCAGCACGCCGACGTCACGCTCACCAACGTCCTGGCCGAAGCGGGCGCGGTCACCGGCGTGATCGACTTCGGCGACATGCACCACACGGCCGCCGTCACCGACCTGGCCGTCACGCTGACCTCGGTGCTGCGCCGGGCCGAGGACGTCTGGCGCGCGACCGAAGCCGTGCTGCGCGGCTACCAGCGGTACCGCACGCTGAGCGCGGCCGAGGTCGCCGTGCTCGGCGAGCTGGTGATCGCGCGGCTGCTCACGACGCTGGCGGTGTCGGCGACGCGGCGCGACGCGCACCGCGACAACGAGCGGTACATCACCCAGTACGACGACACGAGCGAGCGCGTGCTGCGGCTGCTCGCCGGCCGCACCCCGGACGAGCTGGGTGACCGGCTGGCGCGCCTGGCCGGCACCCGCGACCTCGCTTCGGCTGTCCCGGCGGGCGAGCTGCCGTCCCGGCGCGCGGCGGCGATGGGCGGCGGGCTGTCCCCGCTGTTCTACCGCCGTCCCCTCGAGCTGGTCCGCGGCGAAGGCGCCTGGCTGTACGCCCGCGACGGCGCCCGCTACCTCGACGCGTACAACAACGTGGCCGTCGTCGGGCACGCGCACCCCGCCGTCACGCGGGCCGTCGGGCGGCAGCTGGCGGAGCTGAACACGCATTCGCGGTACCTGCACGGCGGCATCGTCTCCCTCGCCGAGCGGATCCTGGCGACGATGCCGCCGGAGCTGGACACGTGCCTGTTCACGACGTCCGGCACCGAGGCGAACGAGCTGGCGTGGCGGCTGGCGACGGAGTACACCGGCGGCGACGCGGCGATCATCGCCGAGCACGCGTACCACGGTTCGTCGAAGTGGATGGCGGATCTCAGCTCGAACGAGTGGCCACCGGGCTACCGGCCCGCCCACGTCGGGACCTTCGCCGCGCCGCGCGAACCCGGTGCCACGCCGCGGATCGAGGCCGCGGGCCTGCGCCCGGCGCTGGTGCTGGCCGACTCGCAGTTCACGTCGGAGGGCATCCTCGACGTACCCGACGGCTTCCTGGCCGGGCTGGTCGAAGGCGCCCACTCGGCGGGTGCGCTGTACCTGGCCGACGAAGTCCAGTCGGGGTACGGCCGCAGCGGGCCGCAGTTGTGGCGGTTCGCCCTGGCCGGCATCACGCCCGACGTGGTGACGCTGGGCAAGCCGATGGGCGCGGGCTACCCGATCGGCGCGCTGGTCACCCGCCGCGAAATCGCCGACGTGCTGGCGCGCAAGTACGAGTACTTCTCGACGTTCGCGGCGACCCCGGCCGCGGCGGCCGCGGGCCACGCGGTCCTCGACGTCCTCGAGCTGACCGGCCTCCCGGCCCAGGCGGTCCGGGTCGGCGAGCACCTCCGCCGCGGGCTGCGTGAGCTGGCGGCCGGGTCGCCGGTGCTCGGCCCGGTGCGGGGCACGGGCCTGCTCGCGGGCATCGACGTGCTGCCGGTCGACGGCGCTCCCTCACGTGAAGTGGCACGCGCTCTGCTAGACGGTCTGGTCTCCCGCGGCGTGCTCGCCGGCCTCACCGGTCCGGGCGGCGACGTGCTGAAGGTGCGTCCTCCGCTGGTCTGGGACACGACGCACGTGGACGAGTTCGTCGCACGCCTCGCGGAAGCGACGCGTGGTTATGGGCTATAGGCTGACGGGATGACCAGCCCCCGCCCGGCTCTCACCAAGAACGCGTACGCCTACGAGGAGCTGCGCCGCCGCATCCTCGCCGGCGAACTGGCCGCCGGGCAGACCATTTCCCAGGAGCACCTCGCGGTCGAGCTGGGGGTCAGCACGACTCCCCTGCGCGAGGCACTCCGGCGGCTGGACGCGGAGGGCCTGGTGACCCTGGCGTCCCACCGCGACGCGCGGGTCACCGAACTGGACGCCGCGGAGGCGCGGAGCCTGTTCGAAATCCGCGAAAACCTCGACCCCCTGGCGGCCAAGCTCGCGGCGGACCGCCGCACGGACGCGGACGTTTCGGCCATCGAGTCGGCGCTTCGCGATCTGGAGCCGCTCAGCGCGTCGACGGGGTTCGAGGCGCTGCTGGCGCACCGGGCGTTCCACCGCAGCGTGTACACGGCGTCGCACAACCCGCTGCTGTCGTCGCTGCTCGAAGGGCTCTGGGACAAGGCGGACCGGTATCGCCTGGTGGGGTTGCGGTCCACACCGGACTCCGACGAGGACCGCGAGCGCGTCCGGCAGGAGCACGCGGAGATCGCGGAGACGGTCATCGCCGGAGACACGCGGGCGGCGGAGCGCGCGATGAAGAAGCATGTGCAGGGCAGCCTCGGACGCCGGGCGATCGCGGCTTTGGAAGGGCCGCCCTGACGTGTCCGGGCGGTCCGGCAGGACGCCGGCGGCCGCCCGGGGCCGTCAGTGCCGGGGCTCGGACAGGACGAGGACCACCGTGCCGCTCGCGAACGCGCGGTTTTCGACCTTGCCGAACACGCCGGTGGCTCCCTCGCTGAAGAGTTGCTCGCCGGTGCCGCGCAACACCGGGTGGATCCACAGCCGCAGCTCGTCGAGCAGTACGGGTTGCCCCTGCCCGCCGGGTTGACGACCGACCGAGACGATGACGTCAACCCGGGGTCGCCTTGGTTTCGGCGGTGGCCGGCCGCAACGCCGGGCCGCCCGGATGTCCCCTGACCTGGCCGTTTTGCCTTTGCCGACCAGTGGGTACCCCCATGTCCACGGCGCGACGAGTCCAGTGGTCGGCCACGAGGAAGGTGGGTGGGACCGATGTCCGCGCAGCCGAGCAGTCCGGGGCACAGACAGTACGGGCAGTCGCCACGCTTGGCCGCTATCCGAGCCTGGGCCCGCTGACGTGTCGCCCTCCGATCGACGACGCGCTGCGCCCCGCTGATCTTCTGCCCGTCGCGCGGCCGGCGGCCTGGCGCATCGACCCGAGGGAGCATCACATGGACGAAACCCTGCTTCACGAACAGGACGCCGTGCGGCGAGTGGACGACGTCACCGCCGCACTGGAGCGGCTGGCCGGCACCTTCCTGGAGGAAGAGAAGCTGTCCGTTGTCCTGCAACGAGTGTGCCTGCAGGTGGTGCACGCGGTGCCGGACGCGGAGATCGCCAGCATCACCCTGCTGCGCGACGGCGCCCCCTACACCGCGACGTCGACCCATGACGGCGCGCACCACATCGACCAGGCCCAGTACACCGCCGGGCAAGGCCCCTGCCTGGAGGCCGCCCGGACCGGCGAGCTCCAGCGGGTCAAGGTGGCCGAAGCGGCACAGCGGTGGCCCGAGTTCGCCGCGGCCGCGGCGGCGTCGGCGGTGCTCGGCTACCTGTCCGCGCCGCTGTTCATCGACGACGAGTACCACGGTTCGCTCAACCTGTACGACACCGGCGGCAACAGCTTCGGCGCTCTCGACGCGGCCCTGCTGGAGCTGTACACCACCGCAGCCGAAGCCGCCCTGCGCAGCGCCCGCCGGCACCAGTCGGCCCGTGACACCATGGCACAGCTGTCCACGGCGCTGACCTCCCGCGCGGTGATCGACCAGGCGAAGGGCATCCTGATGGCCCTGCACCGCATCCCCGCCGACGACGCCTTCGAGCTGCTCGTCAAGGCGTCGCAAGAGCAGAACGCGAAGCTTCGCGAAGTCGCCCAGGACTTCGTCACCTCTGCCGTGTCCGCCCCGGACCGGACATGAGCGGGCTGGTCGCGACACGACGACGGCGCCGGCTCTCTGCTGAACCGACGCCACCGCCGAATCCCCGCCAAGCACGGGAAGGGACTCGGACCCACGATTACCCAGCTCCCACAACCTTTGAACGCGGATCAAAGGCTTCCGGACGGCAGCCGGTCGGCTCCCCAGCTGCGCTCGACGTACCCGAGGATCCGCGTGACGTCCTCGGCGGGCACCTTCTCCGGCTGCCCGCGCTCGAGCGGGTCGACGTGGAAGATGTAGAGCCGTGAGGCGAACTGGTCGAACGGCAGTGACGCCTCGCCGAACCGCTCGCCGTTGCCCGCGGTGGAGACCACGACGCCGTCGCCCCAGTCCTGGCCGCTGTCGTTGTTCGGGTTGAAGAAGTACACGCGCATGACGTCCTGTGGGTCCGGCGCGGCCCGCAGGATCGTGATCGCGTGCCAGCCGATGTAGCGCGCCGCGCTGTCGGTGACCGCGACGCCGGCCGGCTGCGGGTGGATCAGCGGCTGCCCACCGTTGTAGGACGGGTGGTAGCTCGCGTGGAAGTGCCGGTAGAAGTCGTCGAGGTCGATCAGCTGCCCGGTCGCGACGTCGACGTTGATCCGGAAGCCGCGCGCGGTCCACCAGCCGTGGAACTCGGGGTTGACCCACCGGTGCGGGTCGCCCGGCCGGTCGGCGCAGCGGCGGCCCATCTCGGCGTAGATCCGGTCCAGGTGGGGCACGACGAGCAGCGACACGGGGTCCAGGTCCATCGGCAGCGTGGCCGCCAGCCCGGCCGCGCTCTCCTTCGACGAGATCGGCTGCCCTTCGAAGTGCATGATGACCTCGTCGTCGCGGGCCGCCCACGCGACGATCTGCAGCAGGTAGTCCGGGTCGTTGTAGGCCCACATCGACAGCGCGCGGGCCGACTGGCAGGTGGGGTTGTCACCCTGCCCGACGCCGAGCGGCAGGCCCAGCATCGACAGCACGCCCGCGACCAGCCGCGCCTCGGGTCCCGGCTGGTCGCCGAACACCGTCGTGAGCCGTTCCCGGGCGGCCGGGGCCAGCTCCAGGGCCAGCTGGCGCCACAGCGCGGGCACCACCGGCGGCTCGTACAGGATGCCGCGGTCGAGCAGCAGCGCCAGCCCGTAGCTGCACTGCGCGGTCTGCGGGTGCACGGCCACCTCGATCAGCCAGTGCACCAGGTCGCGGTAGCGCAGCAGGCAGTTGCGGCCGGTGTCGGACAGGCCGAGCGCCTCGCCGAGGAGGTAGTCGCTCTCGTGCCGCAGGAAGCGCAGCAGCTCCGCGTGGTACGGCGACACCAGGCCGGTGTCGTGCATCGCCCTGGCGAACCCGGTGGCCTCGTACTGCAGGGCGCCGGTGTCCATCGCCTCCAGCCGCGACCGGAAGACGTCGACGCCCGGGTCCTCCCGGCACGCCTCCGTGGTGCCGAACAGGCTGGTGATGAGCCGGTCGAGGCCCTGCCCGGACGCTCCCCCGAGCGCGACGTCCGGATCGCCGCGGTAGATCGCGATCCGGGTGATCAGCGACTGCACCTGCTCGACCTGGATCGGGCGCTGGCGCAGGATCCGCCAGATCTCGTCGACCAGCTCGTCCAGGACGCTGTCGTAGCCGACCTCGTCGGCGACGTGCCGGAACAGGTCCCGGATCAGCTGCGCGGTGCGGCCCTGCCGGACCCGTTCCGCCTCGGTGGGCGGGGTGAACAGCAGTTCGAGGTTCATCGCCAGCACCTGCGACAGGAACTGACGAGCGTCCTCGGCCGACAGTGTGGGATGCGCGAAGTCGCCGCGGGCCACGGCGAGCATCCGCAGCTCGCTGGTCGCTTCGATCACGACGGTGTCGCCGTTCTCACTGCGCAGCCCCGGCCCCACCAGCGCTGGGACGAGGATCTCCGGGGTCGCCCAGTCCGTGCCCAGGAACACCCCGGCTTCCTCGATCGCCTGCGCCCTGGCCTGGACCGCCGCGGGCCCGCCCGGCTGCAGCAGGACCCGCCGCAGGGCCTCCAGCACGCGCCGCAGCTTCGTGTGCTTGCCGAAGTCGCGCGTCTCGGCCATGGCCTGCACGGCGTCGTCGAGCGCGGCCACGCGCTTGGCCAGGGCCGCTTCCCGGCCGTCGGTGGTCGGTTTCACAGGGTTCCCCCGGGGTAGGTCTCCGGCCTCCACATCAGACGTAGAAGTCGTACTCTTCCTGCTCCTTCAGCAGATCGCGCATCCGGTACGCGTCGTCGCCGAAGAAGTACAGCAGACCCCAGTGCGTGCCGAACGCGGTCCTCTTCGTCACCGTCTCCTCCAACGGCGCCGAGAGGTCGTGCGACTCGTAGTAGTCGTCGTCCTGGGTCTGCTCGGGGATCCGCAGCTCGCTGACCACCCGCCGGCGCGGGTAGACACCGAAGCAGCCCGCGACGCCGGACGCGTCGACGACCTCGCGCGGGAAGAAGGCGTCGATCTCCTCCTCGGTCGTCTTGGGGTCGAACGCCAGGGCCAGACCTTGGTAGGCGTTGAACCCGTAGGCCCGTTCGAGCAGCTCGAAGACCTTGAAACCCGGTGGCCGGTAAGCGACTTCGCCGAAGTACATCTCGCCGTCGCTGGTGACGAAGTACTCCGGGTGCACGAAACCGAACTCGATGTCGAAGGCCTTGATGAGCTTCTCGATCTGTGCGGTGATCTGCGGCCGGTACTTCTCCAGCTCCGAGGTCGCCGGAACGAACACCGAGTACCCGAGGGTGACGTATTCGGAGATGTTGAGGAACTTGATCTTCCCGTTGTGGATCCACGCTTCGACGGCGAACTCCCAGCCGTCCAAGTGGGATTCCATCAGCACCGGGAACTCGTCCTCCGGGATCGTGTCGATCTCGTCGGGCGTGCGGATGACGCGGTGCCCGAGGCAGCCGGCCTTGTCGAAGGCCTTGAGGTGGATCGGGTCGTTGGGGTCGCCGTCGAGCTTGAGCAGCGTCTGGTTGACGCGCTTGAGGAAGCGGATGACGTCGTCGCGGTCGTGGGCCTCTTCGAAGATCCCGACCCGGATGCCGCCGAGCTGCGCGCGGCGCTTCATCAGCGCCTTGTCGCGCAGCAACATGGCCTGCCCGAACAGCCGCGGGTTGTCGAGCAGGACGGAGTTGATCGCCCCGGCCCACTCCACCGTCTCTTCGAACAGCGGGATCGCGACGTCGACCCCTCTTTCCTTGAGGATTTCGGCGATCTCCAGCGACCGGTCGTTGAGCCGCTCGAAATTCCAAGGCACATAAGGGATGTCGTGTTCTTCGCAGTACTTTTCGGCCCAGTCCGGCGCCACCACGACGTATCGCCGGTCGAAGCGGTCGAGGGCCTCGACCGCGTTGAGGCTCCAGCCGAGCAGGGCCAAGTGACCCTTTTCGGGATTTTTGGTGGCCGGTTCGGGCTGTGGCATGGACCATTCCTCCGGTTCGGCGCGTGCGCATGTCGTTCGTGTCGTGGGGCAACCGTACCTGCCGGTTCCAGGGGTCCGCTGAACGAAGACGCGGGCGGCGCCTCACCCTGTGAGATCGCCCTCCTTCTCGTTTCGCTCCGCGTAGAACGCCGGCTCCTCCACTGTGGAGGTTCATCCCGAGGCCGGTGCTCGGCAAGCATCGCCGTGCGTTCGGGTACGCGGTCCTCGTGGCCGTCGCCCTGACGCTGGTGAACACTGGTGGTCCTGCCCACTTTGCCGCCGGGTTCCGGGCTCACCGCGTGGATCCAGCTGCCGGCGGCGGGATCCCGGCCGCTGTTCCGGGCGTGGTGCCGGTGATCTTCCCGACCGAGGTGCGGCAGACCGGGTTTCGTTGCCGTACAACATCGTGATCGCGCTGCTCGGCGGCTTCCTCAGTCTGATCCTGTTGTGATTCGTCGCGAGCGTCGTTCCCGGGGCGCCGATGTACGTCCTGCCGGCCGACGATCGTCGCCGCCTTCGCCATCCTGCGGGTCCGCGTCCACCTGGGCCGGGGAGCCCGCCCGAGGACTCACCGCCGGCACGACCCTGGAGGGCCTGCTGGCGAGCGGCGGTCTCACCGAGGCGGGAGAGGACGCGCTGCGCGAGCGGGCTGAACCATGAAGCAACCAATTCTCCCCTTCAGGCGTGTACGTCCCGCATGCAAGCAACAGGGGAGAGCCAGCATGACCTTACGAAGATCACTGACGTTGCTCGCCGTAGCGCTCGCCGTCGCGCTCACCGGCACTGATGGCGCGATGGCGGCAGCGGAAACCGCTGGTCAACAGCGTTCCGAAGTGACGCTGTCCGCGACGTCCTGGGGTTACGTCGACTCGGCGGCACCGACCACCGCCCACTTCAAGCCATCCGGCAACTTGCCGATCGGCACCTGGGACACCACACCGCACCGCCAACGCTCGTACGTGGATTTCGACCTGAGCTCGTTGCGGGGTGCGCCGTTCACGACGGTGCTGCTGTCGGCCGGCGAGACCCACTACGTCGACTGCGACAGCCGCGCCACCGAGGTGTGGCAGACCTCCGCCTACACCAAGCAGTCGACCTGGCAGAACCGCCCGGCGGAGCGGACCCGGGTGGCGTCCAGGGGTGCCGACGGCACCTGCATCGACAACGACGCCACGTTCGACGTCACCACCGCGGTGCGGGACGCTGTCGACCACAAGGTCCGTCACCTCACGCTGGGCTTCCGCGTCGCCGAAGCCCACGAGGCGGACCCGGCGTTCTACCGGCTGATCGAGGCCCCGGTAACGCTGCGGGTGGTCAACAACGCACCGCCCGCGACGCCGGCCGACCTCCGCACCAACGGCGAACCCTGCGCCAAGGACGGCACCGGAGCGCTGGCGAGCCGCCAGCTGGTGCTGAGCGCACAGGTATCCGACCCGAACGGCGACTTCACGTCCGGGCGGTTCACGTGGTGGCCGGTGGCGGACCCGTCGCAACGGCACACGGGTGCCGGGTCGGGCAACCCCGCCGCGGCGTACCCCGACACGTCGGACCTCGCCGACGGCACCTACGCGTGGGAGGTGTACGCCCAGGACAGCTGGGGTGCGAAGTCGTCCACGGCAGGCCCGTGCCGGTTCACCGTCGACCGCACGGATCCGAAGGCGCCTGCTGTCGTCTCCGCGACGTACCCGGAGGACGCCGAGGGCGGCGGGGTCGGGGTGGCGGGCGAGTTCACCTTCTCCCCCAACGGGTCCACCGACGTCGCGCGGTACGACTACAACTTCGGCGCGGACACGCGGGAGATCGCCGCGGGCCCCGACGGCAAGGCCACCGTCAGCTTCACGCCGACGTCCAACGGCCGGCAGTCGGTGCTCGTGCGGGCGTGGGACCGGGCGGGCAACCTCTCGCTCAGCACCTACTACTCCTTCATCGTCAAGGAGACGCGACCGACGGTCACGTCCGACCGCTACCCGCCGCAGGGCGGCCCGGACGGCGGCATCGGCGTGCCGGGCGTGTTCCGGTTCGCGCCGGGGATGGCGAACGTCGTGGCGTACGACTACCGGCTGGACGACGGCGCGTCCGCCACGGTCACGGCCGGCCAGGACGGCGTCGCCGAGGTGACGATCACGCCGGCCACCGGCGGTGATCACGTGCTGTACGTGCACAGCACCGACACCTCGGGCGCGAGGTCGCCGGATCGGGAGTACCGGTTCCTCGTCGATGCGTCACCGGTGGTGAGCGGGCCCGAGAACGTCGACCTGGGCACCTCGGCCACGTACACGGCCACACCGAGAATGCCGGCCGTCGTCGAGTACGACTACTGGTTCGCGAGTGCCGAGAGTACGAAGTGGACGGTCAAGGCGAACGCCGGCGGAACCGCCACGCTGCCGGTCGGGTTCACCTCGGCCGACCAGAACCTGCTGCGGGTCCAGGCCCGTGACGCGTCCGGCGGGCTGTCCCCGGTGACGGAGAAACGGTTGTCGCTCAACACCTGGCGACCGGAGATCGGTTACGAGGGCGACATCGGGACCGAGGGCAGAGCCGCCACGTACACGTTCACCACCCCGATGCCGAACGCCGTGGAGTTCGAGTACTGGCTGACGGCGGACCCGGCTACCAGGTGGACCGTGCCGGTCAGCGGGAACACCGCGACGGTGAGCTACACCCCACCGAGGATCGGCGACTACGAGATGCTGGTGCGCGCGAAGAACACGGCGGGCGTGTGGTCGTCGACGGACAACATCACGTGGACGGTGACGAACTACCCGACGGTGACCTCGAAGGAGTTCCAGGCGAACGGGCGGGTGTTCCCCGGCACCTTCACCTTCGATGCCCGCCAGCCGGGCGCGGTGGCGTTCGAGTACTCGTTCGACTGGGGTCCGTTCCAGCAGACGCCCGCTCAGAACGGGCGCTCCGTGCTGGCATGGACTCCCCCGCTGCCACCGGATGGCTCGGCCGACCACAACC
This sequence comes from Amycolatopsis ponsaeliensis, assembly GCF_030182635.1. Lineage (NCBI taxonomy): Bacteria > Bacillati > Actinomycetota > Actinomycetes > Pseudonocardiales > Pseudonocardiaceae > Amycolatopsis > Amycolatopsis ponsaeliensis. Next base: position 71,589 of record NZ_JAPZLD010000007.1, read on the forward strand.
TGCGGGTGCGCACGGTGACGGCCGACCAGGTCTCCTCGCAGGAGAACACGTACTATTTCAACATCCTGAGCGCGCCGTACGTGTCATCCGAGGACTACCCGGAAAGCGAGTGGTCGGGCGGTGCCGGTGTGCCGGGGACGTTCACCTTCACGCCGGGTATGCCGGGCATCGTCTCGTACACCTACTACGTCCAGGACGACCGGGGTGCCGTGACCGAGGAGCTCACCGTGCCGGCGGACGGTTCGGGTGCGGGCACGATGACGTGGACCCCACCGGACCGAGGCAGCTACGCGGTCATCGTGCGGGGCACCACGGCCGACGGCACCAGGTCGGGTGGCATCGGCTACTCGGTGTACGTGAACTGAGCGCGTGACCGGCGGCCCCGCTCCCGCCAGGGAGCGGGGCCGCCTGCTCGGTAGCGGCAGCACGCTCTCCCGAACCAGTGGCCTTCGGCGAGTGCCCGATACAGCAGCCTGCGGCGGCAAGTCAAGAGCCCAGTGGACCGGACTACCTGAAGCGGTTCCCCCAAGCGGAGCAGCCAGGTTCCCGCCTTCGCCCATGACTATGATCCTGCGCATGGTGTCACCACCCTGGGGATCAGTCCCGCGTATCGTCGGGTGACCAACCGCTAAGTCAGCTTTTTGCGCGACACATCACCACCGTAACGGCGCTTCGGTACCGGTCTGCGGCCGCCTGATCGCTGACGGTCAGACGCACGACGTCGGGCGACGGCGGTGGAACCGTGTCTGAGCGCCTCGTTCCTGCCCTAGTACCCGACGTTCACCCTCCTCAGGCGGAGCGTCGCCGCGGAGGGGCCGCGGCCACTCCCCCGCTCGCCCAAGTACCCTCCGTGCCGGTTGAGGCCAGTTGGACCTACGCAATCGCGCGCGTAGATCGCTCAGGCCGCGTCTCAGAGCACTCGATCGTCGACACCCTCGGCTGGACAGTCGACGACGCCCTCGCCCTCACCACCGTCGGCGTCGGCGTCGGCGTCGGCGTCGGCGTCGGCGTCGGCGTCGGCGTCGGCGTCGGCGTCGGCGTCGGCGTCGGCGTCGGCGTCGGGACGTATCGCCGTGCGGCGACCGGCTGGTACCGCCTCACCCCAAGGCGCGAGATCCGCATTCCTGCCCCCATGCGGGCACGCTGCAGGATCGCCCGGGGTGACCGTCTCTTGCTCGCCGCCAGCGCGGGCTGCGACGCGCTCGTCATCTACACGATGCCTGAGCTCGATCGCCTGCTCTCGCCACATCACGAGGCCAACCTGCGGGGAGGCTGCTGATGAGCGCGGAAACGTCCATCGACGAGCGAGCCGTCGCCGCAGCTGCCGAGATCGTGCTCGCCAAGCTCGGCCTGTCCTTGGACCAGGTCGCCGACGTGGCCAAACCCAAGGTCATGCCGACGTTTGCCGAATACGCACCCGAGGTCGCGAAGACGACGCCGGCTTCGTCGAGTGAGACCTGGAAGTTCTACTGGAAGGTGCTAGTCGACGAATGGGGCGACCGGCCCATCGATGAGCCCCGCGCCTCGGAGATCAACCAGCTGGCCAACCTGGTCCAGCAGCGTGCCGCCGCAAAATCCCCGTCGTACACCGGCCAAGGAGCGAGGTCGCTATTCATCGACGCAGTGAAATGCTTCTACCGGTGCGCCGCGGGCGACAAGCTGATCACCTTGGCGGAGAGCCCGGTCGCCACCATCAAGAACAGCAAACATCGCAATACCAGCCGACGGGCCCTCACACCCCGCGAACTCACCGACATCAACCGAGCCGCCGCCAGCTCCGGCCCCGACCCACTGCTCGACAGCCTCTTGCTCCGGTTGCACAGCGAGACCGCCTGCCGCGCCGGTGGCGCGCTCAACCTGCGTCGCCGCGACCTCAACCCGATGGACTGCAGCATTTTGCTGCGAGAGAAGGGCGGTAAGAACCGCCGTCAGCCTGTCTCACCGACCCTGTTTGAGGCGCTGCTGGAGCACATCAACTCTCGTGTTCCCGGCTGTGAGCCGAACGACCAGGTACTGCGCCTACGCAACGGCATCCCACTCCACTACCACAACTACCAAACGTTCTGGAACCGGATCTGGCGAGTTCTGCCGTGGGCCAAAGCGCTCGGCGTCACGTCGCACTGGTTGCGGTACACCACGCTGACCTGGGTCGAGCGCTCTTTCGGCTACGCAGTCGCGGCTGCATACGCCGGACACGCCGGCCCTGGGACGTCGAGCGATCGCGGCGGCGTGACGTTGACGTACACCTCGGCAACCATCCACGAAGTTGCGGCCGCGCTGTCCGCGCTCACCGGAGAGCCGCACCCGCTGGCCGAGTTCGCGACCCTGCAGACAGAAGCGATCGACATCGGCGCGCGTGCGGACGGACCACCCCTCCCAAGCATCGCCGGCACGAGCGAGCACGCCGACAACCCCGCTCGGCTTCGAGGTGACCAATGACGGCCGCCGACCTCGACCCCGTCAAGCAGGTCATGGCACAGTACGAGCTCGCACGGGAACAAGGCGCACGCAAGCCCGGGCGCGGCAAGCTGGCCGACGCAACCGGGCTCAGTCCCTACTACGTCCGCCAAGCCATCGACAAGATCAATGCCCTTGGCGCCACCATCGCGCCAGAAACAGTCCGGCAACGGCCAAGCGCCAGCTCCGCCCACCCTGTTGGCGATCGCCAATTGACCAGGCCCACCGCGCAGCGACCCCCGGTGAAGGCTGGCAAGACTACACGGGCGACGGCAATCACGGCGGACTCGCCAGGTGACCTGAGTCCGGCTGCAGCGACGCCGGCTGGCGTCGCCAGCCGGTCTACCACCGCTCGCGGCGAGAGCCAGCGCCACACCGGAGCTGGCGACAGCCAGTCCACGCCAGATCGGTCCGTTGGCGAAGGTGGGTCACCAACCCGCCCGCCCTTATCGCCCGCAACCAGCCTGCCTGAACGGGCGCCAGGCCACACCTCGATGCCGCCAGCCGGCATAACGGCACGCCAACGGACACCCGGCGCTCCGGAGAACCAGTCGCTCGAGCCCGGCACCTCGCCGCGAGGCGGAGCACGCGCTGGTGGAATCTTCGTCAGCTGGCTCGGGTTCGCCTTCGGCTCGGTCACTTCGATCGCCGCCAACGTCCTCCACACCTGGCTGCCCGCCAGCTGGCAGCCGCCAAGCTGGGCGCCTGGCTTGGGTCCCCAGGTCGGCGCTGGCGTGTGGCCGATTGCCTTGATCGTCACGGTCGAGGTGCTCACCAGAGTGCCCTGGCGACGAACCTGGTTCTGGAACGCGGTCCGCTACGGCATCGGCACCATCGTGGCGATCGGATCGTTTGCGATCTCCTACGGGCACATCCACGCAGTCCTCACCGCCTGGCACTACGACCCGATCGCCGCAGCCATCGGCCCACTCGTCCTCGACGGGCTGATGACCATCAGCGGCTTTGCACTCATCGCCGGCGAGCTCCGCTGCGACGCGACGGCGAAGCACTGACGCTGGAGTCGTGGGGGGGGGGGGGGGGGGGGGGGCCCCCCCCCCCCCCCCCCCCCCCCCCCCCCCCCGGCTCCCGAGATAGGGACGCATACGGTGGAGCACGAACTCGACCACGATCCGGTGACGGTCAATCACCCGACGTCAGGGTCGGCCTCCCGTCCGGCGTGCCGACGACCTCCTCGTCGAGGACGTGAAGCTCGAACCGAGCCAGGTCGTAGCCACCGATCTCCCAGGCGAGATCGCTATCGCCCACCCTCCAGGCGCGACCGGTGGCTCGCTCCGACAACAACCACGCCACGGTCTCTCCTTGAGTTCGCTGGCCAGTCCCGACAGCAACGTACCCAATCTGGAACACACGTTCGACGCGCGCACGTAACCCTGCCCAATACGCCGTTATACGCTCATCGCGCTCCTAAACCCGGCGATTATGCGACGATCTGGGGGCGAACCAGATCGGGCGACGGTCACGATGATCGCCAGACCCAGCGGAGACCACGAACAGGTCGCCCCGCGATGAAACAAGGTCGAGGGTTCTGGCGACTATGCCGTCGTGGACGCCCGGCTTGCTCCGGGAGCCGCCCTTCGGACCAGGTCAGGTGAGACATGACCGAGTACCCCGCCCAGCCCCGTCTGGACTGCGACATCATTATGAAGGGTGGGATCACCAGCGGCGTGATCTACCCGCGTGCCGTGTGCGAGCTCGCCCGTACCTACCGGCTGCGCTCGGTCGGCGGCGCTTCCGCCGGCGCGATCGCCGCCGCGGCCGCGGCCGCGGCCGAATACGGCCGGACCACCGGCGGATTCGACAAGCTCGCGGACCTGCCGGACGAGATCAGCAAAGCGGCCAAGATCGGCGGCTCGGTGCTGTTCCGTCTCTTCCAGCCGTCGGGCCGGACCAAGGGACTCTTCCGGGTGGCCACTGCCGGTTTGGGCAGGTGCAAACCCACGCGGGTCATCGGAATCGCCCTGGCCGTGGTCCGATCGTTCCCGATCGCCGTGGTGCTGGGTGCGGCGCCTGGAATCGCGGTGCTGATCCTCGCCCTGCTCGGATCCGGGACCGCGCAAAGTACAGCCACCGCCGCGTCCGTCATGCTCCTGCTTGTGGGCGTGCCACTCGGCGCGGCGCTCGGCATCGCACGACGAGTGGGCCGCGCCGTGCCGGCGAACAACTTCGGACTTTGCTCCGGCATGCCCGGCCCGGGACGCAGCGGCCGCGCCGAGGCGCTCACCCCGTGGTTACACAGGACTCTGCAGGACCTCGCCGGCCGGGGAACGGCTGAGCTGCCCTTGACCTTCGGCGACCTCGAAAACCAGGACTGCGCGCTGCGGGTGATGACCACCAACCTCACCCAGGGACAGCCGCTCGCGATGCCCTGGAGCGACCAGCAGTACTTCTTCGATGAGAACGAGTTCCGCGACCTGTTCCCGGCCGACGTCGTCGACCGGATGAAACCTCACCCACCGGTGAGCACGTCCCAAGCGGGTCGTCCATTGTGGCCCCTGCCCCCGCCCGAGCACCTGCCCGTCCTCGTCGCGACGAGGATGAGCTTGAGCTTCCCGTTCCTGCTCTCGGCGATCCCGCTCTACACGCTGGACGACGCAACACCTGGGGGTTGTCGGGTGCACTGGTTCTCCGACGGCGGCATCTGCAGCAACCTGCCGGTGCACTTCTTCGACAGTCCCCTGCCAGGCCGGCCGACATTCGCCATCGACCTCGCGCCGTTCCCGGACGGCCAGGAAAAGTCGGACTGCCAGCGGGACAACACCTTCCTGCCAGCCCTCGACGGCACCGGGCGGCCGCCGCGGTGGACCACCTGGCCAAGCACCGGCCTGGGGAGCCTCTCAGGATTTGCCGGCGCGATGCTGAGCACGGCCAGGTCTTGGGTGGACGAGTCCCAAGCCGCCATGCCCGGCTACGACGACCGCATTGTGACCGTGTACGTCAAGGACGACGAAGGCGGTCTCAACCTCGAGATGGACGGGAAGCAGATCACCGCCCTCGCTGAACGCGGCGAAGCCGCAGCCGAGCAGCTCGTAGCGCGCTTCGCTGGACAACACCCTGCGACGACTCCGGCACCCGGCTGGGAACGGCAACGCTGGCTTCGCTTCCGCACAGCGACCGCCGGACTTTCCCGGTGGCTGACAAGCTTCCACATCGGCTACACCGCAACACCGCCCGCCACCACGCCGTACCGGGACCTGGCCGGGCCCGACGCCACGAAAACGCCGCCGTCCCGCGATTTCGAAGCCGCCGAACGGGTCGCCGTGGACCAACGGACAGGCACGTTGCTCACCTTGGCCACCAGCTGGGAAGAGCGGCCGGCCGATGCGTTCACCAAGGGGGCACCGCAACCGGCCCCGGCGTTGCAACTCGTACCGAAGGCGTGGATCGAGCAACCCAGAAGACCAGGCGGCAGCGACGCTCCCGGCTTCGGCGGCTCGTAGTGATCAGCTCGCCACACGATCGACCATCGGTAAGCCGGCGGAGTCCATGACCTCCGTGGTCGGCTATTGGAAGGCCGGCTGCAGCCACATGACGTCTGCACCGCTGTCGCCGCCCCCACAACGCCCAAGAGCTGGGCGGACCTGCTTCAGCGACCAGCGCTGCCTCTGCCACGCGAGCAAAGTCGGCCACTTGAGCTGCAGGTCGGTGCCGAGCTTCAAAGTGGGTTTATAGATCGCTCCGCAGACCACTCAACCTCAACCCGAGAGATCTCCCACCTCCACGTGCTCAAAGGGGGACTTGAACCCCCACGCGTGGGAGATCTCCCAACTTCGGGGAGATCATGCCCTCATCGTAGCGCAGAGTCACCACGCTCGCACGTGCCGCCCAGGTGGGAGTTGCGTGATGCGGCTGTGGTCGAACTGGATGGCACGTGACATAAGCGCTGAGATCCCTTGCGAGCGGACCGAGAATTCGATGCCGGCCGACAATACGTAGCCGTGACGCCGCGTCGAAGTGAATGGGGCACGAAGTCGCAGGACGTTCAATCAGGTGGATAGAGGTCCAACTGCGCGGCAGATTCATTGAGTTCCCGCGCCTGGGACACAAGCCGGCTCAGCCGATCTCGGTCGACTCTCCAGCCGAACAAAGAGCTTGCGTGCCCCAGCAAAGTCAACATGGCGATCACGGCCGCCGAGCCGACCAAATCGGTCAACGGACCTGGCGACAGCTTCGTATGGAATCCAGCCTTCTGGGAGTCGACACGCCGAACGTGGAGACCAGCCGTTCCGTATGCGCCGCTGGCCGCCCACTTTGCAAAGCTCATCTCCAAGTCCAAGCTACGATAGATGAGCGAATCCTTCGGATCAGCGAGCCTGCTGGGCACCACTACGTTCTGAGCGTCGGCAGTGGCAAGCAATTCCGATTGCCGATTGGCGACGTACTCGGCGTCGGCACCAAACCCTGAAATCGCCTCAAGTGCCTCACGAACAGCCAATCCGAAGCGCGGACCGCCCGAAGTTGCCATCTGCTCGAAGCGAGCGGCAACCAAGACCAGTCCTTGCAGATTCGCAAATGCTTCCACGGGCAAGAATGAGGTGATCAGCTGTTGAACTGCTTGAAAACACGACATCCCTTGCCCGAACAGATTAAAGGCAAATAACGATGCTTGAGTATGAGATCGCTCCCCCCCACTCTCCACCGCCGAGTCCACTATCGGAACGACCGCATCAAGCAACTTCTTGAGCGACGAGGCAGGCTCTCTCTCGACCACGATCTCTTCATCACTTATCTGCACCGGAGCTTGACCACTCTCAAGGCGCCCGTGAACACCTAATCGTTCCAGCCGAAAGCCAATTTCGGGATGCGTGCGGACAGTCATTCTCTCCCGATGCATGATCATAAAAGCAGATCCCTCGCGCACGACCGAGTCAACTCCCGAGCTCCACACAAGCCGGGGGTAGCGTTCCCCCTCCTCAGCCGGATCCTCCGCCACCCCTGTCAAACGTCCGCGCACAACCTTGCGCAGAGACTGAACGTCCATCGGGGCAACGTCGTTCAGCTTTTCCGCGATCCCTTCAGGCAGATCAAGCAGATCCACAATGGCTCGACGAACGTATTTGAAGGTCTTGTCAGCGCAGGCGATGGCATGTTTAGCTACCGCATTCAACTCCAAGATCCCGTGCTCAAGGCCATCACTCGCCGTTTTTGCCGCCTGATAAGTAGACGCATCCCCTTGGAATATGACAGACGCTCGGATCCGCGCCCCCAAGAGGTCTCTCCACCTCGGGCGATTCGGGTCATCCGTTACGAGACCATGTTCACGCGCCAAACTCTCCTCCGAGACGTCCGTACGTGCGATGATTTTGCGTATTACAGCTTTCGTCAGGTTCTCGGCAGCGATCCACAGATAGTTGAGCGCAAGCCATTCGCCGCCGATGCACCACTCACGTAACGCCAGTTCGTAGTGACGCAGTGCTCTGCCGATGCGCTCGTTATCAGCAACACCCATGAACGCCACGCAAACCGCCTCGAGGTGCTGCACCTCGAAGCTACGCCCCGGTGGGACGGGACCACGCTCGTCCGCGATGAACACTTGAAGATAATCGCGTTCACCGCTGGAAGCGAAGGTCTCGTACGCGAGCACCACCCCCGCCGGTCCCACGCGGACGTTCGCAACGAATCCGACCATGTTAGCGATGGGTCGCGCGACATTGGGAAACTTAGCCACTGCCTCGTCCAGCGAACTAGCATGGCCACGCACCTCCACGACCAGCTCGCGGGGCAGCGGTTTGCTTTGGTCGTCAACCCAGCGAGTGAAGGCGCGAATCCGAAGGGGCCGCAAGTCGATCTCGGGCGCATGCACGGACAATTCCCAGCCGCCCTCCGGCAGGAACCTCGCCGAAGATGTCGCTTGCAGCACGACGGTGTAGTCACTTCCGTCGGCGTCTGAAGTGCTCAGTCCAGACGTCGGGCTGGCCTGCGGCTGGTCATTCGTGCTCATATCACGAAGTCGTACGAGACTTCCCCGGCGTAACACACCGGGACGGCCGACCCGGCAGCCTACGTAACGCCTCAGCATCGAACAGGAGCTCGAGCAGCTCAGGTTCACGACCTCCATGCTCGCGTTCCGGGGCAGCGCCCCAAGACCCGGATGCGCGTAGGCACCTTGTAGGCCGGCAGCCGAGCCCGCACCCAGTCGCACAGTTCTTGCTCCGTCGACTCTTCCCCGTGGCCAGTTCAACCCCGGCCACTGGCCCCTGACCGAGCCGTTCATCTGGGCGGCGACAACCGCCGCATCCTGGACCGTTGAGTATTCGAGTAGGGGCTCCGCGGACGGTTCGCCGACATCTTCCACCCCCGGAGCATTTTTTGATGTCATGCCTGCATGACCCGCACACGGGCCCGCACCCTTCGGCCCAACCGGTCTACGCGGCGGCGGCGTTCTGGCAAGACCCCTGTCTCCTCGACGAATATTCGCCGAAGGCTGGCTGCCCGAGCTCGACCAGCCGGCGACGACCGCGGCGAGCTCGTAGGGCTGCATGCCTGAGCCTGCGTACGATCGGTGCGTTCGGCGCGCTCACCGAGTGCGAGGTCGCCGGGCGCTTTCCCGGGGCGATCACTGCCCGCCGGCTCGCTCGGGGCCTTGCGCAGCGGCCGCCGGTGTACCTCGGCGATGAAGACGGCACCGCCGGGTCCCGGAAGGTGCAGCGCGACGCTGGGCAAGCGAGCCCCGGCCCGCGGCCCCGACTGGTCGCGACGACCTCCCAGCACTCCAGCAGTGGTGAGGTAGAAGAACTCGATCGTCGCGCCTGTAACAGCGGCCAAGTCGCGTACGCGGCGGCTCGGCGCGAGTTGCCGCGCCGCCCTGCATCCGGCTGCCGCTCATTGTTCACAGAGTCGGTGGGTCTCCGACGAACTGGCCGGAGACCCACCGCGGGGAGCTCAGCCCCGAACTGCGGCCCTCTCCTCGGCGAGTTCAGCGGGCGGTCGCATATTGCCGATCCGGCGCACCGCCTGCGCAGTCACCTGAGCGAGCCACTGAGCCTCCGTGATCCGCGGCCACAGTCGCGTCTCCATACGACTGCGCAGCTCGAGCAGATCGGCTGTGCGACACCCTCGGCGGTACCTTGAATAGCTGGAAACACGTAAGAGGCGCAGCAGCAAAGTGAACTAAAAACGCTGTTCGACTGCTAGATTCGCAGGTCAGCAAGTGTCGTCCCCGCGCACGCGGGGCTGGTCCCACGCCGCATCCGCACGCCGGGTCCACCGCCAGGTCGTCCCCGCGCACGCGGGGCTCGTCCCCACTGGATCGGCCACCCGTCCGGAATCGATCCGTCGTCCCGCGTACGCGGGGCTGGTCCCGGAACCAAGCCGGACGGGAAACCGTGCGGCAGGTCGTCCCCGCGCACGCTGGGCTGGTCCCGTCAAGATCGACGTCGCGGACTCCGGAGCCAAGTCGTCCCCGCGCACGCGGGGCTGGTCCGTCGTCGCTGCAGTCCGCGGCGGCGCCGCTCATGTCGTCCCCGCGCACGCGGGGCTGGTCCCTGGAAGTAGGCGGCCTGCTGGTCGGTACCGGTGTCTTCCCCGCGCACGCGGGGCTGGCCCCCGATCGCCGGTCAGGATGTCCGTGTCCGACGGGTCGTCCCCGCGCACGCGGGGCTGGTCTCATGCTGCTGTACGCCGGCGTCACGTTACGGCGGTCGTCCCCGCGCACGCAGGGCTGGTCCCGCGTCGACGCCGGCCACGCCGCTCGGGTTGCCGTCGTCCCCGCCCACGCGGGGCTGGTCCCTGCACGCTACGGTGGCCGTCGGTCTCGACCATGTCGTCCCGCGCACGCGAGGCTGGTCCCGACCAGGCCGACCTCGGCACCGCTGACGCCGCGTCGTCCCCGCGCACACGGGGCTGGTCCCGCCAAGTACCCCACGCCCGACGACGTCGCGGCGTCGTCTCCGCGCACGCGGGGCTGGTCCGTTCATCACCGTGGTGTCGCGGCGCCGGTCGGAGTCGTCTCCGCGCAGGAGGGACTGGTCCCAGGGGATCGCGAAGCGCCGGCGGCGGTGGTGTCGTCCCCGTGCAGGCAGGGCTGGTCCTTACTCGGCCGCCGAGCCGTTCGAAGTCGACGTGCCGTCCCCGCGCAGGCGGGGCTGGTCCGAACGTGAAGCTGGTGCTGTGCGACATGGTGATGTCGTCCCCGCGCAGGCGAGGATGCTCCGTCGACGAGGGCGGCGTTCATCGCGGCCTATTCGTCGTCCCCGCGCAGGCGGGGCTGGTCCCCGCTTCGCGATCTGGACCGGGTCGGTGGTGTCGTCTTCTTCCCCGCGCAGGCGGGCCTAGTCCCAGCTGGGTGGGTGCGGTCTTGAAGTGTTCGCGGTCGTCCCGCGCAGGCGGAACTGGTCCCGCCTAGATTTGGTCGAATTGAGAAGCCGAGTACACAGGCAATTTAGTTGTCGAAGCCCCGTCTGGAGACGAAAGGGCTGATCGAAGCCCTCAACGGCGAAGGGCGTCAGCGCCCGGTGCAGATCACCGACCAGGGACGCACGGTCCTGGAGCGCAAACTGCGCGCCATGGCCCGGGTGGCCGACGCCGGGCTCCGGCGGCTCGACGTCCGACCGGCATGACCGTCGCCCAGTGGCTGGACCGGCTCTACCCGCGCGCGTTCCGGGACCGCTGGGGCGCCGACCCGACGGCGGACGTCGCCGCGGGTTGCCCGCGGCGCTACCCGAAGGCCACCGTCCACTCGCCGCTACCCAAGACCTCGGCGGTGGATCGGAGTGCCCCGCCATCCGCCCTCCCCCCGCTGCCTACCGCACCTCAGGTCCGATCATGCCTGGCCGACGAACACAGCCTTGTCCGACGCGAAATCCGGTTGAAGCGCGATCTGCAATTCGCCTTTCCCTTTGCCGACCGCGTAAGCCTGCTCGTAGGTGTAGGTCTTGCCCGGCAGCACCGTGGCGGCGTCCAGCCCGCCCCCGCCGCAGGAACCGCCGCTGTCGAAGATCGGTTCGGCTTTCGCGCCAGCGAACTGGACGTCGTTGCCGAAGGCCAGCGCTGCCGCTTCGTAGGGCTTGTCCGTGCCGTTGACGATCGTGAACCTGACTTTGACGGCGCGCTCGACGTTCGGTGGCGACGCATAGGACGAAGGTTTGCACGCTACTGGTTCGGCGAGTTCAATCGCCAGCCCCGACTTCCAGGTGTAGCGCTGTCCCCAACTGGGCGCCGGCTTCTGCTCGGCCGGCACTGCGGCCTCGCTGGACGCGCCTGCCGACGCCGGACTGACACTGCCGGTGTTGGCGCTCGGCACGCCGCAGCCGCCGAGGAAGACGCCTCCGGTGACCGCGCCGATCGCGGCAATTGTTCTCATTCGCATGGATTCCCCTTGGATCATGGTGCCTGTGCGATGTCGCCGTCCGGGTGCCCGCCGTTACTCCCAAAGCCTCGGCGTAACAAGATCGTGGCGGGGCGGCAGCCGTCGCCGCTACGAGCCAGCACATGAACGGCCTGGCAGCCGGCCTGGCATTGCTCGACCAGTCGCACGACCGCGCGGAGCCGCACTGGCGAGTAGTCAGCACAGTCGGCACCCGCGCAGCGCCGCGGCGACGGTGGCGATCAACGACTGTCGACTTCGCAGGTCAGCAAGTGTCGTCCCCGCGCACGCGGGGCTGGTCCGATCTCGATGCAGCCCCGCCGCATCATCTCGGCGTCGTCCCCGCGCACGCGGGGCTAGTCCCGTCTCCAGCTCGTTCGAGTCGGCGCTGATCCCGTCGTCCCCGCGCACGCGGGGCTGGTCCCGGGCTCCCGCTGCTCGACGAGTACGGCGGCCTGTCGTCCCCGCGCACGCGGGGCTGGTTCCCGCGGACCTGGCAGGTGTAGGTGTGGTTGGGGGCGTCTCCGCGCACGCGGGGGCTGGTCCCGTGCCGACGACCTGAATTCCATTGTTGATCACCAGGTCACGTGGCAGAACCGGCCTGAACCGTCCGTCAGGCAGCCTAAGAATAGACATCACCGTCTTTGAGATAGGCTTTCAACTGCTGACGTTGACGTCGACCGTCCACGAGGGAAAGTGACATCACCGCACACGAACAAGGCGAAGATCACCGAGCCTTGGGGCAAGTCCGCCGGACTCGAGCGATGCCATCCGTTGGTCTGCCACATGATCGACACCTTCCACACCGCACGAGTACTGTCCGATCTTCTTCTAGTCCGGGGCAGGATGCGCACCGAATTGCGGAAGTCTCTCGGCGCACTGGGCGAGAAGAACACGCGGGAGTGGGTCGCATTCTTCTGCGCCATCCACGACCTCGGCAAGTATTCACCTTCTTTCCAGGCTTTGAACTTGCCTTTGGCGGCCACTAGAATCGGGCCATGGGGTCTACATGACGTCGAGTTCGTAGCCAAGCCCGCTGGCTTTTCGGGCCACGCGGACACGCCCCACGGCCTGTTGACGACCTTTCACCTCCAGAATCTGCTGGAAAGCTGGGGCGCCACGAGGGAAACCGCAGCCACGCTGGCCGCTGTAGCTGGCGGACATCACGGGCACTTTCCCTCAGGTCAGGAAATCACCCAGGTACGAGGTGAGAGCAACAGTCGTGGCGGCCAGGCCTGGGAAGCCGCGACGACGGATCTCGTGCTCCAGGTTGCCGAACTGTGTGGGCTGCCCGATCCGCGTCGACTGCCCTGGCGGGATGTCCAGCTGTCCGTGCCGAACGGTGTCGCACTGGCGGCGCTGACCACCGTGAGCGACTGGGTCGCCTCCGATCGGCGGAACTTCGAGCCGCCGGAAGCGGTGTTCGACCTCGCCGCCTACGCCGACGACGCCCGGAAGCGAACAGAACAGGCCGTCGCCCGATTGAACATGGCACCGTGGCGGCCGACGACGTCCCGGTTCGATGTGCTCTTCGACAGTGCTCCCCGGCCGGTTCAGGGTCTTGTCGAGCGGCTGACCGCTGACCTTGACGAACCTGCGCTGCTGCTGATCGAGGCACCGACCGGCGACGGCAAGACCAAGGCAGCCTTGCAGGCCGCTGCGGCGCTGGTGCGACGTCTGGATCTGGCCGGGTTCTACTTCGCGTTGCCGACGCAGGCCTCCAGCCGGCAGACGCGCAAGGTCGTGGAGAAGATGCAGCGCGCTCTGGGCGATCCGACCGATGTGCACCTGGTCTACGCCGGCGCCCTGCAAACCGATTCTACGCAGCCGGCCGAGGTGGGACTGGACGAGGTCGGCGATTCCGACGTGGCCGCCAGGACGTGGTTCACCCGCAAGCTGGCCCTGCTCGCCGCGCTCGGCTGCGGCACCATCGACCAGGCGCTGAAGGCGACGTTCCGATCAGGGCACGTGTTCGTCCGGCTCACGGGGCTGGCGGGCAAGGTCGTCGTGATCGACGAGGTGCACGCCTACGACACCTACATGTCCACCACGCTGGCCAGGCTGCTCACCTGGCTCGGCGCGCTCGGTGTGCCGGTGGTGTTGCTGTCGGCGACGCTGCCCGCCGGACGGCGCCATGACCTCATCGCTGCATGGCAGGCCGGCGCCCGAGGCTGCTACCCCCACGAGATCCCCGCCGCGCCGACAGAGGCGGCTTATCCGCGGGTGGCGCTCGCGAAGGCCGCCGGTGACGTCGAGTACCTCGAGACGACAGTGTCCGAGGTCAACGAAAATCGGACGGTCCATCTCGAACACGTTCCCGATGGCGACGTCGTCGACTGGCTGCTGGCCGAAGCGGCGAAGGGCCGTTGTGTTGCGGTGGTGCACAACCTGGTCCGCCGTGCCGTCGAGACCTACGACGAGCTCGAGAAGCGCATCGCGACGCTGCCGGAACGGGAACGTCCGCTGCTGGTCGCGATCAACGGCACTCTCCCTGAGGCGACGCGCCGGAAGGTGGAGAACGAACTGGAAGGATTCTTCGGTGAGAACGGCGCCCGGCCACAGCGTGCGATCGTGGTCGGCACCCAGGTACTGGAGCAGAGCCTTGACTTGGACTTCGACCGGCTGCTGACCGACCTCGCCCCGATCGACTCGATGCTGCAGCGAGTCGGCCGGGTGCACCGCCATCAACGCGGTGCCGAGCGCGGTCGATTGGTCATGGCCATCACCGGGGTGAGCGACACGGCGACAGGGCCGCAGTTCCCCCGGTACACGCACGCGGTTTACGCCCCTATCGTGCTGCTACGCACCTGGACGCTACTGCGGGAGCTGTCAACCATCGAGTCCTGGACCGAGGTGGCCGAACTGGTCGAAAAGGTCTACAGCGACCAGTTCGCCTGCCCACTGGGCTGGGAGGCCGCCTGGAACCAGGCAACCCAGCGGCTCGCCACAGCACATCACAACGACAAGATGGCCGCGGCCGGCGCATGCCTGCCGCTGCCCCACCTGGTGGAGGAACTCCACGAGCTGACCGGCTACCCCAGGCCGATCCGCACGCGCAAGAATTCGGGAGGCCGACGATGACCATCGAGGAGAACGTCGTCGGGTCGTCGGTCAGGGTGGTGCTCTACCGCCGTGACCCGGCAGGCGAACCGACGTTGATCTGCTCCGGCAGCGACGACCCAGCGCAGTCCGCGACCGTGCTGACCGCGCCGGTCTCCGTCCCGTTCGCCGTCGTGCGGGCGCTGCTGGCCACCAGCGTACCGGCGGAATTCGCGGAGAATCCGCACATCAACCGGCACCGCGCGCTGATCTTCACCGACGGCCGATGCCAGATCGGCGGACACGACCTGCGCTACCACGAGAAATTCGGCGTCTACCCGGCCGAGGAGACATGACCGCGTCCTTCAACCTCATCACCGAGCCGTGGATCCCGGTGGTCCACCTGGACGGCAGACCCGGCGAAGCCGGGCTGAGCGAGCTATTCACGTCCGCGCACGACATCCGGCGGATCGTCGGAGAGACACCGCCGATGACCGCCGCCCTGCACCGGCTGGTGCTAGCGCTCCTGCACCGCGCCTACGGTCCCGCTCGAAGCGGGGACTGGGGTGCACTGTGGAAAGCCGAATCCTTCGAGCGCGAGCCGCTCTCGACGTACTTCGCCCGCTGGCCGGGGGCGTTCGACCTGTTCGATCCGCAGCGGCCGTTCCTGCAGTGCGCGGCGTTGCCCGCGGTGAAGAAGTCGACCGTGGCGAAGCTGATCCCGGACCGGGCGGTCGGCAACAACGTGACGCTGTTCGACCACACCACCGCCGGTGACCGGATCGAGCTCACCCCCGCCGCGGCCGCGCGGTGGCTGGTGACCGCCCACGCCTACGACCCCGGCGGCATGAAGACGCCGGCGTCCACGATCAAGTCCTCGAAACGCGCTCCCTGCAACAACTTCGCCGTCGTCCTCGTCGAAGGCGGCAACCTCAAGGAGACGTTGCTGCTCAACGCGACCCGATACGATCCCGCCGATCCGGCGGACGCTCCTACCTGGGAGCGACCGGTGCCACCCGCTGAGCCGGACCGGCGCCGGCGCAGCGGCTGGACGGACCTGCTGACGTGGCCGTCGCGGCGTGTCCTGCTGGTTCCTGACGACCGCGACGGGACGCCCGTCGTCGCCGAAGCGGTACTCAGCCCGGGCACGGAACTCGTCGATAAGGTGGCGGATGTCGAGTTCATGGCCGCCTACCGCACGACGCTGACGGCGTCAGGCCGGCCGAAGGCCGAGGCGCCGATGCTGCCGGTGCGCCTGCACCCGGTCCGGGGTGTCTGGCGGCACAGCGTCGAGCTGCTGCTGGTCGATCTCTGGCAGGAGGAACGCAGCCGGCAACGGCCCCGCGCGCTGAAGGAGCTCGCTGACCGCGCCGAGCGAGACCACATTCCCGGCGACACCGTCTTTACGTTGCGGGTTTTCGGTCAGCGGCTGGACAAGAACGCCAGTGTCGTCGAGGGATACTTCGAAGAGGCGGTACCGGCGCCGGTCGCGTTGATCCGCGCAGGACGCGGCGACGTGGCCGGGCTGGTCGGAGCCGCGATCGAGCTGGCCGACGAGGCCGGCGCCGCCCTGCGGGCGTTTCAGCGTGAGTACCACAAGGAGCTGCGGGCCGAGCCCGACGTCACGCTCGATCTGGCTTACTGGCCGGTGTTGCCGCGACCGTTCGCCGGGTTCCTCCGCAGCCTCAACGACGCCCGGGTCGCGGGGACACCGGAGCGGCAGGTCCTGAAGGACTGGCGCCGGGTCGTGGACTCCGTCGCACGGCGGGCCGCCGATGGCTGGGCGACCGGCTTGGATGCGAGGGGCCGCGATCTGAGGGCGCTCGGGAAGCACCAAAACGGCCTGTACAAGCGGATGCGGCAGGTCTTAGGCCGCTTCGACGTTCAGATAGCCAAATTTCTGACGAAGGGCGACGAGTGAGCGCACCGTATTCAGAACGCCGGTACGCGTTCATCAAGGGACTGCACGTCCTGCACGCCGCAGCCGACTCCGGCAACGCCGCGCGACAGGCGGCGAGCCGCCAGACCCTGGCGGGACTGCGCCGCGGCTTGGCCACGGGACAGCCGCAGCTCGGCGCGCACGAGATCGTGTTCCGGCACGATCCGCCCGACTCCGAGCTGGAGGTGTGGCTGCTGATCGCGGGCCTGTTCGCGACCAACCCCCACCGCACCCTCGCCAAGCGCTCACTCGGCACGTCGATGCGCACCCTGCAGGAACTGCGAGGCGACGCCGCGACCCGCCGCTTCGATCAGCTGCTGCAGATCGACCGCGCAGCGCTGCCTCACCACCTGCGACAGGTGATCCGGCTGCTGGCCTCCGACAACATCCCGATCAACTACGCCGGTCTGCTCGACGACCTCGTCGTCCTGCTCGGCGACAACCACCAGGACAAGGCCGCCCACCGCGTTCGCCTGCGCTGGGCCCGCGACTTCCACACTGCCCCCGCCACCACAGCCACAACCGCGACCACCGACTGATCCCGACCCCGGAGAAACCGATCATGATTCTCGAACTCCACCTGCTGCAGTCGTTTCCCGTCAGCAACCTCAACCGCGACGACGTCGGCCAGCCCAAGACCGCCACCTTCGGCGGCGTCACCCGGGGCCGGATCTCCAGCCAGAGCCTCAAACGTGCCGCCCGGAACCTGTTCGCCCAGCACGGCCTGGACGAGCACGAGACCGCGGTGCGGACCAAGCGCCTGCGGGCCGAGGCGGCCGCCGTGCTCGCCGAACGCGGCCGGGACCTCGACGAGGCGCGTGGGGTGGCCATCGCCGGGCTGGAGAAGCTCGGCTTCGGCGTCGACCAGACCACCGGCCTGACCGAATACCTCCTCTTCGTCGGCCACGACGCCATCACCTACCTCGCCGGCTACTGCGACGAGCACTGGGACGAACTGCTGGCGATCGCCGCGGCCAAGGAAGGCACGAAGAAGCCACCGAAGGTCAAGCCCGACAAGGACGCGCTCACCCACGCTCGTCGGCTGCTCGACGCCAGCCGCGCCGCCGACGTCGCGTTGTTCGGCCGGATGATCGCCGACAACAAGGACTTCAGCGTCACCGCCGCGTCCCAGGTCGCACATGCGCTGTCCACCCACGCGGTAGCCACCGAGTTCGACTTCTACACCGCCGTCGACGACCTCAAGCCCGAAGCCGAGTCCGGCGCCGACATGATCGGCACCGTCGACTTCAACGCCGCCTGCTACTACCGCTACGCCAACCTCGACCTCGACCAGCTCGAGCGGAACCTCGGCGGTGACCACGACCTCGCGGCGCGCGCGGCCAAAGCGTGGCTGAACGCGTTCATCCACGCCGTCCCCAGCGGCAAACAGAACTCGATGGCGGCCCTCACCAAACCCGAAGTCCTGCTCGGAGTCGTCCGCGACGGCGACGCCTGGAACCTCGCCAACGCCTTCCTCAAGCCCGTCAGCGACGCCGACGTCATGACCGCCTCCGCCCACCGCCTCGCCGCCCACTTCACGCAGCTGCGCGGCTTCTACGGCGACGACGGCATCCGTGCCGCGATTGCCGCGTCCGTCACGAGCGAGCCGCTCACCATCGAGGGCGCCGAGACAGCCGCGAACCTCGGCGAGTTCACCGCCGGCCTGCTGGCCGCGACGGAGCCGGCCGCCGTATGAGCCACACTCTCATCCTGTGCATCGACGCGCCGCTGCAGTCGTGGGGCCAGCGCGCTCGCGGCGTGCTCCGCGACACCAGCATGGAGCCCACCAAGTCCGGGATCGTCGGCGTGCTCGCCGCCGCCTGCGGAGTGGAACGCGACGACGAAAAGCAGATCGCCGAACTCGCGACCCTACGGCTCGGTGTCCGGGTAGACCGCGAAGGGCTGCTGGAACGGGACTACCACACCACCCAGAACGTCCCGACCACCCAGGGCACCGGGCACCGCACCGTGGTCAGCGAACGCTACTACCTCGCCGACGCCCTGTTCCTCGTCGCCCTCGAAGGCTCCCTCGAACTGGTGACCCGGCTCGGCGAGGCCGTCACGAAACCGCACTGGCCGCTGTACTTCGGCCGGCGCGCGTTCGTACCCGCCCAGCCACTGTTCGACTGCATCCAGGATGCCTCGCTCGAGGACGTCCTGCGCAGCCATCGGTGGCTTGAGCACCCTGAGCGCGTCGCCGAGTTGGACGACGCGCAGCGGAAGCTCGCGCTGCGGACCGTCGTCGACTGCCTGCCGTCGGCTCCCGGCGCGGAAGCCCGCAACGACGTCCCGGTGTCGTTCGCCGACGGCGCTCGCCGCTACGCCACCCGCACCGTCCTCGTCGACGACGTCCCCCTGACTCCGGCGATGATCCCCACCGAGGAAACCCGATGTTCCTGAGCAAGCTCACCATCAACATCCGATCCCGCACGTTCCGCCGCGACTACGCCAACGTGCACGACATGCACCGCACGCTCATGTCGGTCTACCCCGAACTCCCACCGAGCAACGAAGCCCGACGCACCCACGGCCTCCTCTGGCGGCTCGACAGCCACCGCGGCGGGTTCGTCCAATACGTCCAGAGCCACAGCAAACCCGAGTGGAGCAAACTTCCCACCGGCCACCTCGCCGCTCCCGCGGAGGTCCGGCCGCTACAGCCGGTCCTCGACGCCGTGAGCCCGGGCCGCAAGTTCGCGTTCCGTTTCACCGCCAACCCCACCAAGTGCGACAGCAAGACACGCAAGCGCTTCCCGCTCCGCCAGCCCACCGACCAGATCGACTGGCTCATCCGCCAAGGCGAACGCCACGGCTTCGTCGTCCCCAGCGCTGCCGGCGGATTGCCGGATCTCGCGGTCACCCCGATCGCCGCAGCGACCGGCCGGAAGGATGGTTCGACGAAGATCACCGTGGAGCCTGTTCGCTTCGACGGGCACCTGATCGTCACTGACCGCGAGGCATTCACCGCGGCCCTCGCTGACGGCATCGGACGCGCCAAGGCTTACGGGTGCGGGCTTTTGAGCCTGGCTCCGGCTCGCAATCTTCCAGTCGCTTGAGGTGGTGTCGTATCGCGAGGTGGACGCCTCCCGCAGCGGCGGGAGGATCTGGTCGTGGCGCCATCCAGCCTTCGCGGTCACATGGACCGATGGTTGCTGGAGATCTCAGAGGTCTCCGCTCGCGTCCGTGCTTTGTTGTGGAACCACGTCCCGGGCATGGTGAA
Organism: Amycolatopsis ponsaeliensis; assembly: GCF_030182635.1. Lineage (NCBI taxonomy): Bacteria > Bacillati > Actinomycetota > Actinomycetes > Pseudonocardiales > Pseudonocardiaceae > Amycolatopsis > Amycolatopsis ponsaeliensis. The sequence continues at coordinate 91,563 of NZ_JAPZLD010000007.1, forward strand.
GGCGGGGGCGCGCGATCACGGAGTATGCGGCCGATAACGAACAGGACGTTCAAGGCTCACCACCACAACTGGACATCGATCGACTTCGATGGCCGGCAACTCTATGCCTCCAGCTCCAGAGCAGCTGGTGACTGAAGACGTGCGCAAGAAAGGTTGGAGCACCGCCAATCGTCCCCGCGCAGGCGGGGCTGGTCCTCCGGGGTTGTCGAGGACCTTGGTCAACTTGCCGTCGTCGCCGCGTATGCGGGGCTGGTCCGGACATCGCGCGCATACTTGGTGATCGACTCGGGTTCGTCCCCGCGCAGGCGGAGCTGGTCAGTTGATGATCTGGTCTGCGCCCTCGGGCTATGCGTCGTCTCCGCGCAGGCGGGGCTGATCCCCCTTCGCGGCCGGCGGCCCACTGCAGCTGGGTGTCGTCCCCGCCAGGCGGGGCTGGTCCCAGGTGCCGCCACGCGTGCGGGTTCGTCGCCAGGTCGCCCCCGCCCAGGCGGGGGTTTGGTCCGGCCTCGACGAACGTCGAGCCGAGGCGCTCGGCGTCGTCCCCGCGCAGGCGGGGCTGGTCCGAACGTGAAGCTGGTGCTGTGCGACATGGTGATGTCGTCCCCGCGCAGGCGGGGTTGCTCCGTCGACGAGGGCGGCGTTCATCGCGGCCTGTTCGTCGTCCCCGCGCAGGCGGGACTGGACCCGCGTAGATGAAGTAGGCCAGGACGATCGGTATGTCATCCCCCACGTATGTGGGGCTGGTCCGAACCGCGTGATCACAATGGGCGCGGCGATCCTGTCGTCCCCGCGCAGGCGGGGCTGGTCCCGCGCTGGGAAGCTGACGGCAGAAAATTCGATACGAATGACCACGGCTCGGCACGGTTTGCCACTGACGAGTTCAGTTCGACCGGCGATATCAAGTTTCGCCGTTGCCGAATATTTCGTTATACAGCTGCTTACTACGGCGTACGGGTGATCCGCCGTGGTCTCTGACCGCCAGCGATCGGCGACAGTCGGAAAGGGCCGTTAGGCTTCCTGGTCGCGCCCAACTGCCGGACTCTGTGGGATGTCGTTCGTGGAAGCCAACACGCTGACGCCGCAGAAGCTGTTCGAGCCGCAGGTCCGCTACGTCATCCCGGTCTTCCAACGCCCCTACGTCTGGGACATCGAGAAGCAGTGGGAACCGTTGTGGGAGGACGTGCGGGCAGTTGCCGAAGAGCTGCTGGAATCCAGCCAGCAACCGACGCCGTCCGAGGTGCCAGCGCACTTCTTGGGCGCTGTGGTGCTCGATCAGCAGCGTATCCCCGCCGGATTTATCCAGGTCAGGCATGTTATCGACGGCCAGCAGCGGCTCATTACGCTCCAGCTGCTGCTCAACGCCACGCGTCAGGTCGCGGCCAAGCATGGCCGGCAGCGGGACGCGGCTCTCCTGACCACGCTGGTGCGGAATCCGGAGCACATCGTCGACAGCGACGATGAGATCCTCAAGGTCTGGCCGATCAACGCCGACCGTGCAGCCTTCCAAGCCACGATGGACGATGACGAGGCCAACGATGCGAGCGGCCATCGTGTCAGCCAAGCCATTGTCTTCCTGCGTGAACGCATCACCAGCTGGGCGTTCGACGCCTCGACCGACGACAACAGCACGCCGTCCGATCGACTACGTGCCCTCACCATGGCCCTGGCCCTCAACCTCAAACTGGTCGTCATCAACCTGGAGCCAGCAGACAACGCTCAAGCGATCTTCGAAGCCCTCAACGACCGCGGTGCGCCACTGTTGGCAGCCGACCTGGTCAAAAACGCCGTCTTCCAGGCCGCCGAGCGGCAGCACCTGGACGTCGACAAGCTCGATCGCGACTATTGGGACACGCTGTCCGGCGACTTCTGGCGTGAAGAGCAGCGGCAAGGCCGGCTGAACAGGCCGCGGATCGACATCTTCCTGAGTTACTGGCTGACCATGCGGCGCGCGCACGTCGTGCCGTCTGACCGCATCTTCACCGACTTCCGCGACCATGTGCTGCGGCCCGCCGAAGACGTTCTGACCGTCATGGCCGAGTTGCAGGCGGATGCGAAGACGTATCGGCACCTGTCCGACTTCCCGCCGCACTCGGTCCCCGGCACCTTCTACTACCGGGTCATCCAAGTGATGGACATCGCCGCGACCATGCCGCTACTGCTCTGGCTGGCGCGCCCGAGTTCGGGGGTGCCCGAACAGGCCCGCGACCAAGCCCTGACCGCACTCGAAAGCTGGCTCGTCCGGCGCATGCTCTGCCGAGTCAGCATCGCCGACACCACCAACCTGGTCGTCGAACTTCTCCGACGGCTACGCACAGCCGACCCGGCCGAGGCCGGGCAGATCACCGAAACGTTCCTTGCCGAGCAAACCGCCGACACCCGCCGCTGGCCGACCGACGAAGAAGTCATCGACTCGATTCGGCGCATTCGCTTCTACAACTCCATGACACCGCGCCGCCGCGGACGCATGATCCTCGAAGCACTCGAGGACAGCTACCGATCCCCCAAGACTGAGGAAGCCCACTGCCGACGCGGCGACCTCACGATCGAGCACCTCATGCCACAGAGCTGGGAGCAGCATTGGGGCGCCGACTACCCCTCAGACCCCGCGTCGATCCAAGATCGGAACCACCGCATACAAACCCTCGGCAACCTGACACTGGTGACCGCCCGGCTCAACCCCGTCATCTCGAACAGTCCGTGGCCACCGACAGCCGGCGCTCCGAGCCCCGAGGGAAAGCGCGCCGGCATCAGCGCTCACAGCGTCCTGCTCCTGAACAAGCGACTCGTCGACAAACACCTCGACAAGTGGACTGACCAGGCGATCGAGGATCGAACAGTGGAACTGGCGCAGCGAATCACATAGATCTGGCAACTCCGCACCTAGCTCCGCTCACCTGAAACAGCCTGCTCGTATGGGAACATCTTTGACGGAGTACCCAATGGCGGGATATCCGAGCGCATAAGTCCGCACCCTCCACGACCTGCACTGTGAGCCCGACGCGCTCTCCGCCCATTTGGCTTCGCGCCCCGCCGTGCTCGCGAAGCAGGGTTTGCGGGTTCTCCAGGGCGTTGATGTCGCCTGCGGCAGCAAGTGCGCCCCTCGACCGGCGCCAGCCTCTGGGCAGGCGTCGCCGCTCATTCCGTCGACGACGGTCGAGGTCATCACCCCGTCATGATCACGACGCCGACCAAGTCAACGGCTCAGTTTCAGGACCAGGCACCCCGTGCAGGGGCTACCTCTCGTGCCGGATTTTTGCGACGGTGAACAGATCCTGCGTTCTTGTGGAGCCGGGAAGAGAGGGCGGGCGATGGTGGCGGTGCGGGGGCCGGGGTCACGACATCACCTGATCGTGGTCGCGGATGTCGAAGGGTTCGGCGATCCGCGCCGGACGGGCCCGCACTTGCAGGCAGTGCGCGACGGGCTCGACGCGGTCATGCGGGCAGCGTTCGCTGCAGCCGGAGTGCAGTGGAAGGACTGCTACCGCGAAATGCGCGGAGACGTCATCGTCGCGCTCGTCTCGTCGGAGACGGACAAAGCCCAGTTCGTGGAAGTAGCGCTGCCAGTACTGGTGACGCGGCTGCGCGTGCACAACGACACCCACCCCGATGCGCAGCGGCTGCGGCTGCGGCTGCGGCTGCGGCTGCGGCTGCGGCTGCGGCTGCGGCTGCGGCTGCGGCTGCGGGTAGCGCTGCACGCCGGAGAAGTCGGATACGACACCCACGGCATCTCCTCCGCCGCGCTCATCCGAACGTTCCGGTTGTGCGACGCCCCGCCGCTGAAGGCGGCGCTGACCGAGTCGCCAGGGGTGCTGGCGGTGATCGCCTCGGACGGGCTGTTCGACGACGTCATCCGCCACACCCCCGCCGCCGCACCCGCCACCTGGCGCTCTGTCCCGGTCACGGTGAAGGAACCCGACACCACCGGCTGGATCACCCTGCCCGACCATCCCTACCAGCTCGCCCTCACACCGCTTGGCAGTAGCGGGCGAGGCGCCCGGCATCCCGACGTTAGTTCCAGGCCCGGCTCGGGTGGAGTGGTACCGCGGCAGCTGCCCGCGGCGGTGCGGGACTTCACCGGCCGTGCCGAGCACCTGGCCGCCCTCGACGCGCTGATCCCGCCCGCACCCGGCCGTGACGGAATTACTGGGCAGGTAGCTCGGTCGGTGGTGATCACCGCCGTTGACGGCGCCGGCGGCATCGGAAAAACAACCCTTGCCCCGCACTGGGCCCATCGCGCTCAAGACCGGTTCCCCGACGGCACCCTGCACATCAACCTGCGCGGCTACGGCCCCGGTACCCCTGCCATCGCCAGTGAGGCCCTCAACGGGTTCCTGCGCGCACTCGGCGTCGCCCCGCGTGCGATCCCCGCAGACCTGGACGAGCAGGCAGCGCTGCTGCGGTCGCTGCTGGCAGGAAAACGGCTACTGATGGTGCTGGACAACGCTTACAGCGCTGAGCAAATCCGGCCGCTGCTGCCCGGCACACCCGGTTGCATGGTGCTGGTGACCAGCCGTGACAGCCTCACCGGCCTGGTCGTCACCGACGCTGCTCGCCGCCTGACCCTTGATCTGCTCTCCCCACGCGAAGCCCTCGACCTGGTTACCGGCATCCTCGGCGCCGACTGTGTCGCCGCCGAGCCGGACGCGGCCGACGAGCTGATCCGCCTGTGCGCCCGGCTGCCGCTGGCGCTGCGGATCGCGGCCGGCCGCGCCGCGGCCCTCCCACACCAGGCCGTCGCCGATGTCGTCGCCGGTCTCGCCGACGACCGCACCCGCCTGGCGGTCCTCAGCGAGACCGGGGACGAGCGGACCGCCGTTCGCGCCGTGTTCGACTGGTCATACCAGCGGCTCCCGCCCGCGCAAGCGCGCCTGTTCCGGCGCCTCGGCCTGCAGCCCGGACCCGACCTGTCCCTGCCTGCCGCCGCCGCACTCGCCGAACTATCGCCCGCCGACACCCGCCCGCTGCTGTCCGCACTCACCGCCGCGCACTTGATCGAATATGTCGGTGGTGGCCGGTACCGGTTCCATGACCTGCTTCGCACCTACGCCGCCGACCAAGCCCATCGCCACGACACCCCCGACGACCGCCACCGCGCCCTCGAATCCTTGCTTACCTGGTACACCCACACCGTCCGCACCGCCGACCACCACCTCTATTCCACGGCCGTGCAGTTGCCGGCGGTGGTGGCCGAACCCGACTATCCGCATCCTCTCGCTGGTCCGGAAGAGGCGTGGAGCTGGCTCACCACCGAACGCACCAATATCCTCGCCGCGCTCCAGCACGCCGCCGACCACCAACTCGACCACCATGTCCTTCCCCTCGCCGACGCCGGCAACTTTCTCCTCTCAGCGGGCAGCCCCCACGAGTGGATCGAAACTCTCAGTCTGGGGATCACCGCTGCCCGCGGAACCGGCAACTTCACCTTGAAAGCACACCTCCTGATCAGCCGTGGGGAGGCAGGCACTCTGTTGGGCAGGTGGGAACAGGTCCAAGCCGATCTTGACTGCGCGGAAACCCTGGCCCAGCGACTCGACAACACCACCATCCAGCGCGACAGCCTCTACGCCCGTGGCCTGCTTTTCCTCCGGCGGGGGCGGTTCGAGGAGGCGCTGCGGTGGTTGGACCTAGTGCTGCCGTTGTGCCAAGGGAGCGGCACCCGTGGATGGGAGGCGAGGGTGGAAGGCGAACTCAGTACGTCGAGAAGATCACCATGGACAGCTAGTCGTCCCCGCCCATGCGGGGCTGGTCCCAAGCCGGGCGACGAGTTCCAGCTGGGCATGTAGTCGTCCCCGCGCACGTGGGGCTGGTCCGAAGATCGCGATCACCAGCGAGAACGCGGCCTCGTGTCGGCGACGCGTGAAAACTGACCCCCTGGCGACGGGTGAAAACGGACCCCCGTCGACAGTAGGGAGTGCTCAACGTGGAGGATTGGGCGGAGATCCGCCGTCTTCACCGGGCTGAGGGCATGCCGATCAAGGCCATCGTCCGTCAGCTCGGGATCAGCCGTAACACCGTTCGCCGGGCCCTGGCTGCCGATGCCCCACCGCAGTACCAGCGGCCGGCCAAGGGGTCGATCGTGGACGAGGTCGAACCACAGATCCGGCAGCTGCTGGCGCTGTGGCCGACGATGCCTGCCACCGTGATCGCTGAGCGGATCGGCTGGACCAGGTCGCTGACCGTGCTCAAAGAGCGCGTGCGAGAGCTGCGGCCGCTGTTTGCCCCGCCGGATCCGGCCAGCCGGACCGACTACCTGCCCGGCGAGCTCGCGCAGTGCGACCTGTGGTTCCCGCCGGTCGATATCCCGCTCGGGTTCGGGCAGGTCGGGCGACCGCCGGTGCTGGTGATGGTGTCCGGGTACTCGCGGATGACGGCCGCGACGATGATCCCCTCACGCCAGTCACCGGACCTGCTGGCCGGGCACTGGGCGGTGATCAGCGCACTCGGCCGGGTGCCCAAGAGCTTGGTGTGGGACAACGAGTCCGCGGTCGGCCAGTGGCGCGGCGGCAAACCGCAGTTGACCGAAGCGATGAACGCCTTCCGCGGGACCCTCGGTATCAAGGTCATCCAGTGCCGTCCCGCCGACCCCGAGGCCAAGGGACTGGTCGAGCGGGCCAACGGCTATCTGGAGACCTCGTTCCTGCCCGGCCGCAGTTTTGTTTCGCCGGCCGACTTCAACATCCAGCTCGCCGGCTGGCTGGTGCGGGCCAACCAGCGCCAGCACCTCCGGTTGGGCTGCCGGCCGATCGACCGGTGGGAGGCTGACCGGGCCGCGATGCTGGTGCTGCCGCCGGTGGCCCCGGTCGTCGGCTGGCAGGCCACGACCCGGCTCCCGCGGGATCACTACGTCCGGCTGGACTCCAACGACTACTCGGTCCACCCGAGTGTGGTCGGTCGCCGGGTCGGGGTTGTCGCAGGCCTGGAGCAGGTGGTGGTGACCTGCGACGGTCGCGTCGTCGCCCAGCACCAGCGCTGCTGGGCCGAGCACCAGAGCATCACCGACCCCGCTCACGCCGCCGCGGCCGCCGAGCTGCGTCAGGCGCGTCGGCTGGCCGCGGTTGCGCCGGCCGACACGGCGGTGGAGCACCGCAGCCTGACCGACTACGACCAGCTGTTCGGTCTGGCCGACGACGAGAACGAGGAGATCGCCTGATGGCCGCCAAAGCCAGTAACGCCAACGGAAACGGCCGCAACGTGTCCAGCGAGATCGCCTATCTCACCCGGGCGCTCAAGGCACCGTCGCTGGCTGGAGCGGTCGAACGGCTGGGCGAGCGGGCCCGCGCCGAAGGCTGGTCGCATGAAGAGTTCCTGGCCGCGTGTCTGCAGCGCGAGGTCGCCGCCCGAGAGTCCCACGGCGGTGAGGGACGAGTGCGGGCGGCCCGGTTCCCTGCACGCAAGTCGTTGGAGGAGTTCGACTTCGACCACCAGCGCTCACTCAAGCGAGACGCGATCACCCACCTTGGGACACTGGATTTCATTGCAGGCAAGGAGAATGTGGTCTTCCTCGGCCCTCCCGGCACCGGCAAGACGCACCTGTCGATCGGATTGGGCATCCGGGCGTGTCAGGCTGGGCATCGCGTCGCGTTCGCTACTGCCGCCGAGTGGGTCGCTCGGCTTGCCGATGCCCATCACGCCGGCCGGTTGCAGCAGGAATTGGTCAAACTCGGCCGGATCCCGTTGATCATCGTGGATGAGGTCGGCTACATCCCGTTCGAGGCCGAGGCCGCCAACCTGTTCTTCCAGCTGGTGTCTTCCCGCTACGAACGGGCGAGTTTGATCGTGACCTCGAACAAGCCGTTCGGCCGATGGGGTGAAGTCTTCGGTGATGACGTCGTTGCCGCGGCAATGATCGACCGGCTCGTTCATCACGCCGACGTGATCTCGATGAAGGGAGACAGCTACCGCCTGAAGGACCGAGACCTGGGCCGCGTCCCCGCGGCCGGCAAGACCAACGAATAGAGATCAACAACCGACGCGGGGGTCCGGGTTCGGCCGTCGCCACGGGGTCAAAATTCGAACGCCGTTGACACCTCGTCGTCCCTGCGCACGCGGGGCTGGTCCGTTCTCCTGAGTCCAGCAGTCGGTGGTGAAGCCATCGTCCCCGCGCACGCGGGGCTGGTCCCGGCCAAGGCGCCAACGGCAAGGGCACGCTGCGGTCGTCCCCGCGTACGCGGGGCTGGTCCCTGCTCGGGCTCATCCCCGAACGTCTTGTGGTGGTCGTGCCCGCACACGCGGGGCTGGTCCCGGCCCGGCCTACGACACCCCGGACCTAGAACCGTCATCCCCGCGCACGCGGGGCTGGTCCGCCCTCGATCGCGCCGCCGAGGCCCTTCGTCTTGTCGTCCCCGCGCACGCGGGGCTGGTCCCCTGTCCGACCGGCAGTCGACTACCGAAGCTGGGTCGTCCCCGCGTACGTAGGCCTGGGCCCCCGACCTACGTAGCGCGCGGTCCGCGAGTGGCCGAGTTGTCCCTGCAGGACATTCACCGCTTCGCGCACCACGGTCCGGCTCACCGAGCAGGCCTCGCCATGTTCGCCGCCCACACCAACGCCGGCAGCTCCTCCCGCAGCACGTAGTGGATGGTGCCTTCGCCGCGGCCGGAGCGGGAGCCGGAGCTGGGGAGCGCGACGGTGGTTAGCCAGTCCGGGGCGCCGTTAGGGACGTTCTTCTCGAAGAACTGTTGCTTGCCGGCACCGACGCCGTCGGGGAACCGGATGAACTTGACCGGGCGGCCGGTGAGATGTGGCAGCAGCACCTCAGCGACGCGAGAGTAATAGTGGACGACCTCGCCTTTGGTGAACACCGACGGATACAGCTGCTTTGTCGAGGTTGGACAAGGTGAGACGCAGGTTTCCGGCCTGCACGGTGACCTTCGGCCCCAGCGGTGCCGACGCGGCCGCAGTAGGGTCTGGTTCGTTCGGACGTGGTGCCGACCGCCGGCCAGATGCTGGGGCAGCTTCGGCGTCGACGCGTTCGCAGGCGCGCGGGGCGAGGACGTCGGCGGGTTTGCGGTCCTCGCGCAGGCCGCGCCAGGCGGTGTGGCGCAGCCGGCCGGCGCCGCGGGTGAACTGCCGGAACACGCCCCAAGAGTGAGCTCCAGCGCGGCCGCGTCCTGACGCTCGAGATCCATCACCGCGAAACCCGCGCTGACCTCCCTGCTCCACGGGAATGGAGGCGGGATTCCCGCCTCCGGCGCAGGCGGGAATCCCGCGAACGAGCCGTTACGTCGCCCGTCAGCGTCCTGGCAGGTTACGGCGCAGTATCGCCTTCGCCTTCTCCCTCTGCCGCTAAGAGAAAGTGATGCATGCCGGACGAAGGATTGTCATGAGGGAACCACGTGCCATTGTCGTCATGGCGTTTTTCCAGCAGCTTGGCTCGTTTCGAGGCCTCTTTCCGCAGTGGCATGTAGGTTGCTGCGTCGATGCTCTTGCCTGGCCGGCCATCGAGTTTGCGGCTGGCACTCTCCACCTCGTCGGTGTTGGCGAATTTGCTGAACTGCTGATGATGAAGAATCAGCCACACCTCAAAGCAGGGGTTGGAGATCGCCAGCCGCACGCTGGCCTTCTTGGCCAGCGCGAGCGCCTGTTCGAGATTGGGGTGGTTTTTCGGCCACTCGACGTCGAAGATGCACCAGCACTCGTCGATCTCGTCATCGACAATCTTGTCTGCTGCCAGCCGAACCAACGTCAGCGGGACGCCGTGATCGGGGTGAATCTCGATGTTCATCGCCACGTTCTCGGCGATATGCGGCAGCTTCTTCAGGCCGTTGATGTAGTCCGGTTCGGAGTTCTTCCCCTCAGTGAACACCACGATGGTCCTGCGCTCCGGCCGATGCCCCGCAGACCTCCTGAGCGACTTAGCCTGTGTGCGACGGGACGGACGTGGACTCATCCGATCAAGCCCAACGATCGGAGCAACTCTGCTTGATCGACGTCCGGCAGGGCTCCGAACCGCCCGTGAAGATAGGCCCGCTCGAGGTTTTGTGACTGCCGAACCCGCTCACCGGCGAAATCAGCCAAGGCCCCGAGGCGAGTCGAACCGTCAGGGGTCTTTTCCGTTAGCCACACCTCGTCGCGGTTGAGATGATTGAGAAGGCTCGTGTCGTGAGAGGTGAATATCAGCTGGGCGCCCAGCGGGTTAGTCGCCGGATCATGGAATAACTGGATCAGCTGGGCCGACAACGTTGGATGCAGACTCGCATCAAGCTCGTCAAAGAGCAGAAGTGACCCATTCGACAGTGCGGTGAGAACTGGCCCGATAAGCTGGAACCACGTTCGCGTGCCTTCGGATTCTGCGGCGAATTCCAGGGCGGCATGTTTACCAGCCGCGCGGTGGATCATCTTGACACGGGACTGAACGATACGACCATCCGGAGACTCGTCCTGAGGGGTGATGACGACGTCGTCAATGCCGAGATCTGCGAGTCGCAAAAGTGCGAGCGCACGCTCCCGGTCGTCGACACCGAGTCCTGGTGGGACGTATTCCCGCTCATCGAACAGGGACGGTTGATCGCGTTCTTCGAACCAGCGCATGGTCGCCCGGGTTCCCGAGTGCGGTGCCCCGGCGAAGTAGACACCGCCTCGTGGGCGCACTCGTCGCGGGACATGACCGAGGACCTGCGTACGGAGAAGATCACGTGCGAACCTCGACACAGTGGGTTCGTCGAAGCGACGCGCGATCGACAACGCCAGGGCACGCTCGGTGAGTAGCTCTCGTGTTCCGGAGAGGTTGCCGAGACCGCGCTGGAGCTTGAGTTCCTGCCCCTCCCGTTCGAAGATCCGGCGCCGCTTCTTTTCCGGATAGTGGAAGAGCGCTTCGTAGACGACGCGCTCACTGGTCACCTCGAGCACATACTCGAACCTGACGCCGTCGATCGTGGATTCGACCACGAACTCACTGGGCGCATCCGGATTGCCGTCGAAGGCGAACGGTTCGATCGCAATCTCATCGTCCCAGATGCGGAGGGAGTGCTGGACAGCCTCCCGCAGCCAATGGAACGCGGCGATGAGGTTTGACTTCCCGGAGGCATTCGGACCGTACACGGCTGCGACAGCGAGCAGGCTCTCGCCCAGCATCGGGACCACACGAGTCGCCTCACGCTCCCGGTCGATCGCGACCATGGACAACTCCACGGCAGCGGCGATCGACCGGAAGTTCGCCGCTTCGAAGCGGATCAGCATGAGAGCATGCTACTGCGCAGACGCACGTTTGCACTGCAGGTTGCCACACCTATTCGTATGACTTCGACGATATGACCCCTTAGCCGTCGCTCTGCACGTGGGCAACCTGGTCGGCCCCTCTTGGCCACACTCCTCGGGTAGCCGGTCGGCCGTGACCGACCACACGATGACTCGGCCGCCAGCGCGCATAAGCTCGAGCGGACAGGCGTGCACCGCCTCATGGCGCCCGGGCGGAGCCCTCGGGGCTCAGGCCGAAGCGTGGCGATCTGCCCGGACATCCCGATCGTCGCCTGCGACGGCGGCGGGAGCCGGTGCGCGCCGTGCATGTCACTCAGGCTCCATTGCCGCGCCTGGCTCCGGCATCTCCCGGTCGCCATTCGCTCGTCTTCTCGCGGATCCGGTCGAGATAACCCCGCACGGTCTCGACGCCGATGCCGAAGATCAGCGCGATGTCGACGTCCCGCTCCCCCGCCGCCACCAGCCGCGGCCTGCTTGGAGGTCTATGTATGTAGGTTAAGCAGATGAGGAAGACGAGAGCGCTCGCCGCTGTGGCTGTTGCGTTCCTGGAAGACCCACACGGGAAGAACTACGGGTACGGTCTCAGCCAGACGTCCGGACAGCCGGTCGACCAACACTGGCCCATCGAGGCGCCCGATCCAGGTTCTGGCGAACTTTCGCGCGCTCGGTTTCGGCGCACGCGTCGATCAGCCACCGCAGCACCCGTGCGAGCATCAAGGCGGCCTCGGAGACGACCGGAGTTCCCGGCGCCGGCGCGATCCGCGCCAGCTCCTGAAGGTGCTTGACCGTGCGGTCCTGACCGGGCTCGTCCAGAAGTCCCGCTGGGCCCCGCAGCGAATCTCACTCACGTGATTCGCCTCCGCCGTGGGCATTGGTCGCCGCCTTAGCTGGTCCGGGTCAGATCACCTAAGGGACGAAGCGAATGTAAAACACTGTTTCGAGTGCTGACGTTGCAGGTCAGCAAGTAACATCCCCGCGCAGGCGGAGCTGATCCGTCGTCGACCACCATGAGCGTCGGCTTGCCGTGATCGTCCCCGCGCAGGCGGAGCTGATCCGTCGTCGACCACCATGAGCGTCGGCTTGCCGTGATCGTCCCCGCGCAGGCGGGGCTGATCCCGCCGCGGCCAGGCACAACATCAGGGGATGTCCATCATCCCCGCACACGCGGGGCTGATCCGTCGACCGCGGACAGGTTGCCCAGCGCCACCGAGTCGTGCCCGCGCAGGCGGGGCTGGTCCCGAGTCCACGGGCCTCGAAGCCGGTTGGGCCTCGTCGTCCCCCATGCAGGCGGGGCTGGTCCGGTCACCGGCGAGCCATGCGGCCAGCCCTACGTGTCATCCCCGGGCAGGCAGGGCTGGTCCCTGGCCGGCGACAACCTGCACGGCCGTGGTCTGATGTCCCCCGCGCAGGCGGGGGCTGACAACAAGTCGAACACGCGAAGGAAGAGGCGGCAGTTGTCGTCCCCGTCTAGGCGGCGCTGGTCCCACCACCTCACGGACCGCCTCAGGGTTCACCCCGTGTTCCTCGCCAGGCGAGGCCGGTCCCGCCATATACTTTCTTCCGATCCGGTGAGCCCGTCGTCCCCGCGCGAGACTGGTTCGCTTCTTCCCGTTGGCCGCTATGCCGGCGTAGTCGCCCCGTGCAGGCGGGGCTGCTCCCCCATGCGGGTTGTGACCGAGCTTGCCGTCCGAGCGTCCCCGCGCAGGCGGGGCTGGTTCCGGGCCGTCCTGCTTGAACGCCACGGTGACGGGGGTCGTCCCCGCGCAAGCGGGGCTGGTCCGGTGCGGACCTCGGACAGGTCCCTCGGAATTGCGGTCGTCCCCGCGCAGGCGGGCTAACCCGCAGGATGACTACATCGCGCTACACGAGATCGTGTCGTCCCGCGCGGGCGTGGGGCTGGTCCGCGCTGGCCGGCATCGCTGGTCGGCTCCGGGTTGTGTTCCCCGCGCAGGCGGGGCTGGTCCCGGTTTCCCGGCCGGCCTGTACTTCCTGGTCGAGTCGTCCCCGCGCAAGCGAGGCTTGACCGAACGCGTCGAGCGCGTCGACCTTCTTCGCCAGGTCGTCCCTGCGCAGGCAGGGCTGGTCCCGCGGTCGCGTAGCTTCTTCCGATCCCCCGACTTGTCGTCCCCGCGGAGGCGGGGCTGGTCCGACGGGGCCCTCTCCCGACGGGCCACCATGGACGGCCACTTCGGGCGGTCGTCCCCGCACGCGGGGTTGGTCCCAGCAAATTCCCGACGTCGAGACGCTTGCCCGGGTCGTCCCCGCGCAGCGGGGCTAGGACAAGATTGAGACCACAGCCCAGGGCGCTAGCCGCGTGGCATTCGCCGACACCACACCCGAGACAACGGTCGTCAGGTTGCGCGAAGGAACCATCCTCATCGTGGCCGATGCCCTCAGGTGGGCTCAGGCATGAGCGAGCGCCATGGCCGCAGCCGCTGGTACCCGCCATCCTCACAGGTGACCGGCTACCTCCCGGCCGCGGAGAACCGCGTGCAACGTGTACGCCTCGGCGTCACTGAGCCCAGAAAGGTAGTCGACCACCCCGCGCAGGATCTGCTGTTGACGGGTGTAGCCGGAGTGCCACCCGTTGCCTTCGTCTTTCTCACGTTGCTCCAAGCCAAGGCGGATTGCACGCCGCAGGCCAAACGGCAGCCGACGCAACCGGTGTTCATCGATGTCGGTACCGGTCGTGCCGTCGTAGGCGTCAGCGGCAGACTTATCAAAGGCCTCGAAAAGATCGCGGAGGACTCGCTGCTGACCAGCCTGTATATTGGCGAGCCTTGGCTCGTCAATGATGTGATACCAGATCATTTGCTTCAAAATAGAGTTGATCTGCTCCTGCACCTTCTCGCGGACTAAGTCCTGAGACTCATCGACCGTCACGGCCTCGATGAACTGCGAGAGAAGGCGAGAGCGCAAGTTGTCAATAGCAATCATGTCGCTGGTCGTCGAGTCAAATCGCGCTTTCGGGAACAAATCGAGCAGCTGATCAAAGGCGTCCAGGACCTCCCGCTCTAGTTCACCGAGCGCAGATGGATCCTGAATATAGTTGAGAAATTTTTCAAGCCGCTCACTGTTCTGGCGATAGTCATCAATCGGAATCAGCCCAACGCGAAAGAAATCTTCAATATCGTGGACGGCATAAGAAATGTCGTCCGCCCAATCCATTACCTGAGCTTCGAGTGACGGGTCACTATTGTCGCCGCCCATCACCCACCGCAGGGCGCGGATGTCGCAGTCGTACGCACCCCACTTGCCGCGCTTCCGCTTCTCCGCTCCACGCGTCCATGGGTACTTGCTACACGCAGCCAAAGTGGCGCGAGTCAGGTCCAAGCCGATCGGTCCTTCAGGATCATCACTCAGACTACGATGCACCGCCAATGCAGTCAGGATGCGAAACGATTGTGCGTTTCCCTCGAAGCTATCTTCCAGCTTGCACCTTGGGCAGGGCTGGTCTTTTCGCTGCACATACGTGCGCGGAGTCTTCCGATGATCGCTACAGGTGAGAAGGTTCTGCAACTCCTGCTCGCCGGCATGCCCGAAAGGAGGATGCCCCAAGTCGTGCGCCAAACAGGCAGCCCCGACCACGTAGGGGTCAAGCTCACCCTTCAAGTCCTCATAGCGATACAACAGCCGAGAAACGAGGGAGGTGCCTACTTGCTCGACCTTCAGGGAGTGAACAAGCCGGTTGTGCAACGACATGTCCGGCGCACCGAGAGCCACTTGCGTAACGCCACCCAGTCTACGAAAGCTCTCGGCGTACAAGATCCTGTCCCTGTCGCGTTGCGCTGCGCGACGGTTCGAGGTGTCAGTTACGTTACGGCCTGATCGTCGAGCTTCCCGGGCTTCGATCGTCCACTCCCTCGTTGTGAACAAAACTTGATCTATCTCCGAACAATATGGAATAAGCTATCGAACGCTACGTTACCTTCATCAACCTGACGATGCAGATGAGCCACGGCGCGCTCGCGCGTATACCCGCGGGCGATCATGGATGAGACGAAGCTTGAGATTCGGGTAGATCCTTCGCCCGATTGATCAATGAGATCTTCCAGGACCTGCCGCTCGACATCGCCCGCTCTCGCCGTTGCTGATCCCATCGTAGCGTCGCCACCTTCCATGCCGGGTATGCCTACTGAACTTCCCTCAATCTCTGCGCTTTCCTCAGGAGTTGAAGCTGGTGGATATCCTTCCATTTACCTGAAGTATACAGCCGATTACCTAAAGTGACAAGATCGCTGTGCCTGGGCGATCTTCCACTACTCCAGCTTCGCCGCACCTCCCAATACGTCGTCCCGGCGACGCCTAAGACGCCACTGCCGAGGCGAGTGTTACGCGCAAGAGCTTGCGGCTTCGTCCTCCCGTAAGCGAAAACCTACTGCTAACAGTATGGTAACGAATGTGTACCACTTCAGCATAACCCGTATCTCGAGATCCACAACATGTACCTCAAGGGTTCGTGCCCCCGCTCGTGGAGCGTCCAAACCGGTCTGTCTAACCCCTGACGCTGCATGTAGCTCGGTGGGTAACCACTCGGCCGAGGTTCTGGCCAACGGGGGTATCCAGTTCGCAGGTAGGCCGACGACCGCAACCTGAAGGGGTTGACCGTGTCGCTTACAGCGGACCCAACCCGACCACGCCAGATGGTTTGGCTGGTGCTCATGCCGGTTCGCGGTAACGGCGATCACCTCGAAGGAAGTGAGGTCCCTCGCTGCGCTGCCTGGCCCGGTACTTGCCGTCGTCGATGGCGCACCAGCGCTTGACCTCATCGTGCTCGCTAACCTCCAAGCCGTCGTCAATGACGATCACGCAGTCCTGCTCGTCTCCACTCAGCGGCTCGAGGGCCAAAACGACGAGACCGCGTCGGATGTACGCGCCAAGGAACTGATCTATCAGTACTTCATCAGCCACCTTGTCGAGGTCGAGCCGCTGGTCATCGCACTCGACGACCGAGTCGGCCCCGGTATGCACCGCGAGTCTGTGGATCGTCGACTGCGGGCCGCGAGCGCGAGCTCGCGCGACCCTGGTCGTTCATGTTCGTCGCCTCCGGCGGCGAGCGACGGAATCGAAGGGGCGAAGTAGATGTAGAACACTGTTTCAATGCTAACGTTGCAGGTCAGCAAGTATTTCGTCCCCGCGCAGCGAGGCTGGTCCCGGCATGTAGACGTCGGCTGCTACGGCCACGGTGTCGTCCCCGTGGGGCGGGGCTGGTCCGCTGTGCCAGATCCGGTCGGTCTGCTCTGGGTGGTCGTCCACGCACAGCGGGGCTGGTCCCGTATGCAGATACACGGTCGGGTCGGAGACCGCGTCGTCCCCGCACAGGCGGGGTTGGTCCGATGTTCTTCGAAGAGGGGGGCACGCGCGCCTAGTCGTCTCCGCACACGCGGGGCTGGTCCCGGTTCTCAGCCGGCAAGGTTAACCGCGAAGATGTCGTCCCTGCGCAGGCGGGGCTGGTCCCTGGAACAGGGCGACGTCGAGCCCGCCGTAGCCGTCGTCTCCGCAAAGGCGGGCCCGGTCCCCCCATAACGGTGAGCGTGTTCACCGCGTCCTGGTCGTCCCCGCACAGGCGGGGCTGGCCCCGAGGCGTTCAACCGGATGGCCGACTTCTACCAGTTGTCCCCGCGCAGGCGGGGCTGGTCCAGAGCAAGACGTTCACCCCTTGGCCGACCTGTAGTCATCCCCGCCTACGCGGGCGGGTCCGCCAGCCATGATGGCCTGCCCGGTGGGCTGCAGGTTGTCCCCGTACGCGGAGCTGGTCCCTCGCTGACCACGCCGAACCCGGCGACCAGGAAGTTGCCTCCGCGCACGCGGGCAATTCCCGTCACCTTGGACCTGTTGCCGAACGGCATGGCGTCGTACTCACGCTTGCGGGCTGGATCCTTTCGACGTGCCGCGTTCCGCACGCGAGTCGCGTAGTCCCCGTGCATGGCTGGTTCCAGCCAGGTCCGCCGGGCGAGACCTTAGGTCGGTGCCCCCGCGCACGCGGAGCTACTCCGGACCTGACCACGATCTCGTCGAGGTCTTCTTGATTCGTCTCCGTGTACGCGAGGGCTGGTCCGGTCGCCCGCGGACAAGGCGCTACCTGTCCTGCTGGCGTCCCGCGCATGCGGGGTAGTCCCGGCACCGTGTGGCTGAGACACCCCGGCGTATGTCGTCTCCGCGCACGCAGGGCTGGTCCCCACTGTGACTCGAACCTTGCACCACGGCTGTGGTTGTCGCCACGCACGTGGGGCTGGTCCGTCGGTAGCGTAGGTCGCCGACGGCAGCCGGTCGTCGTCCCTGCGCACGCGGGGCTGGTCCGCTGCCGCGCGCTGCCCAGACGGCTGCATTCGCGTCGTCCCCGCCACGCGGGGCTGGTCCCAGCTGCGCCCACAGCAGGTTCACCGCGTCCTGGTCGTCGCGCGCACGGGGGGCTGGTCCCCACCCGCAGACCCGGCCGTCGCACCTGCGCGGGTCGTCCCCGCGCAAGCGGGGCTGGTCCATACCAGCGGCTCGGGCGCGGCCGGGTCTGCTAGTCGTCCCCGCGCACGCGGGGCTGGTCCGCCCTCGCGGACCTTCATCCGGTCCTTCAGGCGGTCGTCCCCGCGCACGTGGGGCTGCTCCTCCGGTTTGGTTGTAGGTGTAGAGGTTGGTGATGTCGTCCCCGCGCACGCGGGGCTGATCCCTGGGACGACGAGAACCTGCAGGCGCTGTGCTGGTCGTCCCCGCGCACGTCGAACGCTAAGAGACATCCCAGGAGCGTAGATGTCAAGCAGCGATGTTCTCGGCGTGATGCGACCAGGCAGTCTGCTCGTCGTAAAGCGCGCCGGTTTTGAGGCAGCCGTGGAGAATGCCGACGAGTCGGTTGGCGAGCTGGCGCAGCGCGGCGTTGTGGCCGGCTCCGCGGGTTTTGTTGGGTCGGCCCGAGGCGCGGTGTCAGCCTTTCGACTGGTCCGTTTCCTCGGGCCGCCCGCCGAACCCGGCGTGCCCATTACTGAGCACCGGGCTCTCCACAAGTCCCGGCAGGGTGGCCAGTGGCCCTCAGCTCGTGGCGGTCCACGGTGTCGGGATCTTCGTTCCGCGGTAGCGGTAGCGGATGATCCGCATCCTCCCGGGATCGAAGAGATACGACCGACCGTCGGTCGGCCACCACTCGCCGCCGCAAAAGCGGCGTCGAAGTTCCTTCCAGGTGATCTTCCGGTGTTTGCGCCTGATCCAGCCCATCACCCGTTCCCAGGCGTACTTGGACAGGTATTGGAACGTCGAGGCGGACACCCCGGCCCGGAAGTAGGTGGCCCAACCCCGCAGCACCGGGTTCAGCCGGCGCAGCAGGACTGCCAAGGGTTCGTTGTTGTTCTGCCGGCAGATCATCTTAACCTTGGCCACGACGGCCTCGAGAGCCTTCTTGGCCGGGTAGGTGTAGATGTGCTGCCGGTTAGTGCCTCGCTTGCGGTGACGCTGGATGCGCCAGCCGAGAAAATCGAGGCCCTCGTCGACATGGGTGATCATCGTCTTGGCCTCCGACAGGCGCAGACCCATCGGCGCCAAGACCGCCGCCACCACGTCGCGCGCCTGCTCGGTGTGCTCGCGGTCGCCGGACACCATGACCAGGAAGTCATCCGCATACCGGATCAGCCGGTAGTTGGCCTGGCCCCGTTGCCGTCGTTTGCGGCGCTCCCACTCGCGGGTGGCTGGACCGCCCTCGATCTGGGCGAAGTGTTCGTCCAGGACCGACAGGGCGATGTTGGCCAGCAGCGGGGAGAGGATGCCTCCCTGCGGAGTGCCGGTCTCGGTGTTCCTGAACTGCCGGTCCCGATTGAGGATACCCGCTTTCAGGAACG
The DNA here is from genome assembly GCF_030182635.1 of Amycolatopsis ponsaeliensis. Lineage (NCBI taxonomy): Bacteria > Bacillati > Actinomycetota > Actinomycetes > Pseudonocardiales > Pseudonocardiaceae > Amycolatopsis > Amycolatopsis ponsaeliensis. The sequence continues at coordinate 110,577 of NZ_JAPZLD010000007.1, forward strand.
CCTTCACCAGGCCCAGCACGCGTTTGTCCCCGACACGATGTCGCACCCGGTCCATCAGGGCCGTGTGGTCGATCATGTCGAAGCATGCCTCGATATCGCCCTCGACCACCCAATCATAGGAGTGTTTGGCCAGAAACCACGTCTCGGCGATCGCGTCCTGCGCCCGGCGTCCGGGACGGAACCCGTAGGAACACGGGTGGAAATCCGCCTCGAAGATCGGTTCCAGCACCAGTTTCAGGGCCGCTTGGACCACCCGGTCGGCCGTGGTCGGGATGCCCAGGCGACGCATCTTGCCGTTCGCCTTGGGGATCATCCGTTCTCGGACCGGGACCGGGCGGAAGCTGCGCTGTTTGAGCTGGCAACGCAGCTGGTCGAGGAATTCCTCGACCTCGGTCACGGCTTCGATGTAGCGGGCGGTCTTGCCGTCCACTCCGGCCGTGCGCGACCCCTTGTTGCTCCGCACCCGATCCCATGCCACCAAAAGGAAAGCGTGGTCGGTGACGAGGTTGAACACATCATCGAACCGGCGATGAGGATCGTCGGCTGCCCATTGGTGCAGTTTGGTCTGGATCTCCAGTACCCGGCGCTCGGCCCAATACAGGACCGATTCCGGATCTCGGGTATTCACCCGTGGCCTCCCGGCATTCCAGCATCCTCCTTGCCGACTTGCTGGTCTCCTTCGCCATGTACGCGCCTCTCGCGCGCTCGGACTACTACGAGACCTCCGTCCCGCCCCACGCCCATCGATCGGCAACGGACCTGCCCGCTGCCGGGCTGGCTGCCCGGCAGTGAGGGCGGGCGGGGGCGGTTCCCACGTTCGCTCGATGTTCGATCGGCCAGGCAGGCACCCAGCTCTACCCCGGCAGCATCGCCACGCCTACGCCGCAGACATTCGGCGTGGCCTCCGCACCGGTCGACAAACGCGGTGTCGGAGTCGGTCCCCTCGCAAAACAGGGACCGCGCACTGCATCCCGGCCCACATCCGCCAGGTTGGAGCCGGTACTACGCTTACGGGGCGTCATCCACTGGTTCGCTTGCGCTGTACCCTCTGGCCTCGCTAGCCGGACCCGCACCATCTGGCAGTACTGGCGCGTCCCGACGTTGTCGGAGCTGCTTCCCACCCTCCCCGGCGTTCCCCGGATCAGGCTGCTCCCAGCTTCACCCCGGCCGCTGCGACGGCCGGGCGGCGAAGGTCTCTCACCTCCACTCGAACATCAAGCGCCTCGTGGCGCACTTTGCGGTCGTAGTAGGCCCTGCTGGTCGGGTCGTGCAGGGCCGCGAACGCAGCGAGGAAGAACGCCCGTTTCAGCTTCCGGTTGCCGGTCCGAGCCGGATGCTCGCCTCTGATCGACGATCCGGAGCTGCGGGTGACCGGGGCGATGCCGGCGTAGGCGGCCAGGTGCCCGGAGCTGGCGAAGTTCGAGGCGTCACCCTCGAGCAAGATCCTTGCGGCGGTCCTGACGCCGATGCCGGGCATCGAGGTCAGGACCCCGGCAAGAGGGTGCGCATCAAGTATCCCCTCAACCTGCTCAGCGACGGCTTTGCGTTGCTGCAGCTGCGGCTTGACAACCACATAGGGACACGTTACCTCGCACTCGCCGTCGAACCCGTTTCCCGGCCCGAGAGGGAAGGCGGTCACCGCCACGCGACCAGCGGGCGCACGTTGTCGGACACCGAGGCGCGCCTCATGGCGAAGTCGCCGATTCCCACTAACCCGCTCCGCTCGAACCTCAAGCCTCTGCTCAACGACTGGCCGCCTGCGTCACTCCTTCACTTGCTCGATTTCGAGAGAGTGAGTCACGCAAACTGGAACAGCTCGCTCGTCAACACCGGTGAACAGGGGGACTCATGACCTGGTGGGCAGCAGTGCTGGGCTTCGCCGGCGCTCTCGCTGGCAGCTGGGGCGGCCAGCTCATCGCCTCACGACGCGAAGACCGCCGCTGGCAACGTGAGCGCGAACGGGAAGACCTTCGCCACGATCGCGAAATGGAAAAGCTGCGGCTACAGCATGATCGCGACGTCAACCTTGCCTGGCGCGCCGAACGACACGCTGCCTACACGCGGCTGTTCACCGTGATGCTCGCCTTGGAACCCAAGTTTCACGCACCGATCGAGAATCCAGCCGTAGTTGACGACCCTGCCCAACAGAAGGATTTCCAGCGGATCCACCACGAACTCCACGACGTCTACACGCTGGTCATGATCGGGAGCAGCACCGCGGTCGACGCAGCGGGAAGGCAGCTGATCGGTGCCTGCAAGGATCTCGCCATCTGGTATGCACCCGAGCTTCGACCCCCGGACGGCGAGAAGCCAGACTACGAAGGCTTCGTCCGAGCGTTCAACGCTGCCTTCGAAGGCTTGATCGACTCCTGCCGCCACGAGCTCGGACTTGGTCCTCAAGCGCGATCACAGTTTGGCGACCACGCCGAATCCGCAAACTAGATCCGGACGGCAGGCCCGAAATCGTCCGGACCTACATTGAGAGCCGCAGGTCAGAAGCTTCACACTCGCAAGCTTCAGGCGGACAGGGCACCTGAGGTCACAGCGGTGTGCCTGGAGCTAGGATCCTGGCCAGGCACACGCGAGATCGTCGATTCCCAACTGCGAGGCGTCATGTCGGCTACAGATCTAGGCCCGAGCACGACACCTCTGCCGTCAGGCGACGACGTCGAGGTCGGTATTCCGGCCATCCTCGATGTGGTCGGGCTGACCACCTCGCTGATCGACCGCGGCGCCGTCCTGAGCGCCGAGGAGTTCACGGTCGCCCTGTTCCGGGTGTCGGGCGACGAGGGCCCGGTCCTGCTCGATGCCCTGCACCAGCATCGCCTGGTCACCGATCTCGACGTGGGCCAGGTCGTCGGGCTCGTGTGGTCAGGGGCCGAGTATCCGGACCGCATCCTCAGCCGTGACCAGTGGCGGGGCCTATTTGCTGCGGCCGGCTACACCGAGGACGGTCACCGCGTCCCGCGTCCCACCGCGCCACAGCAGCTGTACCGCGGGTCGGTGGCCGACCGGCGCGATGACTGGTCCTGGACCGACTCACGCGACGTCGCCCGCACCTACGCCGCAGGCGGCTTCGGCGGCCGGCTGCCCGGCGCGATCTGGACCGCACTGGTCGCCCCGGACCGGTTGCTGGCCCGCAATCGCGACCGCGACGAATTCGAGTACGTCGTCGACACCACCGGCCTCACGATCGAGCCGGTCCCGGGCTGTGCAGCCTTCGCCAACGCACCGAGCTGACGACGCGGTGCTTGTCTCCGAGCCTGATCGGCGCTCGCTCCACGGCAGGCCTACCGCGCGGCCGAGGCCGAATCCGAGCAGCGCGGGCCGACCGTCCGTGAGGTCGGCGGTGCCGCCCGAAGTACACACCGCTTGCCGACCGGCACCGTACCGCGACAGGAACACGAATGAGTTCGCCGGCGGCCTCGGTCACGCCCATCTTCGATCGATTGGTCACCGAACTCGCGCTGGGATGGCCGGTCGCGGACGAAAGTAGGTCCCGGCCCCATGCGGAGGCGGAGACCCCGATGTCGGAGCCGCACGTGGGGCCGTCACGCCCCAATGCGAGTCGTGACGAGGTCGGCCAAGATGGTCGCCTGGCTGACCTCGATGTGCCTGATCGCGGTGAGCAGGGTGACCGTCTGGTGGCGCGCGAGTTCGCACAGGCTGTTGAGGGCTGAGGCGCGCACAGGTGCATGGAGTTCGAGCTGGTACCGGCGGGCGAACTCGACGAAGCGGGCCGGATCGCAGCCGAACCAGGTGGACAGTTCGGCCGACGGGGCGATCTGCTTGCACACTCGCCCAGACGCGCGCTGTCCTCGCTCAGGCGCGGTGGCCAGAGACGGTCGACCAGGACCCGGACGCCGTCTTCCGCAGCGGGGTCGGCGTAGACCCAGCCCACCAGTACCTGCTGCCGCATGGCGCTGCCCTCCACGGCCCATCTTCGTCGTCGGCTTGACTGTCGCATGTACGAAAGCAGTCGGCACACAAAGAATTCTGTTGCACACCACAGGATCTTCCGGAGCACTCAAGCCTTGCCGGCTGGCAGAATCGCCATCGATACCGGAGATAAGACGATCGGAGCCTTTCTTGCCTGCAGCTCCGCCGCTGGCAGGTCTGCTCGCAGGGCGAGGTCCCGCTGCCGGCGAGTGGCTGCACGCGGGCCGGGTCGGCGCCGGGTTGCTCGTTCCCGGGCTGGCGCTGCTGCTGGCAGGGCGGCCTGATCTGATGATCTACGCCGTTCTCGGCTCATTCGCGGGCATGTACGGGCGGGCCGAATCTCGCCCACTTCGTCTCCGGCACCAGGTGCAGGCCGGTCTGGTGCTGCTGATCGGTGTTGCGACGGGCGTCTTCCTGGCGGCTTACCACGCCCGGCCATGGGTCCTGGTGGTCGTCGAGGCCGGTTTCGCGTGCGTGGCCGCGCTGGTGACGAACCGGCTCGGCCTCAGCCCGCGGGGGCCCTTCTTCGGGATATTCGCACTCGGCGCCACCGCCGTGGTTCCGGTCGACAGGGTCGCGCCTTGGGTGGCATTGTCGATCTGCGTCGCGACGATCGTTTTCTGTGTCCTCATCGGGTTCGCCGGGGCGCCACGACCACACACCGAAGATCCCCTATCCGGGTCAGGCTCCGCGTGCGGACGAGCGGCCTGCGGACCGGGGTGGCGACTGAGCTGTGTAGCGATCCATTCGGCGCGCTACGCGCTGGCGATCTCGGCCGCCGGTTCGTGCGGCTTGTTGCTCGGTGTGGAACACGCGAACTGGGCCATGGCCTCGGCCGCGGTGCCGCTGGCCGCCGCAGACGTGCGCAACCGGCTGCACCCCGGTATCCGCAGCGTCATCGACCGCAGTATTCACCGGATGCTGGGCACGCTCGCCGGCCTCGGCGTCAGTGCACTGCTGCTCCTGCCGCGCCTCGGTGAGACGCTGCTGGCGCTGTTCGTGATCGCGTTGCTGTTCCCGACGGAGCTGTTCATGGTCCGCCACTACGGGTTGGCCCTGGGCTTCTTCACTCCGCTGATCATGGTGATGACTGAACTCGCCGCGCCTGCCGAACCGATGACCCTGCTCACCGACCGGGTGGTCGACACCCTGATCGGTGTATGCACCGGCGTTCTGGCCGCGGTCGTCGTCCGCGGCCTATGTCGCGACGACTAACTATTCGCCGAGTCGCCGGTCGACGCCTGGACCGTGATCTTCAGGTGTTTCATGATCGGCTGATCGCTTTGGGTGCTGTAGTCGCCGATGGCGCACAGGACGTTCATTTCGGGCATGTAGCCGGCCGCGCAGCCGCGCGGGATGTCGTAGGGCACCACCTTGTAGCGGCGCAGGCAGCGGGTGCTGCCGTCCTTGGCGATGCTGGTGATGTCCACCTCGTCGAACTCGCCCAGACCGCGCTCACGCATGTCGTCGGCGTTCATGAAGATCAGCGTGCGCAGGTTCTTGATCCCGCGGTAGCGGTCGTTGTCCGAGTAGATCGTGGTGTTCCACTGGTCGTGGGACCGCATCGTCCCCAGCGCGAGGGTTCCCTCTGCGGGGACGACGTCGGGCAGGCGGGCCGCGGAGAACTCCGCACGGCCCGAGGGTGTGCGGAAGACCAACTCGCGGGCAGGTTGGCGGATGCGGAACCCCAGGGGCAGCCGGACCCGTCGGTTGAAGTCTTCGAAGCCGTCGAGCACTTGGGCCATGGTGTCGCGGATCCGGTCGTAGTCCTCGACGTAGTCCTCCCACGGGGTGGCGCTGTGCGGCAGTGCCGCGCGGGCCATGCCGGCGATGATCGCCGGCTCGGAGAGCAGGTGCGGTGAGGCAGGTCGTTTCATTCCGACGGACAGGTGGACCATGCTCATCGAGTCCTCGACCGAGGTGGCTTGCACTCCCCCGGCTTGGTTGTCCTTCTCGGTGCGGCCGAGACACGGCAGGATCAGCGCTTGCCGGCCGTGGACGAGGTGACTGCGGTTGAGCTTGGTGCTGACCTGCACCGTCAGCTCACACTTGCGCAGGCCCGCAGCGGTGTAGGGCGTGTCTGGGGCGGCGAGGGCGAAGTTGCCGCCCATGCCGACGAACACCGTCACCTCACCGCGGTGCATGGCCTCGATGGTGCCCACCGTGTCGAGACCGTGCGCCCGGGGTGGAGTGATGCCGCAGACCTCGCCGAGCCGGTCGAGGAAGGCGTCGGACGGACGGTGGTCGATGCCGCAGGTCCGGTTGCCCTGCACGTTGCTGTGCCCGCGCACGGGCGATGGCCCGGCACCTTCCCGGCCCAGATTTCCTCGCAGCAGCAACAGGTTGACGATCTCGCGGACCGTGTCGACGCCGTGCTCGTGCTGGGTGACGCCCAGGCACCAGCTGATGATGCTCCGGTCGGCCTCGCGGTAGACCTGGGCCGCGGCACGCATCTCGGCCTGACCGAGGCCCGACTGGCGCTCGAGTTCTTCCCATGACGTGGTTTCGCAGAGGGCGCGGTACTCGGCGAAGCCGGAGGTGTGCCGCTCGACGAACTCCGTGTCGAGGGCTTTCGGGTCGGTTCGGGCCTGCTCCAGGACCGCCTTGGCCATGCCTCGGATCAAGGCCAGGTCACCGCCGATACGGGGCTGCAGGTTCATGGTCCCGGTACGGGTGGCGCGGAAGGTGGCCATCTTCGCGAAGTCGTGCGGGATGATCGTCCGGGTCGCGGCGGCCTCAATGAGTGGGTTGATGTGCACGATCTGCGCGCCCCGGCGGTAGGCCTCCGCCAGCGAGGTGAGCATGCGCGGTGCGTTGGACGCGGCGTTGACACCCAGGATGAACAGAGCGTCGGTGAGCTCCCAGTCCTTGAGGTCGACGGTGCCCTTCCCTGTTCCCAGGGCCGCCTGCAGGGCGCGCCCGCTCGCTTCGTGACACATGTTCGAGCAGTCGGGGAGGTTGTTCGTCCCGAGTTCCCTGGCCATGAGCTGGTACAGGAACGTCGCCTCGTTGCCGAGCCGGCCCGAAGTGTAGAAGGCCGCCTGACCGGGGTGGTCGAGGGTGCGCAGGGCATGGCCGACGAGAGCGAAGGCGTCCGGCCAGGAGATCGGGACGTAGCGGTCGCTGTCCGCGTCGTAGCGCAAGGGTTCGGTCAACCGGCCCTGACTCTCGAGGTCCGCGTCGCTCCAGCGCGACAATTCGCGCACCGTGTGGGCGGTAAAGAACTCGGGCCCGACCCGTTTGCGAGTCATTTCCCACGTGACGTGTTTGATGCCGTTCTCACAGATATCCAGATGCAGGCCCTTGGTATCATCGGGCCACGCGCATCCGGGGCAGTCGAAACCGCCGTTTTCGTGATTCATCCGCACAATCGCGCGCGGACCATCCAGGAGTTCGCCCTCGCGGACCAGGAACTCGGTGACGCTCCTCGCCGCACCCCACCCGGCGGCCGGATGGTGGTACGGCGTGAACTCCGGCGCCTTATCCTTGTCGTTCATCGCCCACACTCCCGCTGTCGCACCGCGCTCGCCGCACGATCCGATCACGGCCCGCCTCCCGCCGGAAGGGGGCGCGGTGCGGATGTCGAGGAAAACACACAATCGTGTGCGCCACCCCACCGCCACTCGTTCGATGTGGCGCAAAACAAAGTTCATTGTCGGGTGCCACATCTCCCCAGGAGTGGGTTACCCCGCGGGATCGTTCGTCTTGACGCCTCCAAGACCCGCCAGTAAACCGATCGTCGATTCCGGAGTGGAGGGAGCCCACGATGGCGAAAGCGGTCGGTATCGATCTCGGTACGACGAATTCGGTGATCGCGGTGATGGAAGGCGGCCAGCCGACAGTCCTCGCCAACGCCGACGGCGCGCGCACGACCCCGTCGGTGGTGGCCTACACCGACTCGGGAGAGCGGCTCGTCGGCCAGCTGGCTCGCCGCCAGGCGATCCTCAACCCCAAGGGCACGATCTCCTCGGCGAAGCGGTTCATCGGACGCCGCTACGACGAGGTCACCAGCGAACTGGACGCGGTCACCTACGACGTCGTCGCAGGCCCGGACGACGCCGTGCGGTTCGACGTCCACGGCAAGCTGTACGCGCCGGAGGAGGTCTCGGCGCTCGTGCTGCGCAAACTTGTCGAGGATGCGTCGAAGTACCTCGGAGAGAAGGTGACCGAGGCCGTCGTCACGGTTCCTGCGTACTTCAACGACGCTCAGCGTCAGGCGACCAAGGACGCCGGGCGGATCGCGGGGCTGGACGTCCTGCGGATCATCAACGAGCCGACCGCGGCGGCGCTGGCCTATGGCCTGGACAAGAAGCAGAGCGAGACCGTGCTGGTGTTCGACCTGGGCGGCGGAACGTTCGACGTCAGCGTCCTCGACATCGGCGACGGCGTCGTCGAGGTCCGGTCCACCGCGGGCGACACCCATCTGGGCGGGGACGACTTCGACCGCCGCGTCGTCGACCACCTCGCCGGCGAGTTCGAGCGGGAGAACGGGATCGACCTGCGCGCGGACCCGCAGGCCCTGCAGCGGCTGTTCGAAGCGGCGGTCAAGGCCAAGGAGGAGCTGTCCTCGGTCACCCGTACCACGATCAACCTGCCGTTCATCACCGCGGACGCGTCCGGCCCGAAGCATCTCAACACCACGCTCATGCGCTCGACGTTCGACCAGATCACCGGGGACCTCGTCCGACGCTGCAAGGGGCCGGTGGAACAAGCCATCGGCGACGCGAAACTCACCCCGGCCGATATCGACGAGGTCATCCTGGTCGGCGGCTCCACCCGAATCCCGGCCGTGCAGGAGCTGGTCCGGCGGCTCGCGGGCGGCAAGGACCCGAACATGACGGTCAACCCGGACGAGGTGGTCGCGCTGGGCGCGGCGGTCCAGGCGGCGATCATCAAGGGCGAAGCCAAGGACGTCCTGCTGCTCGACGTCACGCCGCTGTCGCTGGGCATTGAAACCCTGGGCGGGGTGATGACCCGGGTCATCGAACGCAACACCACCATCCCGGCCCGGCGCAAGGAGACCTTCAGCACCGCGGAGGACAACCAGTCCGCGGTCGACGTGGTGGTGCTGCAGGGCGAGCGGGAGCAGGCCGCGGACAATCGGGTGCTGGGACGGTTCCGGCTGGAGAACATCCGCCCGGCCGCCCGGGGCGTCCCGCAGATCGAAGTCGTTTACGACATCGACGCCAACGGCATCCTCAACGTGTCGGCGCAGGACAAGGAAACCGGCGCCGAGCAGCGCATCACCATCAGCGAGAGCTCCAACCTCGACGGCGCCGAGGTCGAGCGGATGGTCCAGGACGCGGAGCGCAACCGCACCGAAGACGTCCGGCTCCGGGAGCTCATCGACGCCCGCAACACCCTGGACATGGCTGCCTACCAGGTGGAACACAAGCTCGAAGAACTCGGCTCCGGCGCCGCGGTGCACGACAAGGCCCGCGCCGAGATGCTCGTCGGTGACGCCCGGAAGCTGCTGAAGGACGACCAGGAGCCGAGCCTCGAGCGGCTGCGCGCATCGACCGGCGAACTGCAGCAGCTCTACCACGGCCTCGAAGCCGTCTCAGCCGACGACGCGGCAACTGGCCGTTCCGGTGATGACGGCGACGTCATCGACGCCGAATTCACCACCTCCTGACCATGACCGAGGAAATGGCACACGACCATCCGCCGGAGACCGCGCCCGACGAGGTCGCCGATCTTCGCGCACGGGTCGCCGAACTGGAAGGCCGATGGCGGTCCACCGCGGCCGACCTCGACAACTTCCGCAAGCGCACCGCACGCGATGCCGAGCAGCTCGGCGGTTTCGAACGGGCGCGGGCGGCCGCCGCATGGCTGCCCGTGCTCGACAACCTGGACATCGCCCTGGAACACGCCGACGCCGACCCCGCCACGATCGTCGCAGGCCTGCGGGCCGTGCGCGAACAGGCCGACGCCGTGATGGCCCGGCTGGGTTTCGCCCGCCGCGACGACGAAGCGGGCACCACGTTCGACCCGGCCGCCCATGAGGCCGTGAGCGCGGTACCCGTGCACGGTGCGGTCCCCGGCACGATCGTGCAGACCGTCCGAGCCGGTTACGGCACCGGAGAGCATCAGCTGCGGCCGGCCGCAGTGGTGGTGGCGGCGAGGGCAGACCCGTGACGGCGAGCGACGACTTCTACACGATCCTCGGCGTCCCCAGGACCGCCGGTCAGGACGAAATCCAGCGGGCCTACCGCAAGCTGGCGCGCCAGTACCACCCCGATGTGAACAAGGACCCGGCGGCCGAGGACCGGTTCAAGGAGATCTCCGAGGCCTACGACGTCCTGTCCGAACCGGACACGCGCCGTCGCTACGACGCTTTCGGCGCCGACTTCCGGCAGGTGCCCGACGGCGTGGACCCCGCTACCTGGGCACACGCGAAGGCTGCGCAGGCTGGCGGGTCGTGGCCGGATGACGAGGGCAGCGTCCGGTTCGGCTACGGCGCCGACGACATCGACCTGGACGACCTGCTGGGCGGCCTGTTCGGCGCACGGGCGGGTCGGCGCCGCGGCCCGGTCCCCGGTGCGGACCAGGAAGCCGGAATCGACCTCACGGTCGAGGACGCCTACCGCGGTGGGCGGCGGTCACTCACCCTGCCCGGCCCGCGCACCATCGACGTGAACATCCCGGCCGGGGTCACCGACGGGCAGCGGATCCGGCTGGCCGGGCAGGGCGGCCGAGGCAGTGACGGGGCGCCGGCGGGCGACCTGTACCTGGTGGTGCGGCTGGCGCCGCACCCGCGATACCGCGTCGACAGCCGGGACATCGACGTCGATCTCCCGCTGACACCGTGGGAAGCGGCGCTGGGAACGACCGTGACCCTCGAGATCCCCGGCGGCGAGGCGAAGGTGAAGGTGCCGGCGGGAACGTCGAGCGGACGGCGGCTGCGCCTGCGAGGACGAGGGCTGCCGCACCCGCGCGGAAAGCCCGGCGACTTGTTCGCCGAGGCCCGCATCGTCGTGCCGCCCGAACTCACTGACGAGGACCGGCGCTTGTTCGAACAGCTCGCGGCGGCCTCGACCTTCGATCCGAGGAGGCAACGGTGACCTACGCACTCGTCCGCAGGCACACCGGCGCGGCACACCTGGACCTGACGTCGTTCGCCCGAGCCACCGGGCTGCACCCCGAGCTGGTACAGCGCCTGCTCACCCTCGGGCTCGTCGACGCCGTCCAGGACACCGCCGGTGAGCTCTGGTTCCCCGTCGGGCAGCTCGCCACCGTGGGACGCATCCAGCGCCTGCGGCACGGCTTCTCGCTCAACTATGCCGCAGCGGGGCTGGTGGCCGACCTGCTCGACCACATCGCGGACCTGGAAGCGGCGCTTCGGACGCGCTCTCGACGCAGCGGAGGCTGACGATGGACCCCGACCGGCTCACCCGGAAATCCCAGGAAGCGCTGCACGACGCCCAGACCAAGGCGACCCGGCACGGCCACCCCGAGGTCGACGGGGAACACCTGCTGCTCGCTCTGCTCGAGCAGCCCGACGGTCTCGCGACCCGCCTGCTCACCCAGGCCGGGGCCGACCCCGACCGGCTGCGCACCGACCTCGAGACCGAGCTCGGCCGCCGCCCCAAGGTCAGCGGGCCCGGCACCACCCCCGGCCAGACCCTGATCACCCAGCGGCTGTCCCGGCTGCTCGACACCGCCGACCGCGAGGCCACCCGCCTCAAGGACGACTACGTCTCGGTCGAACATCTGGTGATGGCCCTGCTCGAGGAAGGCAGCGAGAGCGCGGCCGGGCGCTTGCTGCACGCGGCCGGACTGAGCCGCGACACCTTCCTCCAGGCGCTGCGGTCGGTCCGGGGCAACCAGCGGGTCACCTCCGCGATGCCCGAGGTCGCCTACGAAGCGCTGGAGAAATATGGCGTGGACCTGGTGGCCGACGCCGCGGCCGGCACGCTCGACCCGGTGATCGGCCGGGACACCGAAATCCGCCGGGTCATCCAGATCCTGTCCCGCAAGCGGAAGAACAACCCGGTCCTCATCGGCGATCCCGGTGTCGGCAAGACCGCCATCGCGGAAGGACTGGCTCTGCGCATCAGCCACGGCGATGTACCCGAGGGGCTGAAGGACAAGACGGTCTTCTCGCTCGACATGGGAGCGCTGGTGGCCGGCGCGAAGTACCGCGGCGAGTTCGAGGAACGGCTCAAGGCCGTACTCAACGAGGTGAAGGCCGCCGAAGGGAAGATCCTGCTCTTCGTCGACGAGCTGCACACCGTTGTCGGCGCCGGGGCCACCGAAGGCGCGATGGACGCCGGCAACCTGCTCAAGCCGATGCTCGCCCGCGGCGAACTGCACATGATCGGCGCCACGACCAGCGACGAGTACCGCAAACACATCGAGAAGGACGCCGCACTCGAACGCCGGTTCCAGCCCGTGCTGGTCGACGAACCCTCGGTGGAGGACGCGATCTCGATCCTGCGCGGACTGCGCGAACGCCTGGAGGTCTTCCACGGCGTCAAGATCCAGGACAGCGCCCTCGTGGCCGCCGCGGTCCTGTCGCACCGCTACATCTCCGACCGCTTCCTGCCGGACAAGGCCATCGACCTGGTGGACGAGGCCTGCGCAATGCTCCGCACGGAGATCGACTCGATGCCCGCCGAACTGGACGAGCTCTCCCGGCGCCTGACCCGCATGGAGATCGAGGAAGCCGCGCTGGCCAAGGAGACCGACGCCCCGAGCAGGACACGGCGCGACGAGCTGGACCGTGAGCTGGCTGATCTGCGCGCCGAAGCCGGTGTCATGCGGACCCAATGGGAGTCCGAACGCGCCGCACTGCACAAGGTCCAGGCGTTGCGCGGCGAGATCGAACAGGTCCGCATCGACGCAGAAGCCGCCGAACGGGCCTACGACCTCAACCGCGCCGCGGAGCTGCGACACGGAAGGCTCCCGGAGCTGCAACGGCGACTCGAAGGCGAAGAAGGTCTGCTCGCGACCAGACAGGGCGGCACCCGGCTGCTGCGCGAGGTCGTCACCGACGACGAGATCGCGGCCGTCGTGGCCCGCTGGACCGGCATCCCGGTCAGCCGGCTTCAGGAGGGCGAACGGAACAAGCTGCTGCGCCTGGACGACCTGCTCCACGAACGGGTGATCGGCCAGGACGAGGCCGTGGACGTGGTGGCCGATGCGATCGTCCGGGCACGCTCGGGGATCAAGGACCCCGGTCGCCCGATCGGGTCGTTCCTGTTCCTCGGCCCCACCGGGGTCGGCAAGACCGAGCTGGCGAAGGCGCTCGCGGCGAACCTGTTCGACACCGAGGACAACATCGTCCGCATCGACATGAGCGAGTACCAGGAGCGCCACACCGTCTCGCGGCTCGTCGGCGCCCCACCAGGGTACGTCGGGTATGACGAGGGTGGTCAGCTCACCGAGGCGGTGCGCCGCAAGCCCTATGCGGTGGTGCTGTTCGACGAGATCGAGAAGGCTCACGCCGACGTGTTCAACACGCTGTTGCAGGTCCTCGACGACGGCCGCATGACCGACGCGCAAGGCCGGACGGTCGACTTCCGCAACACGGTGATCATCATGACCTCGAACATCGGCGCGCCCTACCTCGTGGACGGGGTGACCGCGAACGGGGAGATCAAGACCGACGCCCGCGATGCGGTGCTGGCCGAGTTGCGCGGGCACTTCCGGCCGGAGTTCCTCAACCGGATCGACGAGATCGTGCTGTTCAAGCCGCTCACCGAACCGGAGATCGAGCGGATCGTCGAGCTGATGCTCGAGGACCTGCGCACCCGCCTGGCTCAGCAGCGGATGACCCTCGAGGTCACCGGCGAAGCCCTCCGATACATCGCGGAGCAGGGGTTCGACCCCGTGTACGGCGCCCGCCCGCTCCGTCGCTACCTCGCCCGCCAGGTGGAGACCCGCATCGGGCGGGCGCTGCTCAGCGGCGATGCCCGCGACGGCGCCGTGATCCGCGTCGCGCTCGTCGGTGGCGAGCTCGCCGTCACCTACGACAACCCGGAGGGCGGGTGAGATGCCGAGCGAAAGCTGCGACCCGGCGACAGTGCCGCGTAGCATTCCGGCGGTGATCGGCGTGAACGAAGTTCACCGCCCCGGCCGGCCGGCGAATGGGGCGGCCGGGTGAACAACGCCGCCCCAGCCGCGCTCGTCACCTGGCTGGAAACACGCCTGCCCCGGCTGATCGACGACGTGTACGCCGCCGTCTGCGACCGCATCGACCTCTACCGCGACGAGAAGATCGTCCCGCGCGACGACCTGCACCGCTCGATCGCGGTCAACCTGCGCTTCATGGTCACCGCGCTCGCCGGGAACCACACCGACGCCGACTTGGCCGCACCGGTCGAAACCGGCAGCCGCCGAGCCCACCAGGGCGCACCGCTGCCGGAGGTCCTGCAGGTCTACCGCGTCGGCTGCGCGATGCTGTGGGACATGGTGGTCGACCAGGCCCGCAACCATGGCGGGCCGGCCACGACGGACACGCTCGTCGACGTGGCCAGCCTGCTCTGGCAGGTCACCGACGACCACGCGGTGCGGCTCACGGAGGCCTACCGCGCCGCGAGCGCGGAGCTGCTCGTGGCGCAACAACGGCGCCGATCAGCGCTGGCCGAAGCCCTGTTCACCGGCCAGCGCGTGTTCAACGCCGGCCCCTGGGAGGCCGGAAAGCTGCTCGGCCTGTCCCTCGATGGGAAGCTCGCGGTGGTGGCGGCGGAGACCCGCGGCCTGGCCGAGGAGAGCCTGATCGGGGTCGAGCGGCGGCTCGCCCGGCTCGGGATCGTCTCGGCGTGGCAGCTCACCCCCACACTGCAGGCCGGCGTGGTGTCCCTGCGCGACGAACAACGCGACCCCATGCTGGCCGTGCTGAACGAGGTCGCGGTCGCCCGCGCGGGCGTGAGCCCCCTATATCGATCCCTCGTCGAGACCCCGCGCGCCTTGCACTTGGCCCGCACGGCGCTCGCCGGGCTCCCACCGGGCAAACCGGACGTCCGCCCGTTCAGCTCCAGCCCGCTCGCCGCCTTCCTCGCCTACGACCCGGACGAGGGACGGCGCCTGGCCGAGGAAGTACTGGGCGCGGTCCTGGACCAGCCCACCGAGGAACGCGACATCTTGCTGGAAACCCTGCACGCCTACCTCACCTGCGGCGGATCGTCCGATCGCGCCGCGGAAGTCCTGCACTGCCACGCCAACACCGTCCGGTACCGGTTGCGCCGCATCCGGGAGCTCACCGGCCGGTCACTGACCGATCCGCGCGCGATCGCCGAACTGGTGACCGCGGCACAGGCCCTCCGGCTGAATCCCGGCCGCCGCGCTCCCGGCGCGGCACCGGCACCGCAGACCGACGGCAAACACTGACACGAGAACCCTTTCTCCTACTCACTCGAGGACAGCGGTGAACGCACAGCAGACCATCACGGCCAAGACCATCGGAAACCCGGACGGCGGGCTGTTCGACAACCCGTGGCAGCACGGTCGGCCCGCCGTGGACGACCAGGTCGCGATCTTCGCCTTCGAAGTGACCAAAGTGGACCAGGACGAGCAGGACCTGCGGACCTACCACGTCGCGCCCGCCGGCTTGGCACGAGAAGGCGCCATCGGACCGGCGCAGGACCAGCCGCAGGGAATCACGGTCAGGTGGGTCGGCTGCGGGACCGGAAAGGTCGTGCACGCGGCCGAAGGCAGGAATGTCGATCCGACGTGCGAAGTACTGCCGGACGACCCGCGACTCGTTTGAACGACACGATCGGAGACGCCGGTGCCCGAGCCCCAGGGTGTGCTCACCCCGCTCACCGAAAGCGCCATGTTCCTCACCCTCACGATCCGGCGGCCCGGCGACGAGGCCGCCGTCCACGACCTGCTGCCGGAGCTGGCCGGGATGGTCCGCTCGGTCGGCTTTCCTCTCCCGGAGGAGGCGCTGACCTGCGTCGTGGGCTTCGGGTCCGCGGCGTGGGATCGGCTGTTCACCGGCCCGCGACCGGCGCACCTGCACCCCTTCCGCGAGATCGACGGACCGCGACACCGGGCACCGGCGACCCCGGGTGACCTGTTCCTCCACCTGCGCGCGAAACGGCTCTACACCTGCTTCGAGCTGGCGCGCCGGGTGGTCGACGGCCTCGGCGACGCCGTCACCGTGACCGACGAGGTCGCGGGCTTCCGGTACTTCGACCGCCGTGACCTGCTCGGGTTCGTCGACGGCACGGAGAACCCCACGGGCGGCCTGGCAGCCGCCGCCGCGCTGGTCGGTACTGACGACGATCCCCGCTTCACCGGCGGTTCCTACCTGATCGTGCAGAAGTACCTGCACGACCTCGACCGGTGGAACGCGATGCCGGTGGAGGACCGGGAGCGCGCGGTGGGCCGCCACATGCTCGACGACGTCGAGATCCCCGACGCGAAGAAGGCCACCGACTCCCACGTGGCGCTGACCACGATCGAGGACGGTGACGGCAACGAACGCAAGATCCTGCGGGACAACATGCCGTTCGGGTCGATCGCCCGCGGCGAGTACGGCACGTACTTCGCCGGCTACGCCGCCGATCCCGGCGTGACCGAGGAAATGCTGACCCGCATGTTCGTCGGCGAGCCGCCCGGAAACTCCGACCGCCTCCTCGACGTCTCCACCGCCGTGACCGGCGGGCTCTTCTTCGTCCCACCCGCCGACTTCCTGGCCGATCCGCCCGAACTTCCGACCAGGCAGGAGTGAGGCCGGCATGCCGGAACCGGGATGGACCGCGAGCACCCTGGTGATCTTCGGGATCACCGGCGACCTCGCCGGCAAGATGACGTTGCCGGCGCTATACCAGCTGGAGCGGCGAGGCGCCCTGGACTGCGCCATCATCGGCGTCGCGTCCGCACCCTTGACCACGCACGAGCTCGTCGAGCGCGCCCGCCGCGCGATCGAGAAATCCGGCGGCCCGATCGACGACGCCGTCTTCACCCGGCTGTCCCGCCGGCTGACCTACCTCGGCGGCGACGCGACCGACCCGCACCTGTACGAATCGCTGGCCACCCAGCTCGGCGGCGGCCGGCGACGGCCGCTGTACTACCTGGCCACCCCGCCCGCCCTGTTCGCGCCGATCGTCGAGCGGCTGGGCGCGGCCGGGCTGCTGGTCGACGCCCGCGTGGCGCTCGAGAAACCGTTCGGCTCCGACCTGGCGACGGCGCGTGAACTGCAGAGCCGTCTGCACCAGATCCTCGAGGACCGGCAGCTGCTGCTGGTGGACCACTTCCTGGGCAAAGAACCGGTCATCGAGATCGAATACCTGCGGTTCGCGAACTTCGCCATGGCCGAACTGTGGCACCGCGACAGCGTCGAGTCCGTCCAGATCACCATGGCCGAGAACCACAGCGTCGCCGGCCGGGGAAAGTTCTACGACTCGGTCGGCGCGGTACGAGATGTCGTGCAGAACCACCTGCTGCAGGTACTGGCGCTGGTCGCGATGGACGCACCCATCGGCTCCTCGGTGGCGGAGCTGCGGGCCAAGAAACTCGAGGTGCTCAAAGCGATCCCCGCCGTCGACGTCCGGCAGTGCGTACGCGGCCAGTACGACGGCTACCTGGCGGTCCCGGGAGTCGCGGCAGACTCGGACACCGAGACGTTCGTCGCGCTGCGGCTGGAGATCGACAGCTGGCGCTGGGCGGGTGTTCCCGTGTTGATCCGGGCGGGCAAACACCTGCCGGTAAACGCCACCGAGGTCCGTTTGGTGCTGCGCCACACCCCGCGACTGCGTTTCCTGCCCGACGCGGCCAGGGTTGAGGCCAACCAGATAGTCCTGCGCATCTCACCTACGCCCGGCCTGCGGCTGCAGCTGTCAGGGCTGGGCGGCAACGACTCGTGGCGCCCGGTCCGGCTGGACACCACGTTCGCGCGGGACCTCGGCGTACCGCAGGCGCCCTACGAGCGGCTGCTGCATGACGCCCTGGCCGGCGACGACCGGCTGTTCGCGTGGCAGGACGCTGTGGAGGAAAGCTGGCGGATCCTGCGGCCCCTCGTGGCCTACCCGCCACGCGCGCACGAGTACCGGCCGGGCACATGGGGACCAGTCGAGGCCGACGCGCTGCTGCCGGCGGGACGAGACTGGCAGGCGCCGTGGCTGCCCGATTCCAACTGAAATGAGGAACGCAGCATGACGCGTGACGAGCGTCCGGAGACCGATCCGTGTCCTGACCCGGCGTGGTACTACAACACCACGACGCACCAGGTCGAACACGGCTCGCTGTCGCGAGCCGCTGACCGGCTCGGTCCTTATCCGGACGAGACTACGGCCCGTCGGGCACTGGACATCGCCCGCGAACGCACTGAAGCGTCAGATCTGGCCGACCGCGAGTGGGACGACGGTCCGGTCCGGCCCACGTGACCGGGTTCACTGTTCTGGCGGACGCGAAGCCGAGGTCGCGGTCCACGCCGTGGCAAATAGCAGCAGCCGCGCTGTCGCGTTGGCGAATACGAGCACCCCTATCACCGGGCCGAACACGGCGCCAGCCGGAGAGTGAGCAGCCTTGGCCAGCAGGATGCTCGCAATCTGCTTGAGAACCTCGAATCCGACAGCAGCAAGCAGTGCGCCCGGTATCGCCGCGCGGGCGACGACCGGGCGTCGGGGCAACCGGGCGATCACCCACAGGAACAGTAGCCAGTTCATCGTCAGGGCAAGCACTACACTCGCCGTCGTTGCCCATGGGGAAGAGAGCCCCGTCGTCAGTCGCGGCAGCACCGCGCCGGCGGCGGTGATCGCGAAGGACACCACCAGGGCGAAGCCCAGGCCGAGCAACGCGAACAGGTCCTTGACCGCCGTGGACACGACCGGCAGTGCAGGTCGTTGCAGCCGCCACTGCTCGGTCAGCGCGGCCCGCAGGTGTGTCATCCACCCGACCCCCGCACCGAGCCCGACGAGCAGCCCGATGGCGCCGACCGTGCCCCGGGCGTCGACCGCGCCGCGGACCAGGTCGCCGACAGTGTCGCCGAACGCACCGGGCATCTGCGCGCGGATCTCGGTCATCAGCCGTTCCATCACGGCGTGATTGCCGGCAAGCACGAAAGCGGCGACGGCGAACGCCACCATCACGACCGGCACCAGGGCGAGCACGCTGAAGTAGGTGATGGCGGCCGCGTAATAGGTGCCGTAGTGCTCGCTGAACGACTTGGCGGCCCGGAAGACATGCTCAAGCCACGGACACCGGCGGCGTAGCCGACCGAGGCGCGGTGGCCGTACTTCGGTGTCCATGCGAACGGTCGCCGAGTCAGCGGGGCACGCAGCCGCGTCGCTTGCGCGAGCGGTCGTCGAGGCCATTCCGATGGCTCGGCAGCGCTCGGATGTCGACATCGAACAAGGTCTCCGAGACGGTCATGGACGCAAGGCTAGCGTCGTCGGCCGAGGCTGGGGGGCGTCGATCTACTCCCTTGTCGGCAACACCAAATCTATTTGGTGAACGCGACAACGACGGCCACGGCGGGGCGCGACGAGCAGACGGTCACGCGAACGCCGGGCCGCGCAACGTTTGTGCTGGCGAGCGGCCGAAGCGTGTGCCGTAGGCAGCCACGAACCGCGGCGGGCCGAACCCCCACGACCTGGCGACCGCGGCGACTGTGGTCTCTCCTGGCCGAAAGAACTCCAGATCGGCATGTGCACGCCCGAGGCGGACGCGCTCGATGTCCTGCCAGGACGGCACATCTCGATGCCGGATCCAGGAGCCTGCCAGCGCCCGGATACTCAGCCCGGCCACAGTTGCAAGTCGGCCTGGTGTCAACGGCTGGTCCGGAAAAGCCTCGATGTAGTCGATGCATCGGCGTATCGCCCGCGGTCCCCAGGTCGGCACCGAGGCGTCGAGTGCCTCGTGGTGGGGATGATCGGTGGCGAACAGCAACTGCACCATCACATGGTCCTGCATCGGTTCTGCACTGATCGGGTCGGCCGATAATGAGGTCGGCTTCGCGGTGACGTCCGTGATGAGCCGTACGTCGGCCGCCCAGCTTCGACCGGCGGGACTGTTCAGGGACAGTGACGCGGCCAGCGGCAGAGGTCGGCGGACGGAGCGACCGAGTAACGCCTCGAGCATGTCCTCCAGCGCCACCGAACCGATGTCTGCCACCACGACATCGAACTGCTCGACTGTGTCCACGGTCGCCTCGGCCGGCGGCGCAAGCACGGCGGCCCGGCCCGGTCCGAGGTCGAGATCCTGCCCTCGGTAGCGGATGCGCAGCGCTCCCCGCACCGGAATCCCGACCAGATAGCCGTGCTCGTCGGGCATGCGCATGTGGACTTCGTCGGTGCAGCGAGTTTCCTCGACAGCGAGCGAGCCACTTGTGACCCGTCGGGTTCGGAAGCTGAATGGCTTGTGCAGGACGCGACCCAGTCGGACCGCCGACGGCAGGGGCGCGTCAGCGGAGCCTGAGCTGGTCAACTCGAACTCGACGATAGTCGGTGCGGTCATGAGAACACCTCGCGGAAAATGCCGGCGAGCCGGTCCGGCGCCGAGGCAGCGATCGCGGCCTCCTCGGAGAAGGTGGCAAACGTAACCCGTGCGATCTCAGATCGTGCCACGCGTCGTCGAAGTTTGTGTGAACCGACAGCGCCCGTTGTGTGGCCCCTGACCTGTGCGGTGCAACTGGTCGGCAGGCCGACGGCCGGGTTCAGCGGCTGATGATCCCGGCGACGAGGTTGATGGTAGCGGCCAGGATCACTGTCCCGAAAACATACGACAGCAACGTGTGCCGCAGTACCACCGCCCGGATCGTGGAGTTCGAGACGTCCGTATCGGATACCTGGTAGGTCATGCCGAGGTTGTAACTGAAGTAGAAGAAGTCCCGATATGCGGGCGATTCGTCCGAGTTGAAGTCGATCCCGCCCGCCGGCGCCGTGTAGTAGAGGTCGGCGTAACGCGTCGCATACATCAAGTGCAACCCCGCCCAAGCCATGAACACACCACCCAGCGCCGTTGCCGCTGCGGCGCCGCTGGTGGCGGAATCGTCGAACACGAGCAACACCACGATGCCCGTCAGCCCGCTCAAAGCAGCCCCAACCACGACAAGTTCCTCGATCGCCGGCCGAAAGACCTCACGACGCGCGTTGCGGTGGGTTGCCGCAGCGTCCATCGGCCACAGTTCAATCCAGCCGGCGACGACGAAAATCGTCGCTGTAACGGCGATGCCTGCAAGTGTGCCCATGGCCGGGTCCATCAGCGCACCGACAGCCAGGCCCGCCAGCGTTCCAAGGCCTGCGGCACCCGCAAGCCGGAAGACCGCGGAGTTCAGTATCCGGGTGTGCATGAAAACAATGGTAGCCGGGAGCGTTCCGGGATCTGCGGCCTGATGTTCAGTGTTGACGTCAGAGTTCGATGCGCGTTGTGGGAAATGCCAACAGAAACTGTGAGTCCCCACAGAGGCTGGTCGGTGTCAGCCATGGCACCCCATACCAATCACGCCATATCGCAGTAAGTACCCCCCGCGCGGGGGGTCTTGGTGTGTCGCAGCGATAACACTGCGACTCAGCATGTAACCCTCTGTGACATGCCCTCCGATCCCCTCAACCCCACCCGACACGCGGAAACCTTCCCCGAGTTCCGTCGCAATCTCGACCAACTGACCCGGACCTACGCCGCCGCTCGCCGCCGCGGGCGCAGTTCGGACAACGCAACACTCGACCTGCTGCAAGTCCTGCACCGCGAAGATCGCAGTTGGACGGTGGTGCACCTCGCGTTCGCAATCGCCGCGCTTGCACATGACCGCACACCCACCAGCGCGTTCACTACGATCGCTTGCCTGCCTTGCGTGCGCTCACGCCGGGCGGGGGCGCCGAGCCTCCATGGCCGCTGTCTTCA
Organism: Amycolatopsis ponsaeliensis; assembly: GCF_030182635.1. NCBI lineage: Bacteria > Bacillati > Actinomycetota > Actinomycetes > Pseudonocardiales > Pseudonocardiaceae > Amycolatopsis > Amycolatopsis ponsaeliensis. The sequence goes on from NZ_JAPZLD010000007.1 coordinate 132,309, forward strand.
CTGACGCGAACGCAAGACGAAGCAAGAACGCGATGAGAGGATCTGACCCGTTCGAATCGCAAGGCCAGTTTGCGACGTCGCCATGACGGCGTGCTCCACGACGTCGCGGGGCCGCGACGAGATACTCACCCGACAGCGACTGCAGTCGGCGCCTCAGGCAGCCGCCCTTTGGAATCATGCCCGAGAAGCCGCAGGTCTCATCACAGTCTCCACAACGATGTCACCCATTCGAGTTCACCCGGCAAAGGTAGTCATGCCTTTGCCTTCACGATTGATGCCAACGGCCGAATCGAAATCGTGCAGAATGCTTGACATGGAAGACACGATTTCCGCGCCAGGCCGCGAAGAAGGGGATGTCGAACCAACTCCGATCTACGATGCTGTTGCCGCAACGCTTCAGACACACCAACGAGCCAGGGTTACCGAGGGTGTCAACGCGACAACAGAAGAGATCGCCCACAACGCCGTCCAGGACCGAATCTCAGACACACCGCTACCGAGCAGCGAACACGCTGTTTCCGCCCCGATTTCCGGAGCAACGGCCTTTCGCTGGCTCCCGGCCGGCTGTTCGTCTCCGTCCAAGCCTCAGTCGCGATCGGCAACATCAGCGACCGACAGCTCACCTTCGGCTCAGATCGTGTCGGATGGTGCACCCAGCTGATCGCGCTCTTAGACGAGGCCTGACCGAAGGTCCGGAGCACGTGTTCCCTGAAACGCGGCGCCGACTTCCCGGCAGTGGCCTGGGCGAGATATTGCTGTCGCCGACGTTGCAGGGGCCCCAGTCATCGATGGCGCCACGGTCCGAGTTCACCGCGACCACGTTTGCTCATCAGGCATAGGCACCACCGTGAACTGCCCCGGCAACGACTCGTCTGCCGCGGCAACAGTTCACGGTCACAGCTGGAAGTGGCCGCGCGTGGCCGTACCTGCGGCGCCGGCGTAGAGGCGCACCAGGTCGGATATGTGGTTGACCAATAGCAAGCCGCGGTTCGGCCGTTGGCCCGGTGCGATCGGGTGCCGTCCGGCCAGCGGGTCGGTCAGGGTCCCGTGGTCGTCGACCTGGCACACGAGGTTCCCATCGTCCGTCCAGATCCGCAGCCGACCGAAGCCGCCACCGTGGTCGATGCTGTTGGTGACCAACTCGGTGATGACCACTTCCAGATCGGCGGTCTTGCCATCGGTCAGGCCCGCTTGGCGTGCATGGGTGCGGGCGAAGGTCAGGGCCTGCGAGAGGTTGGTGGCATCGACAGTGAGCTCGGCGGCGTTTGCCGGTTCGGGTAGTGGCTGGTTGTAGCTGGCGATGATCGCGTCGGGGTCGTAAGCGGCGCTGGTTCGCCGGCCGGCGTTGTCGATGAGCAGCGGATGGGTCGCTTCGGCGTCGGCCAGCACTGCCGAGGGCAGGTTCTGCGTGTCGTAGGGGCAGAGGATGGTGACGTCTCGGCCGGTGAAGGCCAGGTTGATCAAGGCTTCGTGCTGGGCGCAGGCGGGGTACTCGTGGTAACGGCGATCCGGCCAGATCGGTTCGCCGATGATACGGACGCGGCGGCCGGTGTGGGTGTCGGCAAAGGCCCGGAGTACTCCGGGGATGATCCGGCCGGGGTTGCGTCCGGCGGTACGCATGTCCAGCAGTTGAACCCGGGCGGCGTCGGCGCCGAGTTCGGCGCGTAGCAGGGCGAGGTTGGGCTCGGGGACCGCGACGGCGACCGGCTCACCCGCGGCGAGCCCAAACCGGATGAACGGGACAGTGCCAGCGAGATACTCGCTGATATCCCGGTAGAAGAGTGCGGGATGGGTGAACGGCTCGGCGTGGCGTGATTCGACGGGCGTGCTCATAACTCTTCCAGTTCTTCAATCACAATCTTCGCCGGTTCGGTGCGGTATCGCAATCAGCATCGTACGCAAGACCGGCGGCGGGCGCGTGAGCGTCAGATGTGGCGTTCCGATTGAGCACCACCGACCGGCGAGTACGCCGCTCAGACTCACCGACCACCACGTACGCGGACCACCCCGCTACCTGAGTGTGCGGAGTCGTTGCAGCTCGCAGCGCTGGGCGTGGGCGCTACGTCCGATAAGCCTGGTCGAAGCGGATGCCCTGCGCTACCGTTCGCCCGGCGACCTCGGCTGGCCCCTCCCCCTTCCGCCGGCCGGGGCCGCCCCACCTGACCGGGTTCTCGCAGGCTCCCGTCTTCGTGGACACATTTCCTGTCACCCGCAGGACGCGGTCGCACGTCCACGGACTCGGCGGACCCTGGCGACCCATCGTGATGTGGCCATGACGTATTCACGCACCGGCGCGCTGTTGGACGGCCTCGACGTGCCTGCCGGTCCGCGCTTGAAGGTTCGGACGGACGGGCTTGCCGCGGCCCAGGCGGGCGAGCTGCTGCTGCCAGGCGCAGTTGAGGACGTCGACCGCTCTGATACCCACCCGCAGTATCCTGGCCACGCTTTCGTGCGTCGTGCCGCCAAGGATGCCGGGGCGGGAAGCCCAGGTCGTGGGTGATCGGTCTGTCCAGGCGACCGCACTACTGCGCGCGGCGTCGATCATGCTTGCCCGGCCGCGGAAGTCGCCGGTCACCATCAGTGAAATGGTCACCATGGCCGGGCTCTCATCGGCGCTCGAAGTCTCCACGGGGGCCGTCAGCCGCTCAAGGTGATTGCGTGTCAACAGCGAAGGGTGCCGAGCAAAAATCGGCGTCGACGTCACCGGACACTAGTTAGCCTGGCCAGCCTCCGACGCGCGTCAAAGAATCGTGAATACGCCGTCCCCCACGGCATGTTCGACGTCGGCTCGCAGATTGGCGAACGCCTCGAACATGTCGAATACCTGCCCGGTCGCCAGACTCCTGCGAGGGCTTGTCGAGATAGAACATCAGGCGCTGCGCGGTTCCGACGAACAGGCGGCCGTTTGGCCCGGTTGCTGCACGGAAGAGCGGGCCGGCGGGGTACTCGCCGCGAGTTATGACGGTCCAGATCAACAGCGACACAACGCGCTGAAGCCCGGCCATTCACAGATCAGTGATCATCAGGTTCTCCACCTGAAACCGGAGACGGTTGTTGACGGCCACCGCGCCAGGCGCGCGCCGGGTTCTCAAGCAGGCGTGGTCGGCACTGTTGCGTAGCAGGAGCGCCGTCGAGAATGACAATCCCGTCCGCGACCTCCATGCAGATCGTGCCCTCAGCGCGACCACGGCCGAAGATCTCCTGCTCGACCTCCGTCTGGAGTTCGACGTCGTCGCGCAGGAACGGCCGTAGCACGTCGAGTCGACTGCCCGTGCCAACCAGCCTGCCCATGGGTCTACGCACACGCCGGGCACGGACGCTGCCGCGAGCGCCCGCACGGCGGCACTCAACCCGGCGTCGGGAGCAATGCAGGTCGCTGAGGCGGTCGTCACCTCATCGGCAGTCGTGGCTGCCGACGTGCGCCAGCGGGCGCGGGCTGCGGCTCCGCAGAGCAGTGGCGGCACGTCCCCTCCGCCGTGGAACTCCAGTTTCGTGGGCACGTCGGCTTCCGAGACCATGCCGACCGGCCGGAGGCATCGATGACCGGTACGGCCTCGCCGAGGCGAGCGGCTTGGATCGCTACGATCTCCCTGATCGACGTTTCAGGGACGGCAGTGGTCACGGCTCTCATCATCAAGTCGCCGACGGTGATCTCACGCATCCGCCACCGCCAGCGCGAGCCTGTCGCTCGCGACAAAGTTACAGACTTGCTAAGCTTAGCAAGTCTTACACGTTGCCGTTGCGGCTGCCTGGCGAGAAGGGACCTTCGGTGAGTAGGCCTCTCTATCAAGCCAAGGCCGAATTCTTCAAGACCCTCGGTCATCCCGCGCGGATCCGGGTGCTCGAGCTACTCAGTGAACGTGAACACGCGGTAGCCGAGATGCTGCCCGAGGTGGGGATCGAGGCGGCGAACCTGTCGCAGCAGCTGGCCGTGCTGCGGCGCGCCGGCCTGGTCGTGACCCGCAAGGAAGGCTCGACCGTGTACTACTCCCTGACCAGCCCGCATGTTGCCGAGCTGCTGGCGGTTGCGCGACAGATCCTCACCGGCGTACTGACGGGCCAGATCGAACTCCTCGACGACCTGCGCGAACCTGCGGCTTCGACCGGAGCCCGGTCGTCGGGGAGCAAGCGCAGCGTGTGAGCTCCCCGCGATCGCCGGGGTACCCATTGACGAGGAAGTCGATGGCCGTCACGCGTAGCGGCCATCGTCGCTCGCGACGACGCGGTCCCGCCGCCTCACGGTCGCCTGCATCCACCCGAACCAACGCCCCGCACCCTGGCCGTGGCCAGAAGTGTGAGGCTTCTCGCGCAACGCAAGACTTGCGAAATTTCTTAAGTGCTTAGACTATAAGAGCGGCGTGGAGGTGGCGGTTCGCCGGCACCGACGTCGGGGACGGGAAGAGGCGACAAACGATGAGCGAGTTCGTGACCGTGCTCCGGGGACGGATCGACAGGGCACGCGAGGATTTGGCCGCAGCGCGGGCCGCCGAGCGCGACGACGACGTCGACCTCCACACCGCCCGCATCGAGGAACTGCTTGATCTCGCCGAGCGGTACAGCGTGGATACCGCGACGTGGATCGACCGCGCGGAGTTGCCCGCCGAGGATGTCAGTCGCTGAGGTCGGCCGAGGTCGCGAGTCGTTCCGGGGTCAAGGCAGCGGGGTATCGCATACAGGACCGGAGGGCGCGCAGCGATGAGTTCGGAACGGCCACCGTCGGAGGCTGGACAAGGGAATTCGCGGGTCGCGATCGTGTCCGACGGCAGCGCTTTGCCGCGCGGTGCCGACGTGAGTGCGATGCTGCGAGCAGACGCGGCCTTGATCAGCGACCTGGGCGGAATCCCGGCATTGTCGCAGGTGATCCTGGCCGACAGTCCTGACGGTCTCGCGGCGGGCGTGCGCGGACTGCCCGCTGACATCGGATCCGTCCTGCTCGCACACGTCGAGGTGGAACGCGCCTATCACGTCACCCATGAGCTGCAATCTCATGGCGTTCGCCCGACGGTGTCAGAGCACGACGTGAGCGCCGTCGTGCTGGCGGCCGTCGCACTTCGGTCCATGGCTTTCGATGGTCGCAGCCCTCAGCGGTGCACCATGGTGCTCGCCGGCGCGCGGGAACTGCCGATGCTGTCGACCATCCTGATGGCATCAGGAGTCGCGGACATCACCACGTGGAACTTGTCCGACGCCGTCGTGTTCCCGCTGCATACGGTGCTCCACGGCGCCGACATGGTGATCGATCTGGTCAATGAATCCGTCGCGGCGGCGGACTACCGGCGAGCCGGGATCGCGGTGATTTCCCGCGAAGACGCCCACGTCGTGCCCTTCGTCAGCGCCGGTCTGCTGCGTGCAGCCGCGGGCACAGCCGGACTGAGACTCGACACCGAAATACTGGCCGCGTGTGCGCGGGCGCTGGCGCCCGAGTTGCCCAGCAATCGCCCGCTCGCGCGCGGTCAGGGCTTGAGGCTCACTCGCCTGATCGTCGACATCGCGGCCGGCGTCCATCTCAGCCGTCTCCGCCGGTAATCTGCCCCTAGCCCGCTGCACGCCAACGAATGGGCATTCCGGCCCGGCTCAGGACGGTACGTGCGGTCGCGCAAGGTCGCGATATGCCCACGCATGGGCCCAACCGGCTCGGCGGCAACTCGCTGCTCGACCCGCTGGTGTTCGACCGCCACGCGGGACTCGGCACGGCAGCCGGGGTCGAGGGCCACCGGCAACTCAACCGGGCTGACACCTCACCCTCGATCTGCGCAGCATGCTCACGGTCAGTGAATGCATTGCACAAGCAGCTTTGATGCGCCCGGAGTCGTGGCGGCCATACCCGGGATGACTTTCCCCGGATGAGCCCGCAGTGGCGCAGCACGCTGGTCGCCTGCGGCCTGGCCGAGACTCGGTGGTCGTGTAGCCGCAGAGCCAGGAGCTGGCGCAAACGGAGCTGTTCGGTCTCTTCGACCTCGACGGGCTGACGAACTATCACACCAGCGATGCGCTGGCCACACACCCGCTGGCGCCGTAACCGCGCGCTCCATCGTCTCTGCGCCACTCTGCAGACCTCGTGGTGTTGGCGAACTCCCCCGGGCTCACTTCGTTTCAGACTTGCTAAGCTTCGCAACTGTTGAACATAAGATCCGCACGAATGCAGGAGACTTGTCGAGTGACCAGCACCGACCATCGGGCGAAGGCGGCGTTCTTCAAGACGCTGACCCACCCTGCGCGGATCCGGGTGCTGGAACTGCTGAGCCACCGCGAGTACGCGGTCGCCGAGATTCTGCCGGAGGTGGGAATCGAGAAGACGAACCTGTCCCAGCAGCTTGCGGTGCTGCGCCGGGCCGCGCTGGTGACGACGCGCAGGGAAGGCTCGACGGTGTACTACTCACTGACCAGCCCACACGTGGCTGAACTGCTCGGTATCGCCCGCACGATCCTCAGCAGCGTGCTCTCCGACCAGATCGGCCTGCTCGACGACCTGCGCACACCGCCGCCCTCCGCCGCTCCGCCACCGGGGCCAGACCGGGGATGAGCCGCGACCGCCCCGCCCGATTCTTGCCTCCGTCACCAGGGCGGGGCGGTCGCACCACTGTCGGTCAACAAAGTCGGGAGCCAAATGTGCTGGGACTGTGGCGCAAGATCCATAGGACGGGGCGGGTGGCCGAACCAGCGCCGCCACAGCCTGCCGGGCCACAACCGGAAGCCGCGCGGCTGTTGGGCGGGTCGGTGCAGGTGCGGCACGTGGACGCCGGGTCGTGCAACGGCTGCGAGGTGGAGATCGGATCGGCGTTCGGGCCGGTGTACGACGCGGAGCGCTACGGCGCCCGGCTGGTCGCCTCTCCCCGTCACGCCGACGTCCTCCTGGTTACCGGGCCGGTGACCCGCAACATGGCCCAGCCATTGCGTCGCACCTACGAGGCGACACCGGAACCTCGGTTGGTCGTCGCCGTCGGCGATTGCGCCCGCAACTGCGGGGCGTTCGCCGGCGCCTACGGCGTGGCCGGTGCGGTCTCCGATGTCGTGCCGGTGGATGTCGAGATCGCTGGGTGCCCGCCGCGGCCCGAGGCGATCGTCGAAGGATTGCGGAAGCTCACCGGGCGATGAACCTCCTGGAACTGACCTTCACCCTCACTGTGGCAGCCGGCCTGCTCAGCGCCACCGCCACCACCCTCGTGTCGACCTCGCCCCGCTCCGCCGTGGCCGGGACGGGCACCGCGATCACTGGGGTTCTGGCCGTGGCTGCCGGTGTCATGGCGGTGGGCGGCCGGTCGTTCACCCTCGCCCTGCCCGCTGTGCTTCCTCTGTCGGGCGTGTCGTTCACCCTCGACCGGCTGGGCGGGGTGTTCGTCGCGGTCACCGGCGGAGTCGCGGTCGCCACCGGGATCTACGGGATCTCCTATGCCCGGCGCGGCCTGGATTCCCGGGGAGTCCAGGCCGCGCTGCCCGTCTTCGTCACCGCGATGCTGCTGGTCCCGGCCGCCTCAAGCGTCGGCACGTTCCTGCTGTGCTGGGAGCTGATGGCGCTGGCGTCACTGTTGCTGGTGCTGGCCGAACACCGCCAGCGCCCGCAGGTCGCGTCGGCAGGCCGCTGGTACGCGGTGATGACCCATCTCGGGCTGATAAGCATCCTCATCGGACTGCTCGTCGCCGCCGCGCACGCGAGCGACGACACCTTCGGCGCACTGCGCGCCGCCCACCTCCCGCCAGCGACCGCCGGGCTGGTGTTCGTCCTGACCTTCGTCGGGTTCTCCTCGAAAGCCGGGATCCTGCCCCTGCACGCCTGGCTCCCGCGAGCGCACCCCGAAGCGCCGAGTCACGTCTCGGCCCTGATGTCGGCAGCCATGGTCAACCTCGGCATCTACGGCATCGTGCGGGTCGGGTTCGACCTGCTCGGCGGCGGGCCCCGCTGGTGGTGGCTGCTGATCCTGGCACTCGGCGCCGCCTCGGCTGTGTACGGGATCCTCCAGGCCGCCATGAGCACCGATCTGAAACGGCTGCTCGGCTACTCCACGACCGAGAACATCGGCCTGGTGCTGCTCGGCGTCGGCGCGGCCGGGCTGTTCACCGCCGCCGGGAACCGCGACCTGGCCGGCCTTGCGCTGGCCGCGGCGCTGCTGCACGTGGTCGGGCACGCGGCGTTCAAGACCCTGCTGTTCCTGGCCGCCGGGTCGGTCCTGCACGCCACCGGGACCCGCGACCTCGATCAGCTCGGCGGGCTGCGCGCCCGGATGCCGGTGACCACCGCGTTGTTCGGGTGGGGTGCGCTGGCCGCGTCGGCGTTGCCACCGGGGACTGCGTTCGTGTCCGAATGGCTGCTGCTGCAGGCGTTGATCCACGGGCTGCCGGCCTCCGGGGTGGCGACGGCGATCGCGATGCCGCTGTCGGTGGCCGCGGTCGCGCTCACCGCGGGGCTGGCGGTCGCGACGTTCGTGAAGGCGTTCGGCGTGGGATTCCTCGCCCGGCCCCGCAGCACTGGCGCCGAGAACGCGCACGAAAGCCCGCTCGGCATGCTGGCCGGGATGGGGCTGGCCGCGCTCGCGTGCGCGGTACTGGCAGTCCTGCCCGGCGTGGTCCTGCCGGGGCTGAGCCGGACCGCGGCGATCGTCACCGGATCCGCCGATCCCGTGGCCGCGGACGTGGTGATGGTGCGGCTGGCCGGAATCACCGGCGCGCTCTCGCCCCTCCTGCTCACCCTGACCCTGCTGCTCGGCATGATCGCCACGGTCGGGGTGCTGCGGGTGGTGGCCGCGCGGCGCGTCCGGCGGGTAGCCCGGCTGTGGGACTGCGGTGCCGGACCGATGTCGCCGCGGATGGAGTACACGGCGACCTCGTTCGCCGAGCCGCTGCAGCGGGTCTTCGACGACGTGGTGCAGCCCGAAACCGACGTCGACGTCACCCACCACCGGGAGTCGGCCTACCTCGTGCAAGCCGTGGCCTACCGACGCCGGGTGCCGGACCGGATCGAGCGGCGGCTCTACGAGCCGGTCCTGGCCACAGTCGCCCGGTGGGGGCAGGCCGGGCGACGGCTGGCCACCGGCAGCGTGCACCGCTACCTCGGTTACGGCTTCTACACCGTGTGCGGGCTCCTGGTCCTGCTGGCGGTGACCCGATGAGCGCAGCGGGCATCGTCGGCGGGATCGTGCAGCCGGCTGTGGTCCTCGGCGGATCACCGCTGCTGGTCGGCGTGATGCGGCAGATCCGGGCGCGTCTGGAAGGCCGCGCCGGCGCGGGAGTGCTGCAGCCATGGCGGGACCTGCGCAAGCTGCTGCGCAAGGAACCGATCACCCCACGCGGAACAAGCGAGGTGTTCCGGATCGCGCCGCTCGTGCTGGTGGCGACCACGTCGGTCGTCGCCGTGGTGGCGCCGTTCGCGACGGCTGATTCGGCGGTTGGGCCGGTCGCGGACCTGTTCGCGGTCGTCGCGCTGCTGACGCTGGGAACGGTCGCACTGGCGCTGGCCGGGCTGGACACCGGCACCGCGTTCGGCGGGATGGGCTCGAGCCGGGAGATGACGATCATCGCGCTGGTCGAGCCGACCCTGCTGGTGGCGATCTTCGCGCTGTCGGTGCGGGTCGGGTCGACGAACCTGGCCTCAATCGTTACGTCCACATTGGACGATCCGGCGCGGGTGATCTCCCCGGTGAGTCTGCTGGCGGCGGTCGCGCTGGTCGTGGTGATCGTTGCCGAGACTGGGCGGCTGCCGGTGGACAACCCTTCCACGCACCTGGAGCTGACCATGGTGCACGAGGCGATGATCCTCGAGTACGCGGGCCCGGACCTAGCGCTGGTGGAGCTGGCCTCGGCGATGCGGCTGAGCGTGTTCCTCGGGCTGCTGGCGAACCTGTTCCTGCCCTGGGGCATCGCCACCTCCGCCGCCCCGCTGGCGATCGGGTTCGGCGTGCTGGCCTGGATCGTCAAGGTGACGTTGCTCGGATCGCTGCTGGCCGCGGGCGAGGTGTTCCTGGCGAAGCTGCGGCTGTTCCGGGTACCGGAGCTGCTGGCCGGCTCCTTCCTGCTGGCGCTGCTCGCGGTCGCCGCGTCGTTCTTCCTGGCCTGACGTGAAAGGACGTCCCGACATGTACGTGTGCTGGTGCCCGTCATGAGCGACACCGTCTTCGTGCAGCTGCTGGACCTCGCGTGCGGGGCGTTGCTGCTGACCGCGGTACTGATCCTTTGGCGCCGCGAGCTCACGGTGATCATCCGGGTCTTCGCCGTCCAGGGCGTCGCCCTGGCGGCGCTCGTCGCGGTACTGGCCGCGCACGAGCGGTCGGCCGAGCTCGGCGCGGTCGCCGTGGGGATCGCCGTCCTGCGAGCCGGGGTGCTGCCGTACTTGCTGCGCCGCGTCCTGGCGCGCGGTGGCGAGGTGCGACGGGAAACCCGCCCGCTGGTCAACGTCGCGTCCTCGCTGCTGGCCGCCGCGGTCCTGACCATGCTCGCCTACGCCGTCTCTCAGCCGTTGATCGCGCTCGCCCCGTCCCCGGCGACCCAGGCCGTCCCGATCGGGCTGACCGTGGTGCTGATCGGCTTCTTCGTCCTGGTGACCCGTCGGCGCGCGCTCTCGCAGCTGGTCGGGTTCCTGTTGATGGACAACGGGATCACCGCGGTCGGGTTCCTCACCACCGCTGGTGCCGGGCTCGTCGTGGAGCTCGGGGTGTCGCTGGACGTGTTGCTGGTCGTGCTGGTGCTGCAGATCCTCACTACGCGCATGCGGGAGACCTTCGGCGACGCCGACCTCGACGAGTTGCGAGAGCTGCGCGACTCATGACCACCTTCCTGCTGCTCGCCCCGATCGCGGTGCCGCTGCTCGGCGCGCTGCTCTACCTCGGTGCCCGGTGGCGGCAGGCGACCCGCTGGGTCAGCGCCGTCAGCGCGACCCTGATGCTGGCCGCTGCGATCACCCTCGCGGTCGATGTCGCTACGTCCGGACCACGCACCGCACTCGGCGGACTGCTACGGGCCGACGCGCTCACCGCGTTCATGCTGATCGTCATCGGCGCGGTCGGGTTGCTGGCCACCGCGGCGACGCCGGCGTTCCTGCGCGGCGAAATCGATGGCGGCCGCGCCACCGCACGGACCGCGACCCGGCACAGCGTGCTGGTGCAGCTGTTCCTGGCCGCCATGGCGCTGGCCGTGCTAGCCGCCGACCTCGGGGTGCTGTGGGTCGCGGTCGAGGCCACCACCATCGTCACCGCGTTCCTGGTCGGGCAACGCCGCACCCGCCACGCCGTGGAGGCCGCCTGGAAGTACGTCGTGATCTGCTCGACCGGAATCGCGCTGGCACTCCTAGGCACGTTCCTCCTCAACTACGCGGCCCAGCACGCGCCTGGTACCCCGGGGCTGGACCTGGCCGCGTTGACCCAGCACGCGGCCGGGCTCGACCCGGGTGTCACGCGGATCGCGATCGCACTGCTGATCATCGGGTTCGGTACCAAGGCCGGGCTGGCGCCGCTGCACGCCTGGCTGCCCGACGCGCACTCGCAAGCGCCCGCGCCGGTGTCGGCGCTCATGTCCGGGGTGCTGCTGGCGGTCGCGTTCTACGCGGTCCTGCGGGTCAAGGTGATCGCCGACGTCGTTCTGGGCAGCGACTTCGCCCGGGCGCTGCTGCTGGTCATGGCGCTCGCCTCGCTGCTGCTCGCGGCCTCGTTGCTGCTGGCGCAACGGGACTACAAACGGATGCTGGCCTACTCCAGCATCGAGCACCTGGCTCTGGTCGCCTTCGGTGCCGCGGTCGGTGGCCCGCTCGCCTACGCCGCGATCCTGCTGCACATCCTCGGCCACGGCCTGGTCAAGGGCGTGCTGTTCCTGGCCGCCGGACGGATCCTGCAGAGCGAGGCCACCAGCCGGATCGACGCCGTCCGAGGTCTGGTCGCCCGCCAGCCGGTGGTCGCCGGATGTCTCGGCCTCGGCGTGCTCGCACTCATCGGGCTTCCGCCGTTCAGCGTCTTCGCCAGCGAACTCGGCATCGCCCGCACCGGCTTCGCCGGAGGGCTCGGCTGGGCCACCGCCGCCGTGCTCGCGGTCGTGGTGGTCATCGCCGCCGCGCTGCTCGGGCACACCAGCCGCATGCTGCTCGGCACCGCACCCGAGGGACCCGGCGCCGCGCCCGCGCCCAGGCCGATCCCGGCCACGCTCGGACTCACGCTGGTCACCGGCCTGGTCGCCAGCGCCGTACTCGGTGTCACCGCGGGCCCGCTCGGCTCGCTGCTACGGCTCGCCGCCGGGACTCTGACAGGAGCATCATGACCGCCAACCCGGACTCGTTCAGCGACGAGGTCGGCTATCGCCGCTCCGCCCGCACCATCACCCCCGGCGAACTGCCCCACCGTGCCCGGGGACTGCTCGCGCACGGCTACCGTGTCGCGCTCGTCGCCGGACACGACGACGGCCACCGGCTGCGCGCCGTCTATCTCTTCACCGCCGCCGATCCCGACCGTCGCGTGGAACTGCACGTCCCGCTCGATCCCACCCGGCCCGAGCTGCCGAGCCTGGCCGGATTGTCCTTCCCCGCCGGGCGATTCGAACGCGAGATGCGCGACCTGTTCGGCATCGTGCCTGCCGATCATCCGCTGCCGCGGCGGCTGGTCCGCCACTTCCACTGGCCGGCAGGCTGGTACCCGATGCTCAACGACACCGGCGAACCACCCGAATTCGGTACCCAGGACGGGCCGTACCCCTTCCGGACCGTGGAGGGAGACGGCGTCTACGAGATCCCGGTCGGCCCGGTCCACGCCGGGATGATCGAGCCAGGACACTTCCGCTTTTCCGTAGTCGGCGAGACAATCCTCAACCTCAAAGCCCGACTCTGGTTCGTGCACCGAGGCATCGAGAAGCTGTTCCAGGGCCGTCGCCCCGAGGCAGCACTCGAGCTGGCCGAACGGATCAGCGGTGACACCGCCGTCGGCCACACGTTGGCGTTCTGCCAGGCCGTGGAAGACGCCTTCGCGATTCCCGTCCCCGAGGACGCGCAGCGGATGCGGGCGATCCTGCTGGAGCTGGAACGGCTCTACAACCACGTCACCGACCTCGGCGCCCTGTGCAACGACGTCGCTCACGGCATTCTGAACACCCACGCCCAACGGGTCCGCGAACAGTTGCTGCGGCTCAACGACCGGGTCACCGGCCACCGGCTGCTGCGCGGAGCGATCCGGCCCGGTCGGACCGACCTCGTCCAGCTGCCGGATGCGGCCGGCCTTGCCTCGATCAGCGCCGATATCGCCGAGATCGTGCAACTCGCGCTGGGCAACACCGTGGTCGCCGACCGCTTCACAGGCACCGCGGTCCTCACTCGGGAACAAGCCACCGACCTCGGCACCCTCGGCTACGTCGCCCGCGCCAGCGGCCTGACCGGCGATGCCCGCCACGACCACCCGTTCCTGGCCGCCGAGTTCCCCCGCGCCCGCCACACCCGCACCGACGGGGACGTGCTGTCCCGCTTCCTCGTGCGTGCGGAGGAGATCGGCCATTCGATCGCGCTGATCGGGCACTTGCTCGACCATCTCGAGGAGCGCGTGTCCTCGGCGGCGAGTGCACTGGCCCACACGCCCTACTCTGGCGCCCGATCCGGCGTCGGCATCGTCGAGGGCTGGCGAGGCACCATCGTCCATCGTATCGAATGCTCGGCCGACGGTCTGCTCACGCGGGTGAAGATCGTCGATCCCAGCTTCTTCAACTGGCCCGCGCTGCCGGTGGCGCTGGCCGACACGATCGTTCCGGACTTTCCGTTGACCAACAAGAGCTTCAACCTGTCCTACGCCGGCAACGACCTCTGACCTGGGCAGCTGGCCGACCCCCGATCGAGTGTGTGCAGCCTCGCAAAACCCAAGACTTGCAAACTTCATTAAGTAATAAGAAGATGGATTCGTCAGAGCGGAGGTTTGTCGTGCTCCTGTGCCGGCAGCGGACCAGAGACCAGGTGAGCGTGAGCGAATTCGTGACCGTCTTGCGGACTCGGGTCAGGGCCGTGCAGGACGCCCTGAACGCCGCACGCGAGGTCGGGCACGACTACGAGAGCGACCTCCACGTCGCCCGGCTCCGGGAACTACTGGACCTGGCCGAGCGCAACAGCGTCGACACCACCGGATGGGTCGACCCCGCGGACCTGACGGCCGTGCCGTACCAGGACTGACCGATGACGTTCGCATCCTCGATGACGGCGCCCTGCGGGGCAGCGGAGGTGCTCGATGAACCGTGACGGCACGCGGCAACGAGACGCCGACGAGCACCGCTGGGCGGCCGTCGTCTCCGACGGCAGCGCGCTGGGCGACCGCGCAGCCGGACCTGTCGACCTGATCGTGCGCGAGTTCGCCGAGCACCTCGGCGGCCTGGCCCGGGTAATGGTGCGGCCGGTGACCGTGGATGCCGCCGACGCGGCAGAACTCGCCGCGGGTATCCGCGCCCTGGGGGCCGAGGCCGGACCGATCCTGCTGACCCACGCCGACCCCGAACGGACCCGCCTCGTGCAGCAGGATCTGCGCGACGGTGGAATGCCTCTGGTGCTCACCGACCAGGACGCCACTGCGATCGCGCTAACGGCGGCCGTCCTGGCCGCGGTCGCCGACCGGCCGCCCGCCTCGCGGATCGGGAAAGTGGTCGTCGCCGGTGCGCAGTACCTCCCGATCCTCGCCCCGCTGCTCGCCGCGGCCGGAGTCGGGGACATCACCACGTGGAACGCCTCGGACGCGGTGGCCTTTCCGCTGCGGCACGTCGTGTACGGCGCCGACGCCATCGTCGATCTGGTCGGCGCCCTGCCCGGCTGGGTCGATGACGACCGCCACGCTGAGATCGCTGTGATCACCCGCGGGGCCGCGCGCACCGCTCCCTGCGCCGCAGCCGGCCTGCTGCGTGCAGCCTTGCGCGACCCGGCAACGACCTTCGATCTCGCGACGTATCGCACCGCTGCACGAGCCTTGGTCTCCGCGCACGCGGTCGATCTGCCGTTCACGCAGCGGAACGCTCAGGTCCTGGCCGACCGAGTGACCGATGCGGTCAGGTCACCGATCAATACCCTCCACGTCGCCCCATAGCGACCATCGCATGCGCAGCAAAGGAAGCCACAGGATGACCACCATGGGTGTCTCGATGTTGAGCACGATCACCGGACTGGACTCGGCCCCCACCACGCACCGCAACCTGCTGGCCTGGGTCCAGGAGGTCGCGGACCTGACCGCGCCGGAGCGGGTGGTGTGGTGCGACGGGTCGGACGACGAATGGCGCCAGTTGACCACGGACCTGGTCAACGCGGGCACCCTGGTACGGCTACGGCAGAAGCCGAACTCCTTCGCTGCCGCCTCCGATCCCGACGACGTCGCGCGCGTGGAGGACCGCACCTACATCTGCTCCGAGGACGAAGCCGACGCCGGACCCACCAACAACTGGATGGACCCGGTCGACATGAAGATCATTATGACCGAGCTGTACCGGGGCAGTATGCAAGGTCACACGATGTACGTGGTCCCGTTCTGCATGGGCCCGCTCACCGACGAACACCCGAAACTCGGCGTCGAGATCACCGACTCCGCCTACGTCGCGGTGTCCATGCGACTGATGACCCGGATGGGCGCGATGGCGCTGGAGCGCTTTAGCGACGACGCCGAGTTCGTGAAGGCCCTGCACTCGGTCGGCGCCCCGCTCAAACCCGGCCAGGCCGACGCGCCCTGGCCGTGCAGCCCCGTCAAGTACATCACGCACTTCCCCGAGGATCGCACCATCTGGAGCTACGGCTCCGGCTACGGCGGGAACTCGCTGCTGGGCAAGAAAAGCTACTCCCTGCGCATCGGCTCGGTGCTGGCGCGCGACGAAGGCTGGCTCGCCGAGCACATGCTCATCCTCAAACTCACCTCCCCGGCCGGCGCCGTCCACTACATCGCCGCGGCGTTCCCCAGCGCCTGCGGCAAAACCAACCTGGCGATGCTCCAGCCCACCCTGCCCGGCTGGAAAGCCGAGCCCCTCGGCGACGACATCGCATGGCTGCGCTTCGGCCCCGACGGCCGACTCTACGCAGTAAACCCGGAGTTCGGGTTCTTCGGCGTCGCACCCGGCACCGGCTACCGCACCAACCCGGTCGCGATGCGGATGATCGAACAGGGCAACGCAATCTTCACCAACGTCGCCATCTCCGACACCGGAGACGTGTGGTGGGAAGGCATGACCGAGCAGGTCCCCCAGCACCTCACCGACTGGCAGGGCCGGGACTGGCACCCCGACTTCGCCGAACCCGCCGCCCACCCCAACTCCCGGTTCTGCACCCCGATCCAGCAGTGCCCGACCCTCGCCTCCGAGTGGGACGACCCGGCCGGGGTGCCGATCTCGGCGATTCTGTTCGGCGGACGCCGCGCCACCACGATGCCGCTGGTGGTCGAGTCCCGTGACTGGCAGCACGGGGTCTTCCTCGGCGCCACGCTGTCCTCGGAAACCACCGCCGCGGCCACCGGCGAGGTCGGTGTGGCCCGCCGCGACCCGATGGCGATGGGCCCCTTCGTCGGCTACCACGTCGGTGACTACTTTGCGCACTGGCTGGCCCTCGGTGCCGGCGCGGATCCCGCCAAGCTGCCTCGTATCTTCGGCGTCAACTGGTTCCGCCGCGGCGGCGACGGCCGCTTCCTGTGGCCTGGGTTCCGGGACAACTCCCGTGTCCTGGCTTGGATCACCGGCCGCATCGACGGGACCGCCGGCGCCGTGGACACCCCACTCGGCGCCGTACCGGCCGCCAGTGACCTGGACCTGACCGGGCTGGACACCGATCCCGCCGATGTCGAGGCCGCCCTGGCCGTCCACCCCGGGGAATGGCCGGTCGAGCTCGACCTGATCCGCGACTGGTTCAGCACCATCGGCGACAAGCTGCCCAGGGAGCTGCGCGACGAGTTCGACACACTGGTCCGCTGCCTGGGCTGACCCGATCTCCGTTGAGTGGAGCCGGAAGCACTCCGCTACGCGCCCGTATCCGGTACGCCGACGAAGGACACCTCCGCAGAATGAGCCAGCAATCCACGACCATGCCGACCCGCCGCGAAGGCGCCGTCACCAAACGCATGATGCTCGTCTCCGGTGGCGCCCACCCTGCGCTCGCCGAGGCGCTCGCAGACCACCTCGACACCACCGTCGCGCCACGCGTGGCACACGTCTTCGCCAACGGCGAGACCTTCGTCCGCTTCGAGAAGTCGCTGCGCGGCTGTGACGTGTTCCTCGTGCAGTCCTTCACCGAACAGCTCAACACGTGGCTGATGGAAGCCCTCATCACCGTCGACGCCCTCAAACGCGCCAGCGCCAAACGCATCACGGTGATCCTGCCGTTCTACCCCTACGGCCGGCAGGACAAGAAACACCGCGGACGCGAACCCATCTCCGCCCGACTGGTCAGCGACCTGTTCGCCACCGCGGGTGCGAATCGGCTGATGAGTGTCGATCTGCACACAGCGCAGACCCAAGGGTTCTTCAACGGCCCCGTCGACCACCTGCTCGCGCAACCACTGCTGGCCGACCACATCCGCCGCAGCCACCCCACCGCGGCACTCACCGTCGTCGCCCCGGACTCCGGACGCGTGCGCCTGGCCGAACGATGGGCCGACCTACTCGGAGGCTGCCCTATCGCGTTCATCCAGCACCGCGACGCCCTCCACGCCCAGCACCCCGACGCCACTCAGATCGTTGGCGACGTCGAAGGCCGGCTCTGCGTGGTCGTCGATGACATGATCGACACGGGCGCCACCATGACCGGCGCGACACGCCTGCTCTTGAGCAAAGGGGCATTCAGCGTCGTGGCCGCAGCCACCCACGGTGTCTTCTCCGGCGACGCCGTGGACCATCTCGCCGCCAGCGGTATTCACCAGGTGGTCGTCACCGACACCGTCCCTATCCCGTTCGTCAGGCGCTTTCCCCAGCTCACCGTCCTGCCGATCGCGCCGCTCTTGGCCAAGGCGATCCGCGCAGTCTTCGACGACGGCTCCGTCACTAACCTATTCGACGGACACGCCTGAGACTCGCCGGTCCTCCTCGACCAGACAGGTGGTGCAACAGGTCGTGGGCTGCGGCCAGAGTGTCCGGCAAGCGATGCAGCCGAACCGTCGGGCGGGCCGCCGTAACCAGCTGCGGGTCCTCGAAGAGCCGATCGACGATCCGGCGGCGAGCGTGCCTGATGCGATGACCAAGGCCGGCGTCTCGCTCAGCGAGCACCACGGCACCAGCCCGGCCGAGCGCCGCGGTGGTCTCCCCACCGTCGAAGACGCTGCGCAGCACGTCGGCGACCAGCCCCATGACCATCGGCCGGGACCAACCGGTCACCTCGGACATGTCGACGTCGATCACCAGTAGCACGAGCGTCTCCGTTACGTCGCGGTCGGTCCGCGCGGCGTGGCGGTACACCTCACCCAACCGGGCACGCAGATACGCTCCGTCGCCAGGCCGGTGTACGACTCGGTCGTCGCGACGTCACAGATCCCGCTCGCGACATCGGCCCAGCCCACCGCGGCGGCGCGGAGCATGGCAAACGGCGCGACATGGGGATCGGCGGAAATCATCCCGTCTGCGTCCAAATCGCTGTCAAGGACCGCGTCAAGCGCGGCGACGTCGTACAGCGTCTCGTCCAAGCCGGCGCCCGTGCGTGCCCGCGACCCGCCCAGGACGGTCAGCGCCGCGATCAGGTCACCGCGGAACAGCGCCGAGCCGCACACGGCGTCCACTTCGGGTACCGCCCAGTCGCTCGGAAACCGCCATCCACTGGTGATACTCGCTATCCGCCAGCGGCTGCGCAGTCTCCACACGGCACAGCCCGTCCCGCCGACGTGGCCTCGATCGCCCACTGGCCCGCCCTCCACGCCATCACAATTCGTGACGGCTTGCGTCGCCATTCCCGTTGGTGTCGAGAGTTCGACGGAGCTCGTCGCCGACCGTGACGCAAAGAGTCCACTAGATCCGCCGGATGAGCTAACCCTCACGAGTTATTCATCCCGCACAGGTGATGGCCACTGACGGACTCATACGAGGCGGGCCAGCCAATCATGGAGCGGCGGTGGTCACCTGTGGCTCAGGAGTGTCGGCGAGGCTCGCCGCGGTTTCGTCGTGGTCCGCATCGGCGGTGAGACCCGGCCATTGCAGGCCGATCTCGGCGACCAGCGAATCGAAGATGGGCGTTGCCGAGCCGACAGCCGTGTCGTTCATCAACGTTCCTGCCGAGTCGAGCTACCGACCGGCCTACGACACTCGACGCCTGGGGTGAGTGTGCTGCCAGCCTGGCGCGCACACCGCCCGCCCGGGTCGACCGCCGTTCGACAGGTCATGCAGACCGCGACGTGCGCGGCAATCGACTCCGACCGGCCCTCCGGGAGCTCACCCCGGAGCCACGAGCCGAACTGACGCCGCGCCTGAGAACAGGACCGCTCTCCCGTCACGGGACTCTGCTGGGCTCGAAGGTAGGCCTGCCGCAGCCCCTCTCGGGCACGGCAGGCCAATGCGGCGACCCCATTGGGCGACACGCCCAGCACAGGCGCCAGCTCAGCCGCCGTACGCCCTTCGGCGACCGTGCTCCACAGCACCATCCGCCACCGGACCGGCAAGGTGTGGAAAGCAGACCTGACCAGCTCATCAGTCGAGCGCCGCAAAGCCAAATCGTCGGCCCCCTCGGCCTCCCCGACTCCGGGGACCACAGCGTGGGGCTCGACCCGCCCTCGGTATCGGCTCCACCGGGCGGCCAGGTTGCGCATCGTCACGACGAGGTACGGACGGAGGTTCTCGCGCGGCCCGCCGCCGGCGCGCAACACGGCGAGGACACAGGAGAACGCCTCCGCTACCAGGTCGTCCCGTTCGGCTGGCTGATTCACCCAGCCCGCAGCGACCCGGCGCAGGGGTTCGGCATGCCGGCGGAAAAGCAAACCACCCGCGCCGCCGTCCCCCTGCCGGAACTCGGCGATCAGCCGAGCATCCGACGGGTCACCGTCGTCCACCGCATCCCACATCGCGTTCTCCGATTCAACCAGTGCCAGACACCGCGGCGGCCTGCGGAAGGCAGTCACTCACCCGCCACCCACACAACCAACACGCTCCGTGACTATTCGGGGCCTAAAGTAACAGATACAGAAGTGTAGCCCCTACCCTCCTCCCGATAGAGTCCCCGAGGTGACGCCCTCTTCAGCACATCCGGGTCCCGGCGACGGGCGCGCTGCCCGCTGGGCAGGGCAGCGCGAACGCCGGCGTCGCGAATACGTCGATGCTGCTCTGCGAGCGATCGCCGAGCACGGCCCCGACGTGTCGACCGGACGCATCGCCGACGTCGCCGGCGTCGCTCGCCCCCAGCTCTACAAGCATTTCGACGACACAACCGACCTGAAGCGGGCGATCGCCGACCGGGCCACCGAGCTCATCACCGCCGCGCTGCTGCCGGTGTGGGAACCGCACGGCAGCGCGATGCAGATGATCGCCGTCGCGGTCGACGCGCACACCGGCTGGCTCGCCGACAATAGCAATCTCTACCGCTATCTGACCCGGCATTCCCAGATCGGGAGAACTTCAGGTCGGGACGCCGTTGCCGACGTCAAGACCGTCATCGCGCGCCAACTCACCCAAGTGTTCGGCTTCTACCTAACGGCGTTCCAGCTGGACGCGCGCATCGCCGACGTCATTTCCTTCGGCGTCGTCGGCCTCGTCGACTCCTGCACCGCGCAATGGCTCGAAAGCCCCCAGGACCTCACGAGAACCCAGCTCACCGACCTGCTCACCCGCTGGATCTGGCGCATTCTCGACGATTCGCTGCGCGTCGGCGGAATCGAACTTGACCCGCACCTGCCCCTGCACCCGCCGCCGCGGGAGCCGCCGCCCTCCCCCGGCCCGCCGGCGTGAACCACCCGCGGCATCAACGTTCGAGACTCGACCGGCGGGATCGCAGGGTCAGCCGACGCGCCAACGAAACAGTCGCCGGTTCAACCACCCCGGCGGGCCGGGGACCGTAGATCGCTTCGGCGACCGAGCGTTTCAGGGCGCGACACCGACGGAGGACGTCCGGCGGGAACCCGCTGCCTGCGGGCCGCGCCGGCGGTTCGGAGTCGTCCACGTCCGAGAACGTCCAGCCAGAGCCGAGGTCGATCAGGCCACGGTGCTTGGGCGTGTAATACCCGCGGGACACGCTGACCGCGACGCCGGTCGCGCCGGCGGCGGCCGCGAGCAGGTGCATGTGGTAACGACTGGATATCCAGGTCTGGCCCGGTGCCACAGGCAGGCCGCGGCGCCACACCTCGCGGAACGGGTGGAATTCGGCACCGTCCAGTTCGGACTCCAGGAGCGCTGGAACGGTGCGATCCACCCGCGGGATTCCTTCGACGACCGCCAGCCGTCCCGGGTCGACACCCCAAGCCCGCATGGTGTCCAGCAGTCGGGCGGCCAGCGAGCACGGTGCAACGGTGCCGATGTCGGACTGCAGGCACACCACGAATTCCCTGGGATCCCTTACGGGCGCCGGTTCGGGCAGCTCGAGAAAGACGTCGTCGCACGTGCTCGCGCCCCGGTCCAGCATCTCCGCCGACGGATTGTCGCGCGTGTCGACCACGTCGACGTGCTCGGCCAGCGCCCGGAGGAGATCGGCCGCGCCGGGCGGGACCGGAACCAGGCCCTGCCCGGTCATGGCGGTGCTGGCCCCGCAGCGCCGGGCGGCCGCAGCCACGCCCGCAATCAGCCCGATATGCCGAGGCCAGAGCGCGTTCAAGTAGCCGCCGCCGATCAGATGGACCACGTCGGTTCGTCCGAGCAACTCAATGCCCGCGTCCCACCGCGGCGCGAGCCCGGGGTCGTCCACTGCCGCCCGCACCCAGTCCGCCACCTCCCCCGGATCGTCCGACGACGCTTCCCCACACAGTCGCCACAGGGTGTCCGTACACCGGAGCCGGGGATGCAGGTCGCCGAGCAAGAGCTGCGCGGGACCGGGGGAATGAGTGTCAAGCCAGACATCGGCTTCCGGTTCGGTTCTGGCCAAGTAGCGCAGCCACGTCGCGGCGATCAGCTCGTCGCCGAAGTTCGGGAAGCCGCTCGGTCCGACGAGGTAGTGCACGCGGCGGGCTCCCGCAGGCGAGACCAGGGCGGACGGCCGAGCCCAGCCGACGCCGCTGCCCAAAGTCACTGCGCGACGCTGATCTGCGTGTTCAACGCCTGGTCGCCTTGAGCCTTTTCGTTGCCGGTCGCGTCCTGCGCAACGCGGTCCTTGGCCACCCCGAGCCCTTCGAGCGCAGAGGTGATCGCCTCGGCGCGCTTCTCGGACAGCGTCTTCGCCTTTTCCGTATCGGGGTAACCCGCATGGGTGGCGACACTGATCTTCACGGCATTGCCCTGCAGCGCCTTGGCGATCTCGCCGAGCGTCTGCGTCGCCTGCGCGGTCAGGTCGGCTTTCTCCGGTTCGAAGGTGATCGGCGACTGCTGCAGCGCCTGCTCGATCGACGCGGTCACCTGCTGGGTCGTGCCCCCGGCACTCTGCCCCTGCGAACTCGGATCCGCGGCACCCGACGACGCGGCAACACCACCAGACGAGCTGAGATCCGGGCCGGACGACGCGGTGTTGTTGGTGCCGTCCGAGCCGCACCCCGTGACCAAGCCCGCCACGATCGCGACTCCTGCTGCCGTTTGGACGATTGTCCTGCGCATGAACTTCAAGCTCCTTTACGAGTGCTTCGCGTCGACTGACGCCAGGGATACGAACACGCCGGCATTGACGCGGCAACCACACCTGAACGCCTCCGACGTATTCCCAAGCCGCCGTCACGTCGTGCCGGCAACGCGTCTACCAGGAAGACCGGCGACCAATACGACTTCGACCAGCCATCCACGCAGTGGGTAACAACAACGCGCAGATCCACCCGCGTGAGGGACCTCGGCCACCCGCGTGAAGAAACCCAGCGGCACCAGCCACGACAGCAAGAGCGCGACAGGATAGCGCCACCGGTGCCACGAACCGACGGCGAGCAGTGCTCTTCACCCAGCCACCCGGCTTGAGTTGCGCTCCAGCGCCGAACGCCTTTGATAGAACACATCAACCGGGTGATATCCGAACCCCGATCACCCGGCCCCGGAAACGAAGCGAGGAGTGCCATGGGTATCGACTTCGACAGCCTCAAGAACGTCGCCAACGGCGACAACGTCGATCAGGCCGCCGAGTTCGCGAAATCCCACTTCGGCGACCACGCCGACACGATCGACGCAGCCGCCGCGAAAGCAAAGCACTTCCTCAACGACGACTTGAACGGCGAGCAGCCGACCGGAGGCGGTGGCGAGAACACCGTGGCCGACGACTACGGCCGCCACGCGATCAACAGCGCCGACTGTCCGCAGGGGGACCATGACGATCACCATTCCGTGGACGAACATGTCGGCGATTCGACCCCCGGAGACAGCCGTCACACCGACATGCCCACAGGCGGATACGCGGAGAACTCCGACGACAGCGGAAATCCCGAGCACGGGTACGGCGGTTAAGTGCCGCGTGTCCGACACCTCGCACGCCGCGTGCATCTCGGAATGGGTCGGGCTCAGACAACCGCGCAGAAAGTGCGGGCTCACCAGCCGAGCACGGCCGTCAACTCGGGGCACCTGGGCGACGTACAGCACACGCCGCGTCACGCCCCTCCGCGAAGACCACACTCTGCAACAGGCGGCCGACCAGTCGTGACACTGCTCCCGGTCGCTGTCGACGGCAGATCACCGGCCAGTATGGCAACCAACAGCTGCGGGTCGACCGAAACGCGAGTGGTCGATCCAGTCGGCGCACGTCACGAATCGACGATCTCGTAGAAGTATGAGACCGACAAGGGTCGCAGGGGATCAAATCCTTCGGCCCGACCGGAGCGGCCAGCTTATTCAGGCAGCGCTGGCCTTTTCATGTTCAGAATCAGTCGGAACGGGCAAGACCCGAGAATGCCATATACATGTCACACAGCCCGACCTCCTGGGTCAAGCGGCATCGCCGATAGGCCAACGGACGGTCGCCTCGACCAAAACATGAGCCGACGGTGCCCATCAGCGTACCCATGTGACGTCATCCCGTATCGCCTCACCGCGCCAGGATCACGTAGTGCGGGCGAGAGTGGCTTCTGCACCGCTGTCCTGCACGAAACGCCGCAGTGACTGATATGCGGCTCTTCGCACAGGGTCGGGGCCGGCGCGGGCGCCCCCTGGCCCACCCTGGACGGGACCAAACCAGAGACCTCAGCATCCCGTCGCCCGCCGAATCACGTCACCTTTCGGGTGAATCGGCCCGATGCCAGCACATCGGCGGGATGCTGCTCGGCCCGGCACACAGTCCGTCGATGCGACGGCGTCCGACAGTCGGAGCGCCGGATGACGCCGTGTCGCCCAGGCCGGGCGACAACCGGCACCGGGCTCAGTCCGGGCGCCTACCCCGACTGCAGGCGACATATCACACGCTGGTGCGCCGGACGGCGAACTGCTCGAGAAGACCGGAGTCACCCCGAGACCACAGCCGCCTGCCTGACCCCACCACGGCCGGGTCCGTTCCGAAGCCGTGTTCGCCTGTCTCGCCCAGGTCACAACACCCAGTGACGATCTTCTCTCGAGGGCTGAGGCTGAGCACGACGTCGGCCTTGCAGGCTGACAACCGCTCCGGCCAGCGACCAGTATGCATGCCGCAGTGCGACTTGACTGACAACGTCACCTTCACGACAGCCCACCTGCACCACCGTCAAGATGACCTGGACCTGCGCCGCCGGAACACTGCCCTGTCGGGGCGAGCTGCGCGAGCGCCCTACGCCGAGAATTGAGGCGGCAACGCGATCGCCTCTGGGCTCAAGTCGAACCGAATCCGCTTCCACACGGCCGCCTGCAAACGACTTCGGCTGCCTCGCGGAACTTCGTGCATCACATCGACAACGATCGCCGGCTCGACCCAGCTGACATCACACTCCGGAACTGGTGGCTGCACGATGAACGGACTGATCGGCTGACTCAACGCATCCAACCGGGCCCGCAGAACACGCAGACTGCCGTCTGTAAAACCGGTTCCGACAGAACCCAGCCACACCAACCTCTCCCAGCGGTCGTACGCACCGACGAGCAACGCGCCGAAAGTCGCGACTCTTCGCCCCCGCCCCCGAAGCCACCCTCCGACGACTAGCGCGCTGGTCACTCGGCGCCGACCGCTACGCTCGCCAGCCGCATGGTCGCGATGAGGCGGACGAGGCTCACCAGGCAACCCGTTCAACCACGCACCTTTCCACTCGATCCGGATCCAGACTCCAGGCTATTCCACCGAGGTTGACACGCCACAGATCTTCCGCCTGTCCGAGACGGGCTTCAGCGAGGGGCGGGGCAAGCAGTTGGCAAATTGCACATTGTCCGCCGCCTGATACGTCACCGATCCGGACAGACGGTGCTACGACGTCGGAGGTTGCGAGCTCCTCGATTCATGTTCGAACCATGTTCGGCTTCGGCGGCGCCATCACGAACTGCCAGGACAGACCGCTCGGGTTGGCGTGCGAGCGGAGCCGGCCGATCGGCTTGGTGGTCTTGCGGGAGTCGATCGTCAGCGAGGGCGGGGATCGGCTCGTCGAGTGGGTCGTGGCGACGTCCACACAGGACGGGTTCGACCAGGCACATGTAGGTGCTGTGCCCGACGGCGACCAATGCGGCCGGCGGCGAGTCAGCAGCGAGGAGCCCACCCGGGCTCGTGCACCTATCGCCCAGCTCACCGGTCCAGCAAGGCACGAACCGTCGCGGCTTCGTGGGCGCCAATCCGGGACAGGTCATCCGACGCTTTTTCCCACGCCGCCCGGGCGCCCGCGTGATCACCCGCCGCGGCCAGGTGGCAGCCCAGGCTGAGCATGGACTTTCCACGCCACCGGGGATCACCGGAGGTATCGAGGTAGGCAACTCCCCGGTCCAGGTGGGCACGCCCCGCCACAGGATCGCCCATCGCGAGCTGGATGTCGCCCAGCAGCACTTCCGCACAGGCCAGGCCGTGGGTGTCCAGCGTCCGCCGGAGAGTTTCCCGGGCTTGCCGGGCGTACGCGAGGGCTTCGGGAAGGGCGCCCGCTTCCAGCGCCACCCAGCCGAGGCAGCGGAGCGTGGCGGCTTCCCTTCTGTGGTCGCCCACGCTCCTGAGGGCTTCGCGGCTGATCGTCAGCTGTTCGACCGCCGCCGCGTGATTCCCTTCGTCCTGATGGACAATCCCAAGTTCGCGCCCACTGGCCGCCTCCCACCTCACGTCGCCGAGCGAACGGTACGTCGCGATGGCTTCGGTCAGGAACTCCTTCGCCTTTGCCCACTGGCCCCGGTAACGGTGCAGTACCCCATATTCCCGCAGGGCATAAGCCCGCCACCGCGGCGCGGCCAGGGAGTCCAATCTGGACAGGCAACCGGCGAAGTACGACGCCGCCTCGTCCCACCGCCCCAGCAACCGGTGGGACACACCCACCGACAACAGGATGACGACCTCCAGCAAGGGATCGCCCGCCTTCGGCAGGACCGCAAGTCCGTCCCGGAACGAGCGCTCCGAAGTCGCGAAATCCCGCGTCTCCCTGGCCGCCAAGCCGAGTGCGAACAGGGCAAAGCCAGTCCAGTATGGACTGTCGATTCTGGTTGCCGCGACGTGGCTGAGTTCCGCCACGCGCTTCAGGTCGCTCCACTGGGCGCGCAGCTCGAAGAAGGCCGCCACGGTCGCCGAGAGCCGGCAGGTCGTCGCATCGTCGCCGGCCGCCGCCGACAGTTCCACGGCTTGGGCGATCGAAGCGTGCTCGTCCGCCAGCCAGGCCGGCGCGTTGCTCTCCACGTCCGCCACCAGCCGGGGCGCGTCCAGCGCCAGCGGCGGTGGGGTGAACTGGTGCAGGCCACCGAACTCCAGCCGGGCATCCGCGCGTTTCCCCAGGTAAAGGTAGGCGTCGGTGAGCCTCGACCAGACCGCCGCGCGATCCGGTGGCGAGAGCTTCTCCATGGCGTACAAGCGGATCAGGTCATGGAAGTGGTATCTGGTCGGCGTGAACTCGCCACGTCCGCACTCCAGGAGGTTCACGTCCACCAGGCTTTCCAGGAGCCCTTCCGTGGTACGGAAGTCCTCCCCCAGCGCCGCAGACGCCGCCCAGGCCGCGAAACCGGTGTCCGGCATGGCCGCCAGCAGCCGGAAAGCGCGCTGCTGGGCGGGCTCCAGGCCGGTGTAGCTGAGCAGGAAGCCGGCCCGGACCTCCCGGTCGCCACCGACGAGCTCGTCCAGCCGATCACGTTCGTCCGCCAGCCGTGCGGCCAGGTCGGCGACCGTCTGATGCGGACGGGACCGCAGCTTCGCGCCCACGATCCGCAGGGCCAGCGGCAGGCCACC
This sequence comes from Amycolatopsis ponsaeliensis, assembly GCF_030182635.1. Classification (NCBI taxonomy): domain Bacteria; kingdom Bacillati; phylum Actinomycetota; class Actinomycetes; order Pseudonocardiales; family Pseudonocardiaceae; genus Amycolatopsis; species Amycolatopsis ponsaeliensis. Next base: position 159,592 of record NZ_JAPZLD010000007.1, read on the forward strand.
GCAGAGCCGGACGATCTTGCGAGCGGCTTCCTCCCCCGCCGGGACCCGCGGCGCCAGGCCGGTCAGCAGTGCGAGGGCGTCCGCGTCGGCCAAGCCGTCCAGGTCGATCAGGCCACGCATGTCCAGCCCGGTCAGGCGGCGACGGCTCGTGATCAGCACACCGCACTCCGGGTTCCCCGGAATCAGCGGGCGCAGCTGCTCCTCACCGGCGGCGTTGTCCAGGACCACCAGGATGTGGCGGGTCGCGGTGCGGTCCCGGAACAGCCCGATCCGTTCCTCCAAGGATGCCGGGAGGTCCGCGCCGGCGACCCCGAGGTCGCGCAGGAACCGGGCCAGGACCTCCGCCGGGGCGCGCGGCTGGGGGCCGGCGCCGTGCAGGTCGACGAACAGTTGCCCGTCCGGGAACCGCGCGGCCAGGCGGTGGGCCGCGCGGACCGCGAGGGCGGTCTTGCCCAGCCCGGGCTTGCCGGTGATCGCGACCACGGCCGGTGCCTGGTCTCCGAGGTCGAACAGGCCGGCGAGGGTGTCCAGGTGGTCGCGGCGGCCGGCGAAGTGGTTGACGTCCGGCGGTAGCTGGCGGGGTCCGGTGAAGAGCATGAGCGACGGGTCGTCGCGCAGGATCCGGAGCTGGAGCTGACGGACCGCGGGCGCCGGTTCGATGCCCAGCTCTTCGTCGAGGTGCTGGTAGAGCCGCTGGTAGGTGGCCAGCGCCTCAGGCGTGCGATCCAGGCGGTGCAGTGCGAGCATCACCTTGGCCACCAGCTGCTGGCGCAGCGGCTGCTCGATCGCCGCTTCGGCGAGCTCGTGGATGATCTCGGCCTCGCGGCCGAGCCGCAGGTACGCCTCGAACCGGTCCTCCAGCGCGCCCAGCCGCGCCTCTTCCAGCGGCGCGGCCACCCGGAGCCGGACGTCCTCGGTGGCCACCGAACTGAGAGCAGGCCCGTCCCACAGCGCCAGCGCCTCCTCCAGCAGCTCGATCCGGCGTTCGTCCGTGCCGGCCCGCGCCCACGCGCACAGGGCGCGGAAGCGGAACACGTCGACCCGCATGGGGTCGACGCGCAGCTGGTAGCCGGATCCTTCGCGCACAAGCGTGACGTCTTCGCGCCCGGCGAAGGTCGCGCGCAGGCGGCTGATCTGGGTGTGGATGACAGCCCGGGCGGTGTCCGGCGCCTCGCCCGCCGGCCACGCCAGCTCGATCAGGCGGTCCGCCGGCACATGTTTGTTGGCTTCCAGCAGCAGCACCGCGAGGACGAATCGCTGCTTGCGAACGCCGAGGTCGACGGGGCTCCCATCCAGGAACGCCCGTACCGGCCCGAGCACTGAGAAGTTCATAACCGGGTCGTACTTTACGCGACGACATGAACCCGGCGTGACCGATCAGGTGGTCCGGCCACTGTGGACCCGCGTCCCGGTGTTAGAAACTTGTTTGCCCCCGGTTCGTACGGTAACGCCGATCTGTGCGATCCGTCTGGGAGGACCGATCCGCGCAGCTTCCGACCGGAACGATGCGATGGGGAGTAAGCAGACAAATGCGGCGAGTACTGGCCACCATGACCTGCCTGGCGGCGATGATCACCATCGGTGGCTGCAGCGGCGGGTCGACCCCGCAGTCGCCCCGATCCGACGTGGTCGCCCCGTCGTCCGGGGAACCCACCACCCCGGCGGCCACGACGGCCGACCCGCCCACCGCGTTCGATGCCGCCGCCGGCGTCCCCCTGCCCACCACGTCGTTCAGCACCAACATCGGGGGCAACGTCACCGCGAAATTCCTCACCCTGCGTGACCGCACCGCGTACATCGTCGCGCCGACCGGGCTGACCGCCGTGGACGTCCTCACCGGGAAGCAGCAGTGGGCCGCCCCGATCGAGGGCAAACCCGGCGATCCCAACAACCAGAGCGGCCCGTTCGTCAACACCACCGGGCCGCAACCACCCGTCGTCACCGGCAAGCTCGCCGTCGCGGCCGTCCCGGTGAAGGTGCCCGAACAGGGCACCACCCCCGCCTACATCGCGCTCACGGTGCTCGCCGCCGACGCCACCACCGGCAAGAAGGTGTGGCAAACCGACACCAAGGTCTCCACCGACGAGTACGCCGACGCCAGTAACGCCGTCACCAAGGTCGTCGGCGTCACCGACAAGGCGGTCATCGCCGGCTACGACAAGGACGAGGAGCGCATCACGGTCGCCCTGGACCAGGCCACCGGCAACACGCTGTGGACCCGCAAGGACTACCGCGGCGGCACCATCCACGGAGACACCTTGGCCGGCGTCGATTACAGCAAGGGGCTTCAGAGCGGCTACACGAGCCAGATCACCGCCCTCGACGTCACGACCGGGCGGGAGAAATGGGTCGCCGCCAAGGACTCCTACTCGCTCGATGTCGTTTCCGCCGATCCCGCGCTGGTCGTGATCGACCAGAAGGCCGAAATCGAGCAGAACGTCCATGGCGGCAGGTTCCTGGTGTTCCTCGACCCCGCCACCGGCGCCGAGAAGACCAGGCTCGTCGGCGACTACGGCTCCGCGGCCTCCAGCTACGGTGACTGCTTCTACGACCAGCAGTCCGTGCTGATCTGCTCCGCGCTCGGCGTGCTGACCGGCTACGACGCCGCGACCGCGCGGAAACTCTGGAGCCTGCCCGACAAGACCGCGAACCGTGTCGCGCCCGGCGTCCTCCTCGCCTGGCACGGCGTCCTCTACGGCACAACCCAGGGCGGGAAGCCGATCGCGCTCGACGCCAAGACCGGGAAGGACCTGCCCGCCGAGATCGGCGTCGAACCCATCTGGGTGAGCAAGTACGCGGCCATCGGCGTGTCCGACGACGGCAGGACCCCGATGGCGTATCCCGTCAAGAAGTAGCGCTTTCGCGCCGGTGCCGAAGGCTTTTGTTGCCGAGTTCAGGTCTTTGGCTGCCAGGCATTCCGCCCGATCTGAAAGGTGCTCCATGTTCGCTCGCGTACTCCCCTTGCTCGTCACCGGCGTCGCCCTGCTGATCGCGGGCTGTTCAGGAGGGAGCGACACCTCGGCGGCCGCCTCGGGTACCGGCCTGTTCCCGGCCGCGCCGTCGGACGCGTCCTCCCCCACCGAACCCTCGGAGGCCAAACCGTCGACGGAACCGGTCGGCGACGACGCCGTAGGGCGGTACGAGACCTACCTGCACGCGATCGGCAACAAGGACGTCACCACGGCCTGCGAGATCGGCAGGATCGCCGACGAGAAGAAGGGGCGAGGCAGCCTCGGCCCGTGCGAACACTCGATGGAGTTCCAATTCGAGATGTACTCCCCCGAGGAGAAGAAGGCGATGCAGGGCGCCACCGTGGACCGGTCCCGCATCACCGAATCGCCGACGAGGGTCGAGATCCCCGCCGCAGTGGTCAAGGTCGACGTCGAGCTCATCGAAACCGAACTGGACGACGCCGTCATGGAACTGCGCGACGGGAAGTGGTATCGCGTCAAGTGAGCGCCCGATGGGATCATGGCTACACTGCGTGTACGAGTGCGCCGAACGAGTGGTCCTCGGATCGCCCTTGTCACCGATTCGCGTGAAGGTCAAAGGAGCACCTCTACATTTCCGAGCAATTACGCTAAAATTGCCCCTGGATTTACCCGGTCCGGGAGTATTGCGAGATGAACGATGGAAGACCCACCTCTCAATGAATCACAAACGCATGAGGACGCTGCAGCAGAGGCGTTGGCACACAACCAGAATGCGGTTGCTCAAACGCACGCAACCCTGGCAGTTTCAAAGGCAATCAACAAATTGATTGAAACAGTTGATCCGTCGCACCGAGAGTAGCCGAATCAGCCGGGTTCCGGCCCAGGTCGACCACACCGCGGTGACGCTGACCGCGCAGCAGGTCGCCGCCGCCGTCGCCGCGTCCCGCCGACCACGCCCCTGACCCACTCGCCGCTCCACCGTGACACCGCCCACAGGACCATGCGCGCGATCCAGCACGACGAGTTCGGCGGGTACGACGTCCTCAGTGCGGTCGACGTCCTGATCCCGGCGCTCGGCCCTGGGCAGGCGCTCATCCGGCTCACCCTGGCGGGCGTGAACCCCGCTGGACGACTCCCCGTCCGCTGCGGCAAGCTGCCCGCGGCGGCCGTCCGCCTACCCCGATCCGGCCGGCGGGTTCAGCGTCGGCACCGCGAAGGCCGAGCACGGCAGGGCAGCCGGATTCGAGCGGATCGACCCGTCCACCGAATCCCTCCGCGACGGCGTGAACCGGCTCACCGACAGCAAAGGCATCGACGGCGTGCTCGACAGCGTCGGCGGCTCCCTGACCGGAGCGGCACTGGGAGCCCTGGCAGTCGACGGCACCCTGATCAGCATCGGCTACACGGCGAGCCCCCAGGCCGAGATCGGCGTCACCGACCTCGTCTGGAAGAACGCCCACGTCCACGGCTTCCGGTTTGCCCTGTTCACCCCTGGGCGGATCAACGCCGCGAACACCCACCCGCTCGATCTCGCCGCCCGCAAGGAGATCAGCCCGCTGGTCGATCGGGTGTTCCCACTCGATCAAGCCACGCTGACGCAGCGTCACCTCGCCGAAAGCAGCCCATTCGGCCGTTGGTGACGCGGGCGGTCACATCCCCTCCACCCGGCTGCAGGAGTCGGCCTCGACGCCACCGTTCACCTCCACGGCACGGCAAGCACCGGTCGTTGAGACGAGCCGGCGGCGTGAAGCGCTCGCCTCCGGTGACCTGGGAGCTGGGTTCGGGTCAGATGCCGAGCACTGACCGCGCGGTGGTCCAGTCGCGCAGCATCGCCGTCTGCCCGGCAGACAAGGTGACCTGACCGGCGCACACTGCCTTCTTGACCGCGTTCTCCACCGAGTCCTTGCTGTAGGAGTTCTCGCTACCGGAATGCGGCTCCGGCCACAGGTTGCTCGGGTCCTTCGGCGCGCCACCGAGCTCGAGCGGGAGGAAATGGTCCTACTCGTAGTCCGACAGGCTGGTGTCGCTGTAGCCGTAGTCGATGATGCCCTGCTTCTTCAACCCGTTGGTGTACGTGGTCGACGGCCGGATCGTCGCGGTCCAGCCGGACACGCAGATCGTCGAGCCGATCGTGGACTGGGTGACGTCCGGGTTCTTCGCTCCCGGAGTGCAGGCGGGGTCAGGCAGCGGCAGGTAGGACTGCGAGCACGACGCTGTGGTCGACAGCGGGCCGACAGAAGTGCCGCCGGCGGCGTACGCGGGCACATCGATCACACCGATCGTGACGCTCACGACGGCGACGGAGAGACAGACACGAAGGACGGGGCGGCTCATCTCGGTTCCTTTCGCAGGCGAACAGTGAGTCAGCCGAGGAGTCCGGCTTCCTCGGTCGCCATCACCATGCGCAGGAGTTGGCGACGGCACAGTGACAGTGAAGAAGCCACCAGATGTCGGCACCACCGCGAAACTGTTCACCAAGATGGATTCGTGTCACATCGTCCGGAACATCCCGACCTTCGACGGGCCCAGTCGCCGCCGGGGTGCGAGTCGCCTCGATCGCCCCGGCGTCGCTAGGTCGTGGCGGGCGCTCACCACTTACGCATCGGATGCCGGGACCTGGTCCGGCGGGGCGGACCGCGACTCGGTGAGGCGGCGCTGGAGGTCGAGGACGGCCTTGGCCCTGGCGAATTCCGCGGGCGCGAACGGCAGCAGCGACCGGGTCACCACCACCAAGCCACGGTCGATGTCGACCAGCCGCATCACCGTTCCGTCGATGCCTTCACCAGCCCTTTTCCCGCGACGCCCGGCGGGTTTCCCCTCAATGTCGCAATCGCCCAGTACCGCCAGGAGCAGCTGCACAAGGTCGGGTTCCGGCGCCGCCGCCATCGTCAACACCCGCGTCGGCAGGTCGACGAACTCGTGCACGTCCGCCCGGACGACCCGCACGTCCCGGCCACCACCCAGTTCGGTCACCGTGGCGATGTCCGCTGCTGTCGCGCCGGCCGGCGCGCGGACGAGGAACTCGTCCACCACGCCGTCCGGCACCGCGAGCACCTGCAACGAGACGATGTCGTAGCGGTGCGCCGCCAACGCGGCCGTCACCCCAGCCAAGCTCCCCGGCACGTCACGCACCGTGGCACGCACCCGCCACGCCACCCCGGTCCGCGGCAGACGTCCATCCGCGCTGCCGCGCGCCGGGTCCGCCCGCGGTCGATGGGTCCACCACCGGCGCCACACGGCGGTGGCGATCAGCAGCCCGCCCAGCGCGAACAGCACGACCGGCCCGACTCGGTTGTGCGACAACGTGCTGACGAACAGATCGGCGACCCCGGTGGCGATGAACAGGGCCGCGAGCTCGATCAGCTCACAGCTGATCGAGGTCCTCGCTCGCTTGACGATCTTCGGCGGCACCTCGGCTTCGGTCATACGGACAGCATCCGCGCCCTCTCTTACCCTGCCCTCGCCGAACTGTCACGATTCAGTTAACTGACGCGTCGAACGGGCCCGCCCGGGCAAACCAGCTGTTACCGATCGCGAACGACCACCCCTGCACGGAAGCGTCCGGCGCGTGCTCGGCTGCGACCGGTGATCCCACCACTCGCAGTCACTAGCTATGCCAGGCGAATACTGCGATCGCCGGGCAGCCACGCTTGGGCCCCATCCGAGCGCGTCCCGGCTACGCAACGACATTCGGCTATTCCCTGAAGATGCCCGCTCCGGAGGTCGGCTTGAAGCGGGCTTGGAAGAACCGCAAGTGCCGCGGCTCGTAGGTGAAGGTCAGTCCGTACGTGATCCGGTCCCGGTCGCGGTGGACGGCGATGACGCTGTCGGCGACGAGATCGATGTGGGCGCGGGTGTAAACCCGGCGTGGTATGGCGAGTCGCAGGAGTTCCAGATTGGGCAGGCGGTTTTCGCCCGTGGCCGGGTCGCGGCCGGCGGTGACGGCGCCGCGTTCGACGCCGCGGACACCGGCTTCCAAGTAGACCGCGCAGGCCAGGGTCTGGGCCGGGAACTCCGTCCGCGGCACGCGCGGGAGCGCCGCCGCCGCGTCGATGCAGACACAGTGCCCGCCGATCGGGTGGATGATCGGCACGCCCGCGCGGTGCAGGCGCTCGCCGAGGTACTCGACCTGGGCGACGCGGGCGCGGATGTGTTTCTCCGTCACCGATTCCGCGATGCCGGCCGCAATGGCTTCCATGTCACGCCCGGCCATTCCGCCGTAGGTGTGCAGTCCTTCGTAGAGCAGCACGAGCCCGCGGGCCTGTTCGGCGAGCGCGGGGTCGCGCAGGGCGAGCCAGCCGCCGATGTTGGCGAGCGAGTCCTTCTTGGCGGACATCACCGCGCCGTCGGTCGGTGCGCACAGCGCGAGCAGGATGTCCGCGACCGCACAACTAGCCCAGCCGGGTTCGCGTTGCTTGACCAGCCAGGCGTTCTCGACCGCGCGGGCGGTGTCGAGGAACACCGGGATCCCGTTGGCGTGCGCCAGCGCGCACGTCTCGGTCAGGTTGGCGACGCTGATCGGCTGGCCGCCCGCCATGTTCACGGTCGCGGCGAGGGACACGTACGGGATCGCGCCGGCCCCGAATTCGGCGATGACCGCGCGCAGCTTGCCGAGATCGACGTTGCCCTTGAACGGATGTTCCGACGCGGGATCGTGGGCCGCGTCGATGATGACGTCGTGGAACGTCGCGCCGTTGAGTTCCTGGTGGGCCCGGGTGCTGGGGAAGTACATGTTCCCCGGAACGTGCGTGCCGGGGCGGATCAGGCAGCGGGACAGGATGTTCTCGCCGCCGCGGCCCTGGTGCACGGGGATGACGTGCTCGTAACCGTAGAAGGTACGCACAGCCTGTTCGAAGACGTAGAAGCTGCGGGCGCCGGCGTAGGCCTCGTCGCCGCGCATGAGCGCCGACCACTGCCGGTCCGACATCGCGTTGGTGCCGGAGTCGGTGAACAGGTCGACGTAGACGTCGTCCGAGCGCAGCAGGCACGGGTTCCAGCCCGCCGCGGACAGGGCCAGTTCACGGTCGTCGCGGGTGGTGGTGCGCAGCGGCTCGACCATCTTGATGCGCCACGGTTCCGGTGGGTAGGCGGGCATGTCAGACTCCCTCGCGTTGCCGGGAAAGGCGGGTGAGCAGCGGGCCGGTCATCGCCGTGGTCACCAGCGCCATCACGACCATCGCGGTGTAGAACGCGCTGTCGATGACGCCGAGGCCGAGCCCGATGCTGACGAAGACCAGTTCGGTGACGCCGCGGGTGTTCATCAGGGCGGCGAACACCCCGGCCGGGTGCGGGGGTACCCCGGCGAGCCGGGCCCCCAGGTAGGCGCCGCCGTACTTGCCGGCCACGGCCACCGCGACGATCGTGGCGGTCTCGGCGGCCAGGGCGACGTCGAAGCCGCCGAGGTCGACCGTCCGCCCGACGAGCACGAAGTACAGCGGCGCCAGCAGCGACCCGGCCGGTGCGACCAGGGCGGCCGGTTCGATCACCGGAACGGCGTGGCCGAGGACGGCACCGGCGAAGAACGCGCCGATCGCCGGGTGCAGCCCCGCCGCGTCGGTCGCCGCCGCGGCCGCGCAGGCCGCCGCGACCAGAACCACCGTCGCCGAGGGCGGGGACAGCCGGGCGACCCAGCGGCCGATCCGGGCCCGGGCGAGGACCGGCAGTACCGCCAGCGCCGCCACGGCTGGCAGCGACGACGTCGAGGACCAGCCGTGCAGCGACGCGGCCGCGATCGCGAGCAGGGCCCACGCGGCGACGTCGGTGACGGCGGCGGCACTGAGCGCGCGGCGTCCGGCGACGTCGTCGAGCAGGCCGCGTTCGGCGAGGATCCGAGCCAGCACCGGCAACGCCGTCACCGCCACCGCGGCCGCGGCGAACACCACGAACGGGCCCGTGCCGGCGGGTGCGTGCCGCCGGGCCAGCCACCCGGCCAGCACCGCGCCCATGGCGAGCGGCACGAGCAGGGCGCCGAGCGCCGGGATCACGGCGGCCTTCAGGTGCGCGGCGGTCATCGACGGCGCCAGCCGGGCACCGGCGGTGAACAGGAACAGCACCAGACCGAGTTGGGCGATCGAGGTGAGGGTGGACTCGACCGGCGCCGGGAGCACCTGCCCGGCCGGCGCGAGCGCCACGCCGCACAGGATTTCCCCGAGCACCGCGGGCTGCCCCAGCCGGGCCATCGCCCGTCCCGCGAGCCGGGCGAGGCCCAGCAACACGGCGAGGGCGGCGAACAGGACCGCGAGCTCAGGCATCGGGCACCTGCCAGCGGCGGCCGTCCGGCGCGGACACGAGCCCGCCGGGGAACATCGGCGACTCGTCCCCCGCGGCGTCGCCGAGCAGGCCGCGCAGCTGCAACTGCGCACCTTCGGCGAGCACGTCGCCGAAGGTGTCGAAGTCGCTCGAGGACACCCCGCCGACGAGGTCGACGAACGCCGTGCGGTCGTCACCCTCGTGGCCGGTGACGCGCTGCGCGTGCCGGAAGTAGGACCGCTGATCGGCCTCCAGCCGGTAGAAGCCGCGCAGGAAGTCCCGGAACAGACCGAATTCACGGCGGTAGCGGGCGTCGAACTCGGCGAAGCAACGCTCCTCGGGCACGAGACCCGCGAGCGTGCTGTTGATCGAGCGGGCGGCCAGCAGGGCGCTGTAGGTGGCCAGGTGCACGCCGGAGGAGAACACCGGGTCGATGAAGCAGGCGGCGTCGCCCACCAGCACCAGTCCCGGGCAGTGCAGCTCGGTCCGGTCGTAGGAGTAGTCCTTGCGCACCCGCAGCCGGTCGTACGGCGCTTCGGTGGCGCGCCGCGCGTCGCCGAGGAACCCGGCGATCAGCGGGCAGTCCGCGATCAGGCCGCGGAACGCCGCCTCGGGGTCGCCCTGCACGCGGGCCGCGGCGTCGTGCCGGACGACCGCGCCGACGCTGGTCAGGCTCGCCGAGAGCGGGATGTACCAGAACCAGCCGGCGTCGAACGCGGCGCAGAGGATGTTGCCCGCGTCCGGTTCGGGCAGCCGGGCGCCGCCGTGGAAGTAGCCGAACAACGCCAGGTTGCGGAAGTCCGGGGAGTACTCGCGGCGGCCGCCGACGTCCCGGTGCAGGCGGCTGGTGTGCCCGGAGGCGTCGACGACGAACCGGGCCGTGGCCACCCTCTCGCGGCCGGACTCGTCGAGGTAGCGGACGCCGGCGATCCGGCCGCCGGCCCGGATCGTGCCCAGCACCCGGTGCCCCTCGCGGACGTCGGCGCCGAGCCGGCGCGCGTTGCGCAGCAGGATCGTGTCGAACCGGGTGCGCTCCACCTGGTAGGCGTACGAGGTCGGCCCGGCCATGCGGTCCGACGCGGCGAACGCGAACGTCCACGGTTCGGGATCGTTGCCCCACCGGAACATGCCGCCGTGCTTGCGGACGAACCCGGCGCGTTCGATCTCCTCGCGCACGCCGAGCAGCGCGCAGATCCCGTGCACGGTGGCCGGGAGCAACGACTCCCCGATCTGGTAGCGCGGCAGGTACTCCTGCTCCAGCAGCAGCACGCGGTGGCCGTCGGCCGCGATCAGGCCCGCCGCGGTGGAACCGCCGGGACCGCCGCCGGCGACGATGGCGTCGAAGTCGGTCATCACACTCCTTCCGGGTTGTCGGGGACGAGTTCGGCGAGGTCGGCGACGGTGCGGCGGCGCAGGACGTCCCGCAGCGAGCACGGCACCCCGCGTGCCCGCAGCCGCGCCGCGAGCGCGGCCGCGGAGAGGCTGTGCCCGCCGAGGGCGAAGAAGTCGCTGTCCGCGGCCACCACGGCGATCCCGAGCTGGGTCCGGAACGCCGCCGCGACCATGCTCTCGGCCGGAGTCAGTGCGGCCGGCCGGGGCGCGATCCGGACGGCCGTGCGGTCGACCTTGCCGGTGCGGCCGACCGGCAGGGCGCCGGCTTCGACGACGACCGCGGGCACGAGGTAGCCGGGCAGGGTGTCGCGGAGCCGGTCGCGCAGGCCGTCCGCCGTGCCGGTCTCGAGGACGACGTAGGCGGCCAGGTGCAGCCGATCGCCGGTCCCTTCGGCGCGGACCAGTGCCTGCCGTACCCCGGGCAACGCGAGCAGCGCGCGCTCGGCTTCGGCCGGCTCGACGCGGTGGCCGAGGATCTTGACCTGGTCGTCGAGCCGGCCCAGCCAGTACAGGGTGCCGTCGGGGCCGCAGCGGCAGCGATCGCCCGTGCGGTACCAGCGCTGCGGTGCGGTCCCGAACCATTCGGCCGTCAGCGACGCGTCGCCGAGATACCCCAAGGCGAGCGACGCGCCACCGACGAGCAGCTCACCGGGCTCACCGACCGGCACCGGCCGCAGCCCGGCGTCCACGATCTGGACGCTCGTGTTGGCGATCGGCCTGCCGATCGCGGGGGTGTCCCGCTCCCCCAGCCGGCAGAAGGTGGTGAACACGGTGCATTCGGTCGGGCCGTACAGGTTGACCGCCGACAGGTCCGGCGTGGCGCGCAGCCGGGACCACAGCGACGGCCCGACCGCCTCGCCGCCCATCAGCAGCGTCCGCGGGCGGATGTCCCCGGACAGCAGGCCGGCGTCTACGAGAGCGGTCATTTGCGCCGGGACGGCTTCCACCACCGAGAGCCGCCGCTGCCGGACGAACCGGACGTAGCGCTCGGGATCGGCGCGGACGTCCTCGGGCACCAGGTGGACCTCGTGCCCGCCGAGCAGCCACAGCAGCGGGTCCCACGACGCGTCGAAGGCCAGCGGCAGGCCGTGTGCCACCCGCTGCGATTCGGGGCCGGCCGGGAACAGCCGTGCGGCGAGCTCGCAGTACAGGTTGACCAGGCTCCGGTGCCCGACCACGACCCCTTTCGGGCGGCCGGTGGAGCCTGAGGTGTAGATGACGTAGGCCGGATTCCCGGGGCCGCCGGGCGCGGCCGCGTGCTCGCGCCTGCGGGCGAGCTGGCTCGTCCAGTGCTCCGGGGACAGCACGAGGTCTGCTTCGGACGCCGGCTCGGGGACGTCGGTGAGCAGCACCGCCGGGTGGGCCTCGGCGAGGATCAGCGCGCGCCGGGCCGGCGGGAGCGCGGGATCCAGGGGCAGGTACGTCGCGCCGGTCTTCGCGACGGCGAGCGGCGCCAGCACCGCCCGGACGGACCGGGTCATCGCGCACGCGACCACCGAGCCCGGCCGTGCCCCGGCTTCCCGCAGGACGTCGGCCAGCCGGCCGCTCCACCGGTGCAGGTCCGCGAAGCTCCACGAGACCTCGTCCGCGACCAGGGCCGTGCGCCCCGGCCACGCACGCGCCCGCAGCGCGAACAGCTCCTGCCAGCCCACCCTCGGCACGAACCGCCGCCCACCCCCCACCACGGACGGACGGCCGTCAGGCATCACACACCCCGGCCGCGACGACGTCCCGCTCGATCCGCCGCATCCACGCCCAGAACTGCTCGCCCCGGCCCGGCGCGAGCAGCCCGAGATGGCCACCCGGCACCGTCGCGGCCAGGAACGGGCCGGTCGTCCACGTCCGCCACGCCTCCGTCGCGTCCTCCGCGTCGACGGGATCGGCCTCGCCGCACAACGCCGCCAGCGGGCAGCGCAGCGCCGTCGCGGCCGGGCCCCGGTACGCGGCGATCAGCGCGACGTCGCGGCGCAACAGATCCTCGGCATGGGCCCACACCTCGAAGGACGCCCGGTTCCCCAGGCCCGGCACGAATCCTTCGCCGCACAGCACCTCGGCCATGGTCTCCTCTCCGAGCCGGGCGTACCGCCCGCGGACGCGCCGCTGCGGGGCCGGCGTCCCGACGACCACGACCGCCGCGGGCACCACGCGGCCGCGGGTGTCGAGCCGCTGGGCCAGTTCCACGGCGAGGAACGCGCCCATGCTGAACCCGGCCACGACCGTCCGCCGCACCTGCGCGGGATCCAGCCGGGCGAGGAGCTCGCCCGTGAGCTGCTCGGCCAGCTCCTCCAGGGACGCGGGCGACGGCACCTCCCACCGGTCGCCGCGGCCCGGATACTCCGCACCCCAGACCTCGGCGGACGCGGCGCCGGCGATGTCACGGAGCATGCCGACGGTACCCCCCGCCGGCGGCAGGCACAGATATCGGTAGCCACCTTCCCCGGAATGGTCCCCCGGAGACAACAACCTGATGACAGAGGGCATGATGAGTCCTTCGATGAATTGATCCGATAACCTGACCAGCATTTCCCCGCGGAAAATAGAATGGGGAAATCGACACCTTGAGCAAGAGGCGCCGAGGCGGAAAGCGCCACCGTCGACAGGCGTTCGCCAAGTACGTCATTTCGGCCGTGCGGCCGAGTCTTCAGTTGCCTGCCGGAGGCGCTTCTGAGGTCACACCCCACTGCAGCCGGGCGCACACCACCCCGGCGAGCACGGCCCGCACCGGCCCGGCGTCCATCCACATCGGACACTCGAGCCCGGAGCCGACCAGACTGTCTACCTCCGTCAAAATGATGTCGATCATCCGTCCCGACTCGAAAGATACGACGCGGTAGACGCCCGGGGCGTAACGGTTTGATCGCGATACTGGAAAGCAACCCAGTGCACTCCCCGTCCCCTCAAACAATCCCCCTTCGGGGTGAGATTCCGGTAGGCATTACACCGCCCGAGTCGAATCGTGTTCACATTCACCGCGACGGATCCGACACAGCCCGCAGCCGACACCCACTGCCAGTGGTTCCGCGCCCGCAGTGAACCATTCTTTCGTGTAGCCGCCAGTGTGGTCACCAGCGTTACCAGAGTGGCTAGACTGCGGGCCGACACGGACGCGGTCCGTCTCATCCGTCCGGATCCGGAGATGGCGTGCCCCTCGCAGCCGACCCCGGCGTGTTCCGCGACTACTCGTGGGACCACGCCGTCGCCTCGCCGGCCCGGATCCGCGACGCGGCCCTCGGCGGCAAGGACAACTACGTCGTCGATCGAATCGCCCTGCGCGAACTCGACAAAGCCACGCCCGGTTTCACCGAGCTGCTGGCACGGTCCGGTCATGGCACGTCCGGGTCGTCCGGTACCTCGCCGCCCGCGGGATCGACCAGTTCCTGGATCTGGCCGCGGGGCTGCCCACCGTCCGGGAGAACACACACCAGACTGTGCACCGGCAGAACCGCGAGGCGAAGGTCGTCTACACCGACACCGACCGTCTCGTCCTCACCTACGAACGCGCCTTGCTCGCCGACAACGACAACACCGAGGTGGTGCACGCCGACCACCTGGATCCCCGCCGGCTGCTCACCCGCGAGGGGGTGCGCTCGGCGCTCGACCTCACCCGCCCGGTCGCCGTGCTGATGACCGGCGGCGTACAGCACGAACCGGACGACCGCCTCACCGAAGCACTGGCCCGCTACCGGGAACTGCTCCCGCGCGGCTCGGCGCTGGCACTCAGCTGCTGGTCACCCCCGCCACACCACGCTGGGGCGAGCATCTTGACGCGAGCGATCCAGCGGACCTGGGAAGCTCGCTGCCACCGCCCGGTCCGCTGCCGCACCGAGACCGACCTCCGGCGCCTGTTCACCGGGTTGGACCTCCTCGAGCCGGGCCTGGCTCGCCTCGGGGACTGGTGGCCCGACGGCCCCGCACTCCGCGCGCCACAACCGGCGCAGCAGTTCGCCTTCGGCGGCGTCGGCATCAAGCGGTGACGCGGCGACCCGCGCATCGGCGAAGAGCTTCCTGTTCGGCGCCCGCGAACCGGCAGCCGGTTGGCGACACGTCGACAATCACCCGCGTGGGGCCCGCCAGACCAGCGAGGGCAGCCCGGCCGAGCGCTGCCGCAGCCCGGTCAGCTCGATGCGCGCCGGATCGAGCTGTAGGAGCGCGTAGGACGGATCGGTTTTGCCGCCCTTCCAGAACAAGATCGGGTCGTACCCCAGCGGCGCCGGCGTGCCGGCGAACAGGTCCCAGATCCGTGCCCGGTCGAGTTTCACTGAGCCGACCAGCCACCATCGGAGGGGAGCACAGCACCGTTGATGTTCACACCATCATCGCTGAGCAGGAAGGTGATCGACGCGGCCAACTGTTCGGCTGTCGCGATCGGCGGAATGAGACGCAGGAACTCACGCAGCCGACCTTGGCCGAACTCCGATGGTGCCGCACCCTGGGCGATACCGGTCGCCACCCCGCCGGGCGCCACGGCGTTGACGCGGATGCCGTGCGGGCCGTACATGACAGCGCAGCTTCGGGTCATCCCGACCACCGCGTGTTTTGATGCGGTGTAGGCAATCCCGGCAGCCGAACCGCGCAGTGCCGCTTCGGACGCGATGGCACCCTTGCGCCTCCAGCATTGCCGGAACGACCGCGCGGATAAGCAGGAAGGTGCCGTCGATGTTGACCGCGAAAACGCGCCGCCACAGTCCGTCGCTCACCTCGTGAGCCGGGGAGAAGTCATCGGCGATACCGGCAACGTTGGCGAGCCCATCGATGCGTGCGCCCGCGACGGCGAGGATCCGCTCGATTCCTGCGGGCTCGGTGATGTCCACGGGGACCGGCTCCACTCCGGGAGACTCGGCGGCGAAGGCTTCCAGGCGATCCATCGAAACGTCGACAGCGACGACACGGCCGCCCTCTCGCACGATCCGGCTTGCAACGGCTCGTCCGATTCCGGACGCGGCGCCGGTCACGATCACCGTGCGGACGTCGAAGCGTCCAGGGACGATCCGCTCTCGCCGACCAATAGTACCCACTCCGGGCACCGGGACGACCCCGTGGTTGGCTCGGGCGACGAGGTCGTTGACCACGTCCTGATCGAGCTTCCCCTGGCTGAGGGCGACGAGTGGGCCGAGCGGCAGCAGGCGGACCCATGCGAGTGCGGCCTCGTCGACTCCAGGGTCGGCGAGCATCGCCTTGATGAGCGGACCACCGTCCGGGTGAGCCACCCACGTACCGATCGGGGTATCCGCGGTCAGCGGTTCCGGCGTGATCATTACGGCAGAGTACACGAATTTTAAATCACTTGCTTGACCAGAGTCTCACGCCACGCCGCACGACAACCGGTGGAGATCGACTCATACACCTTGCGCCGTATGTAACGAGCAGAGCCGGACCGACATATCGCGCAGACGAGCTCACCCACTACACCGAGCGACTGGCTCGCCGAGGATCGCACCACCCGTTGCGGGCCGTCTGCCGTGCTGCATGATCAGCGTGACAGCCAAGGCGACTAGCCCAGACGCACCCAAGACCAGGAACACCTAGGTGTAGCCGCGCCAGGAGCAGATCGGTCCGGCGGACCGGTCGACGATGTTCGCTGACAGCATCGAGGCGATGACGATGGGCATCACCGATCCTGCGAAAGCGCCGCGAAGGACTGCAATTCAGTACTCACGCCGTGCATCCCCGGAGGCACCGCTTCGATCACGAGATTGGCCCCCTGCGCGTTGTAGAACCCGCACGAGATGCCCAGCACCAAGCCGAACACGACAAAGTACCGCAGCCAGTGCCGGTGTCACCCTGCCACTGCACCGGCTCGCACGCTGCACCGAAGTACGGCTGCACGGGAGCCGCGTCGGCGCGAGTGCCGAGCTCCCCGGCATTCGCCGACCGCGTAGCCGCGACGCCGGACACCGCCCGCCCGCCCAAGGTCAGGGTGGGCCTCGTTCCCGGCCGGGCGTACGGTGAGCGCTGCCGCGAGATCAGGCGCTGGAGCAAGTTCTACGCGGCGGTCTCCGGCAAACCGCTCGATGCCGCGACTGCTGTGGCGTGGGGCCGGCGGACGAGGTTGTCCTTCAGCTGAGCAACCACGTGAACACCGGGTACCAGACTCCGAACGGGTCGTCGCTGTAGCGACATTTCGCTTCCACCGTCCGCCCTTCGCAGGCGCCGGCGAACACTTGCCAGGCCACCCGGCCACCGACGAGCAATTCCTCGGCAAGGTCTGGTTCGAGGTTGTAGAACGGCTCGGTCTCGCCCGTGTGGAGGGCTTCCCCGAGGATGTGGTCGACCTGCAAGGCCTGGGTGTCTTCGTACCCAGGCGCCCGAGGCCCTCGGCGGGCGCTTCCGTCAGCCATGACCAGCAAACCGATCCGTCCGGCCCGCTCGGCGAGCCACCGGCCATAGCCGCGGCACTCCCCGACCGCCATGGACTCGTCGACTCCGTGGAACTCTACAGGCATCGGAGCATCCGCAATGAGACCTCGAGCCACGTCAAGGCCCAATGGGATTGTTTCGCCCGCTGGGGCTGGATCTAGTCCTGGAGCGAAGAGGTGCCGGGGCGAAGGCGCGTTCGCGGGCCAAGCGCGCGTCCCGGACGAGCTGCCGACCGCCACGATGACGTCCGGCTCCGCCGCGAGGAGGTCGCCGACCGCCACCCGGCAGGCGGCCCGCAATCGCTCGACCTCAGGCACCTGAGCCCCGGTCACGCCGGGCAACAGCAGCGGCGGATGGGGGCAGGTGGCCGCCCGGACGATCACGCCAGCCCCCGCACGACCCGGGCAGGGGGCTTCCGGCCCTGCACCACCGCGACCATGTCGAGAACCTGACGGGTTTCGGCAACGTTGTGCACGCGGACCACCGCGGCACCTTCCCAGGCACACAGCGCGGTCACGGCGAGACTGCCGACGAGCCGGTCAGGCACCGCCGCGTCGAGGACTTCGCCGACGAAGTCTTTGTTGGACAACGAGGCCAGCACCGGCCACCCTGTCCGCACAAGCTCACCGAACCGGCGGGTCAGCTCGAGCGAGTGCCAGGTGTTCTTGCCGAAGTCATGCGTCGGGTCGATCAGGATGCCCGCCGCGGGGACACCGGCGCGGACGAGGGCCTCAGCACTCCGCGTGACCTCGGTGACGACGTCCGCGACCACGTCGGCGAACCCAGCCCGGTGAGGGCGGGTCCGGGGCGCTGCGCCGCCGGTGTGCGTGCAGACGTACCCGGCGCCGAACTCGGCGGCAATTTCGGCAAGTCTCGGGTCCGCGCCTGCCCAGGTGTCGTTGATCAGGTCAGCACCCGCCTCACAGGCAAGGCGGCCAACCTCATGCCGCCAGGTATCGACGCTGATCGCCAGCTCCGGGAACCGCGTCCGGATCTCGGTCACGAACGGAACCACCCGGCGAATTTCCTCGGGCGCGTCCACCTCCGCGCCCGGGCCGGCCTTGACTCCGCCGACATCGACGATGTCCGCTCCCTCGGCTACCGCCAGCTCGACCGCAGCGAAGGCTTGCTCCCGGTCGAAGGTGGCTCCGCGATCGTAGAACGAGTCCGGCGTGCGGTTCACAATCGCCATGAGCAGTGTCCGGTCACGGCGCATCACCCGCCCCCTGAACCGGATCTCCGACAGCTCACTCACCATGCTTTCAGGATACTCAATTCTTGCTCAGCGACAAGATCGCCCCCGATTTTCACAAAGTTAGGACCTTGATCAGTTCTGAGTATACTCAATTACACGACTGGAATGACGATGGGACATTGGTTCTCGACACAGCCGTACATCGATGTGCATCGAACGGACAACTGCTCGGACCAGCGCATCTTCGTGCACAAACAGGCAACGGAGGAACCGAACGCCGAAGGTGCTGGAGGCCTGGCCGGGAGACGTCCGCACCGCCGTCGCGGCGGCATGAAGACCCTTCGATGAAGGACTCTCGCCCCGACTCGCACCGGCCCGAGTGCGCGACCGTCCCTGCTGCGCACGGCCGAGGAGATGAAGCGACCTCTGGACGAGCTGGTCGCCCTGGACGTGGCCGAAGCCGGATCCGTGCGGTGGCTCGCCGAAAGCATCTAGATGAGCATCCCGATCGCGCACCTACGAGACATGACCGAACGCGTGCTGCCGACCTTCCTCTGAGAGCGGCGGATCGACCCGACGATTACTCCCAGCACCCAACATCATGGCCCTTGAGTCTCCTCATCTAGATTCGCCCGTCATCTCGAGGACGATCTTCCCGCTCGTGCGGCGCTCGGCGACGGCGGTCAGCGCAGCCGCGACCTCGGACAGCGGATGCACTTCGGAGACCAGCGGACGCATCCCGGCCCGGACCATCCCGGCCAGGGCGAGTTCGGCGGCGGTTGCGGCATCGGGGTCTTCCCAGCGAATCGTTCGCGCCTCGAACCCCCGTACGACCAGGTTCTTAAGCAGCACCAAGTTCAGCGGGATGCGCGGGATCCCGCCGTCGGCGAACCCGACCGTGACGAACCGGCCAGCTCGGCGCAGCGCGCGGAGGGCCACCTCCGCGTGGTCACCGCCGACCGGGTCGATCACCAGGTGGGCACCCGGTCCCCCGGTCAGTTCCCGGATCCGGGCCTTCAGGTCTTCCCGGGCGTAGTCGATACCAGCCTCAGCTCCGAGCTCGCGGGCGACCCCGAGCCGCTGCTCGCTCGACGCCGCGGCGATGACACGCAGACCCAGTCGCGTCGCAACGTCGACCACGGCGGACCCGACCCCGCCTGCGGCACCGAGCACCGCCACCCACTCCCCCGCCGTGGCTCCGCCGACCGTCACCAGGGCGTGGTAGGCGGTGGTGTAGGTGACGTGGAACGCGGCGGCGTGGACCATGTCGAGGCCATCGGGAATCGAGCGCAACGCCGCGACAGGCGCCACGACCTGCTCGGCGAACGCGCCGCTCAGCACCGCCCCGGCCACGGGTGACCCCACCGCCGGCCCGGGGACTCCTGGCCCCAGCGCGGTGACGACGCCGGCGAACTCACTGCCGGGAATGAAGGGCAGCGGCGCCGAGACTTGGTAGCGGTTCGCGGCGATGAGCACATCGGGATAGTTGACCGCCGCGGTGTGCACCCGGACCAGGACCTCGCCCGGCCCGGGCTCGGGGTCATCGAGTTCCGCCACCGAAATCCCGCTCGGCGGGCCGTATGCCACGCACCGGGCAGCCCTCATCGCGGTGTTCTCGCTCGCAGGTAGATGGGGAAGTCCGGGATCAGCGCGCGATCCACGATCTCCACCCGCGTTCCCGAACGGTCCAGGTGATAGGCGAAAAATGCCGGTACACCGTCGAGCACCGCGCCTGCTTCGAACGCGAATCCCGCTTCCTCCAGCAGCTTCGACGTCTTCGGGACGTCATCGCAGAAGTAGCCCAGGTGGTGCGCGGAAGCCGTCCACGGGGTCCCCGGTATCTCCTGTACGAGTTCGATGTGCGGCGCGTCGAGCGAGTAGGCGTACCGCAGCGGCAGCACCCGCTCGGCGTCGGCGGTGCGGATGGTCAGGTCGGCGGCCTGGATCGTCGTCCACCGGTAGCCGGCGACCTCGCCCAGCCGCACTATCGACGCTTCGAGATCCGGTACCACGATTCCCGTGTGGTACAGGTCGGCGGCGCTGAGCGGCGTCACCGGCCTTTCCAGACCGGTGCCCGCTTCTCGGCGAACGCGATCGCGCCCTCCTTGGCGTCGGCCGAGGCGAACACCGGCCGGACGATCTCGGCCTGCTCGGCCCAGGCCGCGTCCACTAGCCAATCGGCGCTCGACCGGGCGACCTGTTTGGTCGCCGCGACGGCGAGCGGGCCGTTCGCCGCGATGGTCCGAGCCAGACTAAAGGTCTCTTCGAGCGCGTCGCCTTCGTCGGTGAGCCGGTTCACCAGACCGGCCGCGGCCGCACGCTCCGCGTCGAACGGCTCGCCCGTCAGCAGGAGTTCCAGCGCGAGCGCGACCGGGATCCGGCGGGGCAGCAGCAACGCCCCGCCACCGGCGGCCACCAGGGAGCGTTTCACCTCGGGCACCCCGAACCTCGCCGTCCGCGCCGCGACCACGAGATCGCACGCGAGCACCAGTTCGAACCCACCGGCCAGGGCCCAGCCCTCGACCGCGGCTATGAGCGGTTTCCGCGGCGGCGTCATCGTTATCCCGCACAGCCCGCGCCCCTCGATCGCGGGGCTTTCCCCACGCAGGAACGCTTTCAGGTCCATGCCCGCGGAGAACGTCCCGCCCGCGCCGGTGAGCACGCCGACCCGCAGCTCGTCCGACGCATCGAGTTCGTCCACGGCGGCCGCGACCCCGGCCGCCACGGCCGCGTCAAGGGCGTTCTTCGCCCGGGGGCGGTTGATCGTGATGACTTGGACAGCGCCGTGGCGCTCGACGACGACCTCGTCCGGCACGTTTCCTCCTCGACGCATCGTTGCCTCCAAAGAGTACCCTTAAAGTCCGACTGCGACGTACTATCGCGTCACCTATCCTGAATTACGTATACCCATTATGAGCAAGGGAGACGGATGACCGGCGGATCCCCCACGGCGCGGATCGGCGTGGCCGATCCCTCGGACGTCGTCCGGCGGGCGGCGAAGGCCACCGGACGCCCCCTGCGGGACCTCGCCGCGCTGCCCGGCGGGACATCCAGCCTCACCTACTCCGCCGTGACGGACACGGACGTCCGCGTCGTCGTGAAGGTCGCCCCGCCGGGGCTCGAACCGGTCCGCAACCGGGACGTGCTGCGCCAAGCTCGCTTGTTGAGCGCGCTCTCCGAGGTGCCCGGTGTGGTGGTGCCACAGGTGCTGGGGTGCGATCCCGGTGCCCCGCCGGACGTTCCGCCCTTGTTCGTCATGTCCTATGCGGACGGTGAGAGCTACGAACCCCGACACGACAACCGCGATCATCGGCCACCGGCGGCCGAGGTGCGGGAACGGGCCACGGCGGCGGCCCGCATGCTGGCGGCCCTGCACACCGCCGACCCGGCGGCGCTGGGGATCACCGAGGCCGCCGTACCGCTGGAAACCGAGGTCGAGCGGTGGTGGAAGGCCCTGGCCACGTGCGAACTCGCGCCGGAAGACGCCCGTGCCGAGCTGGACTGCCGTCGCCGGCTTACGAAGTCGATCCCCAGGCAGCTGCGACCCGCGGTGCTGCACGGCGACTGGCGGCTGGGCAACATGCAGTGCTCCGGCCCGGGGATCCGCGCGGTGATCGACTGGGAGATCTGGTCGATCGGCGACCCGCGGCTGGACCTCGCGTGGCTGCGGCTGATGTCCGATCCCACGCACCCGACGGCGGTCGCACCCGAGGCGCCCACGTTGGAACCCGACGAGTTGCTGGCCGCGTACGGCGCTCCGGTGGCGGACCTCGCGTGGTTCGACGCCCTCGTCCGCTACAAGCAGGCCGCCGCGTCCGCGCTCCTGGTGAAGAACGCCGAGCGCCGCGGTCAGGTCACCGACCGGGTGGAGCGGATGCGCGGCGGGATCCCGCTGTTGCTCGCCGCCGCGCTCACCCACCTCACCCGCCGCTAGGAGGACCGATGCTGGACTTCTCGATCGAGCCCGAGTTCCAGGCCGAACTGGACTGGGCCGCGGCCTTCGTCCGAGCGGAGGTCGAACCGCTCGACCTGTTGTTCCCGCACGGCGGCGACCCGTACGACACGCACAACGAGAAGGCCCGCGCAATCCTCAAGCCGTTGCAGGAGCAGGTCCGGGCCCACGGCCTGTGGGCCTGCCACCTGGGCCCCGAGCTGGGCGGGCCGGGCTACGGCCAGGTCAAGCTCGCCTACCTCAACGAGATCCTCGGCCGCTCCTACTGGGCCCCCACCGTCTTCGGCACCGCCGCGCCCGACACCGGCAACGCCGAGATCCTGGCGATGTTCGGGACCGACGACCAGAAAGCGCGGTACCTGCAGCCGTTGCTGGACGGCGAGATCGTCTCCACGTTCTCGATGACCGAACCGCAGGCTGGCGCCGATCCGAAGGAGTTCGTCTGCCGTGCTTGGCGCGAAGACGACGAGTGGGTGATCGACGGCGAGAAGTGGTTCTCCTCCAACGCGCGGTACGCGGAGTTCCTCATCGTCATGGCCGTCACGGACCCGGACGCGCCGCCGCACCGGCGGATGTCGATGTTCGTCGTACCGGCCGAAACGCCGGGCATCGAGATCAAGCGCAACGTCGCCACGATGGACGAACGCGAGTCGCTCGACGAAGGCATCCACGCCTACCTCCGTTACAACCAGGTGCGCGTCCCGCTCGACGCCATGCTGGGCGGCCCGGGCGACGGCTTCAAGGTGGCTCAGGCCCGTCTCGGCGGCGGGCGGGTGCACCACGCGATGCGCTCGGTCGGCAAGTGCACCCGCGCCTTCGACATGATGTGTGAACGTGCCCTTTCCCGCCGTACGCAAGGAACTCTGCTCGCCGAAAAGCAGGCCGTCCAGCAGTTCATCGCGGACTCGTGGATCGAACTGCAGCAGTTCCGGCTGCTCGTGCTGAACACGGCGTGGATCATCGACACCCAGCCACACGGCACGGCCCGCACACAGATCGCGATGTGCAAGGTCGCGACGGCCAAGGTGCTGCACGACGTCATCCAGCGGGCCCTGCACCTGCACGGTTCGCTCGGCACCACCGGCGAGCTGCCGCTCGCGCACTGGTGGATGGCGGTGCCGAACCTCGCCCTCGCCGACGGCCCGACCGAGGTGCACCGCACCACGATCGCCAAACAGGTGCTGAAGAACCATCGGCCCGCAGAGGGTCTGTTCCCCAGCGAACACATCCCGCCGCGGCTCGAGGACGCCCGCAAACGGTACGCGCACATCATCAACGACTCCGGGCTGACCGGCCGGGTGAACGCATGACGTCCTTCGACCTGTCCGGCAAGGTCGCACTGGTCACGGGCGGCAGCCGGGGCCTGGGGCTGGAGATGGTGCGCGCCTTCGCCGCAGCAGGCGCGGACGTGGTGGTCACCAGCCGCAAGCTCGACGCGTGCGAGGCGGCCGCTTCGTCGGTTCGCGCCCTCGGGCGGCGTGCCCTGCCGATCGCGGCCCACGTCGGGCATTGGGACGACCTCGGCCGACTCACCGACGCCGCGTACGCCGAGTTCGGCAAGGTGGACGTCCTGGTCAACAACGCGGGCATGTCTCCGCTGACACCGTCTTCGGCGGAGACCAGCGAGGAGCTGTTCGACAAGGTGATCGGGGTCAACTTCAAGGGCCCGTTCCGCCTCGCCTCGCTGATCGGGCAGCGGATGGCCGACGGTGACGGCGGCTCGATCATCAACATCTCCTCCTCGGGTGCGTTGATGCCGCAGCCGCGCTTCGGTCCGTACGCCGGCGCCAAGGCCGCCCTGAACGCGCTGACAACGGTCTTCGCGTTGGAGTACGGCCCGACGGTGCGGGTCAACACCATCTCCGCCGGCCCGTTCCTCACCGACGTCTCGAAGGCGTGGGCCCCGGAGAAGCGCGAGAGCGCCCGGAATGCCCTCGGCAGGCCCGGGCGTCCGGAGGAGATCGTCAGTACGGCGCTGTACCTGGCCGACGACGCGTCCAGCTACACGACAGGCGCCCTGATCCGGGTGGACGGCGGACTCTATTAGGGACCGAGATCAGTTCGGCGTCCAGGTGAACACCGGATACCAGACGCCGAACGGGTCCGCACTGTAGTGGCACGTCGCCCGCGCTGCCCGGTCTTCCCATGCACCGGCGAGGACCTGCCACGCCGCCCGGCCGCCGACGAGCAGGGCATGCGCCTGGTCCGGTTCGAGCTTGAGGAACGGCTCGGGATCGCCCGTGCGCAGGGCGTCTTCGAGCACCGGGTCCAGATCCAGCGCCCGTGGATCTTCGTAGCCGGGCGCTTTCGGGCCCCGGCGTGCACTGCCGTCGGCCATGATCAGCAGCCCGATCCGCTCGGGTCGGGCGGCGAGAAGCCTGCCTTAGTCACGGCAGTCCTCGACCGGCAGTGCCACGTCCACACCGTGGAGCTCGACCGGCACTCCCCCGACGAGTTCCCGAGCCATGGCGAGGCTGAGCGGCAGCACGTCACCCGAGGGCGCAGGTTCGGGGCCCGGAGCGAAGAAATGTAGTGGTGACAGTGCATCCACCGGCCAGGTCCTAGTCGAGGGCGCACCTCCGACGGCCACGACGACGTCTACACCGGCCAGGTCCTCGATCGCTGCCCGGCACGCCACGCGCAGCTCCTCGACCTCCCGGATCGATCCGCCTGTCACACCGGAAAGCAGCAGCGGCGGGTGCGGGCACGTGACGGCGCGGACGATCACGCGAGCCCCCGGACGGCCCTGACCGGAGCCTTCCGGCCGCTCACCACAACGACCATCTCCAGTACGTCGCGCGTTTCGGCGATGTTGTGCGCCCGGAACACCGAGGCTCCTTCCCACGCGCAGATCGCGGTCACGGCGAGGCTGCCGGCCAGCCGGTCCGGCACTGCCGCGTCCAGTGCTTCACCGACGAAGTCCTTGTTCGACAGGGACGCGAGCACCGGCCACCCCGGCTCGGTCAGCTCCGCGAACCGGCGGGTCAGCTCCAGGGAATGCCAGGTGTTCTTGCCGAAGTCATGCGTCGGGTCGATCAGGATCCCGGCCGCCGGCACGCCTGCCCGGACGAGCGCGTCGGCTCGGCTGGTCACCTCGTCGACGACGTCGGCGACCACATCGGTGAAGGCGGCACGGTGCGGCCGGGTCCGAGGGGCGGCGCCGCCGGTGTGGGTGCACACGTACCCGGCGCCGAATTCGGCGGCGACTTCGGCGAGCTTGGGATCCGCGCCCGCCCAGGTGTCGTTGAGCAGGTCCGCGCCGGCCTCGCAGGCGAGGCGGCCGACCTCGTGCCGCCAGGTGTCGACGCTGATGGCCAAGTCGGGAAACCGCGCGCGGACTTCCGAGACGAACGGGACGACCCGCTGGATCTCCTCCGGCACGTCGACCGCAGCGCCCGGCCCGGCCTTCACCCCGCCGATGTCGACGATGTCCGCGCCGTCCGCGACGGCTCGTTCGACCGCCGCGAGGGCTTGGTCGTGGCCGAAGGTCGCACCGCGGTCGTAGAAGGAGTCCGGGGTGCGGTTCACGATCGCCATGATCAACGCTCGGTCCCGCCGCATCGGCCGCCCCCGGAACCGGATCTCCGGGGGCCTGCGGGATCGCATCGGGGTACCCGCTCAGACGGTTTCGGGTGCCTTGGCCAGCTTCTTGGTCTTGTCGAAGTGCGCGACGTCGGCCAGGGTGCCGCCGAGGATGGCCGCACGGTCTTCGTCGCCGACCCCTTCGAAGTTGAAGGCGACGCAGTCGGCGCTGCTGCGGAAGGTGCCTTCGGCGTGCGGGTAGTCGTTGCCCCAGGTGATCGTCGACAGCCCGGTGATGTGGCGGGCCTTGACGGCCGTCGGGTCGTCGGCGAACTGGACGTGGATCTGCCGCTGGACGTATTCGGTCGGCTTGAGCGGGTAGGGCCACTTGTCGTTGATGGCGAACAGCCGTCCCATGGAGGGCTGGTCGTTCGCGGGGCGGGTGTCGTCCCAGAAGCCGAGCCACCAGTCCGGGTCCTGGCCGATGCCCATGCGCCAGGACTTCTCCATCATGCCCATGTACGACACCAGCCAGCCGGCGCCGAATTCGGTCAGGTTGAAGTGCAGGTCGGGGAACCGTTCACAGACTCCGCCGCCGACCAGGGCAGCGATGATGCCCTGCGGGCTGGCCGCCGCGGTGTTCCCGCCGCCCATGGTCCGGCCCGACACCATGTCGTCGGTCAGCTGTCCCTTTCCCATGTTCATGGCCGTCATCAGGCCCTTGACCGTGGTCGCCGTCTCGGACACCTGCTCCTTGACGAACACCCCGCCGGTGGCGACGTGGAAGAAGACCGGCAGCCCGAGCGACTGCGCGGCGGCCCACACGGGGTCGTATTCGCGCGACCAGTACGGCAACGGCGGGATCTCCGGCAGCAGGATGGCGCCCAGTCCAGCACGGGCGATCCGCTCGATCTCGGCGACCGCGGCGGGAACGTCGGTGAGCGGGATCGCCGCCGTCGGGCGCAGCCGCTCCTGGTAAGGGAGGTACCGCTCGACGAGGTAGTCGTTCCACACGCGACAGTGCGCCATCGACAGCTCGTGGTCGTCGGTGAAAAGGACGAACAGCGACAGGTTCGGGAACATCACCGACGCGTCGACGCCGTCGAAATCCATGTCTCGAATGATGTGGTCCGGCTCCCCGTCCGGGGTCTCCCCGCCGGTCTGGCGGTACTTGGAGATCGTCCAGCCATCGAAGCCGATCGTGTGCAGCTTCTTGAACTCGGTGTGCCCGCCTTCGACGATCGGCTCGTCGAGAGTGAACTCCTCTTCCCAGAGAGCGCGGTCCCGCAGGGGCTTGGGCAGCCGGGTTTTGAACAGGTCGACCGGCTCGATGATGTGCGAGTCACCTGACACGACGAATTCCTTGAACACAGGCCGTACCTCTCTTCGAACCTCGACGTTCGTTCCGGAACCGGCACCGGTATCGCCTCAAAGTTACCTGTACCGATCGGTCTAGTCAACGACTATTCATGATCCTCAATTGGATTTCCGATGCTGCCAGCAGGCATAACTCGATCTCATGGCAAGTAGATGAGTATCCTTACTTTCAGTCGCCGAAGGTGTCGCCCTACCAGGTCACGGGAAGCTCGTACACGCCGTAGGCGAGCGAATCGCCCTTGAACTCGAGCTTGTCCCGGCCGACCGCCAGCCGCAGTGTCGGCACGCGCCGGTAGAGCGTGCCGTAGACGACCTGCAGCTCGATACGGGCGAGCTGCTGGCCGAGGCACTGGTGGGCACCCCAGGCGAACGCGTGGTGGTGCCGCGCCGCACGGGTGAGGTCGAGCCGGTCCGGTTCGGGGAACGCGTCGGAGTCCCAGTTGCCCGCCGGCAGCGAGACGATGATGCCGTCCCCAGCTCGGATGGTCTCACCCGCGATCTCGATGTCTTCCAGCGCGATCCGGCGTTGCCCGAGGTGCGGGATGGTCAGGTAGCGCAGCAGTTCCTCGACCGCGTTCGCGGTGACCGCCGGATCCTCCGTGGTCCGCAGCAGCGCCAACTGCTCCGGGTTTTCGAGCAGCGCGGCGGTGCCCAGCGTGATCATGTTCGCGCTGGTCTCGTGCCCGGCGATCAGCAGCACCATCGACAGCAGCGTGGCGTCGGGCAGCTCCAGCTCGCCCGCCTTCACCCGCGCCGCGAAGTCCGACAGCACGTCGTTGCCCGGCTCGGCCATCTTCGTCTGGAGCAGCTGCGTCAGATAGCCCCCCAGCGCTTGCATGCCCGCGAGGCTCTCCTCGGCGGTCGCCTCCCGCTTGACGGCCACGGTGGCGTGCTGCTGGAAGAAGTCGTGGTCGGCGTACGGCACGCCGAGCAGCTCGCAGATCATCAGCGACGGCAGCGGCAACGACAGCGCCGTCACCAGGTCCGCCGGCTTCGGCCCGGCCAGCATCCGATCGATGAGGTCGTCGGTGATCTGCTGGATGGCCGGCCGCAGCTTCTCCATCCGATTGCGGGTGAACGGTGCCGTCATCATCCGCCGGATCCGCACATGGTCGGCGCCATCGGCATTGAAGATCGTCAACGGCCGGTGGTCGACGGTCTCCGCCATCGCCTGCGACGGGTAGGGGAACCCGGGCAGCTTCTCGTTCACGCTCACGCGCGGATCCGACAGGATTTCGCGCTGTGTCGCGTGACCGGTGACGATCCACGGGGTGCTGCCGTCCCAGATCCGGGCGCGGAACAAGGGCTTCCCTTGTTCCAGCAGTTCCGCCGGCGGCGCGAACGGGCACTCGCCGTCCCTGACCCCGGGGTACTCGGGAATTCGCGTCGCGGTGGTTTCGGTCTCGGCCATGGTCTTTCCTCCGAACTCGTGTGGGAACGCCGTCAGTCCTCGATGTCGATCGCCTCAAACCAGGTAGCGCCCGCCGTTCGCGCTGAGGGTCTGGCCGGTCACGTAGCCGGCTTCCTCCGAGACGAGGTACGCGACCGCGTAGGCGATGTCCTCCGGCCGGCCCGCCCGCTTCATCGGCATCGTGGCCGCGACCACGTCGACGTCGAAGGGGCCTTCGCGCATCAGGGGCGTGTCGACGAACCCGGGAGGCACGTTGTTGACCGTGATTCCCTGGTCGGCGTACTCCATGGCGAGGGCCTTCGTCAGTCCGATGACACCACCCTTGGACGCGGCGTAGTGGGCCATCGCGGGTGCCCCGGTCTGCGCCGACGACGACGAGATGTTCACGATCCGGCCCCAGCCCGCCGCCAGCATGTCCGGCACCAGTTCGCGGGTGACCAGGAACGGGCCCCGGAGGTTGACCCCGATCAGGCGGTCCCACGATTCCTCGGTGATGCTCGTGAAGGGCTCGAAGGCGGTGATGCCGGCATTGTTGACCAGGATCGAGACGGGACCAAGCTCCTCGCGGGTCCGGGCCGCCGACGCGGCCACCGCCGACGCGTCGGCCGCGTCGCCCGCCACCGCGATCGCCGTGCCGCCTGCCTCGCGGATCCCGGCGACGGTTTTTTCGGCTCCCTCGCCGTTCAGATCCCAGACCGCGACCGCGGCCCCTTGCGCCGCGAGCACGGCGGCGATCGACTCGCCGATCCCGCGGCCGCCGCCGGTGACGACGGCGACCTTTCCTTCGAGTGACATGCTGGCTCCTTGTGTTTCGTCGTACGGCCGCCCCGCGACCCGGCGCACCGCCCGGCCGCGGGGCGGCTCGCTATTCGGCCAGCGCTGCGCGGGCGGCGGTGCGGGCCGCGACGGCCCGGGGGAAGCCGGCGTAGCCGCTGGCGTGGTAGATGACCTCGGCGAGCTCGTCCTCGCTCAGCCCGTTCGACCGCGCGATCCGGAAATGGGCCCGCAGCTCCGTCTCGGCGCCGAGCGCGATCAGGATGCCCAACGTGACCAGGCTGCGGTCACGGTGACCGAGCCCGTCGCGGGCCCACAACCCACCGAAGACACTGGTCAGTCCGATTTCCAGGAGGTCCTCGCCGAACTCGCCGTCCCGCAGGTCGATGTTCCCGTCCGGAAATACGCCGGGCAGCAGCTTGCGCATGGTCTCGAGCCCCGCGGCCCGCAGGTCCGGCTCGGCGGCAGCGGTTCCCTCGGTGTCCTCGGTACTCATGCGTTACTCCCGTTGCGTCCGGTCGTGGTAGCGGTCGCAGCCAAAATTAGAACAGTCGGTCAAGACAATCAACGCTTCGCCGCAACTTATCCGAAACCGTTGCGCGCCGTAGCTCTTGCGGCTCACCGTTGAACAGTTCGGCCGCCTCCTCTACCCTCACCGCTGTATATTCGACCACTCAGTCGAAAAATCAGAAGACGCGGGAGGGCCGATGAGCGAACCGCCGAAGAAGCCGGACGCAGCCGACCAGGTCGACGTACTGGTCGTGGGAAGCGGCGTCACGGGGATCTACCAGCTGTACCGGGCCCGTGAAGCCGGCTTCTCGGTGAAGCTGCTCGAAGCGGGCGACGGCGTGGGCGGCACCTGGTACTGGAACCGCTACCCCGAGGCCCGCTTCGACTCGGAGAGCTACACCTACGGCTACCTGTTCTCCCAGGAACTCTGGGAAGAGTGGGAATGGTCGGAGCGGTTCGCGGGGCAACCGGAGATCGAGCGTTACTTCAACCACGTCGTCGACAAGTTCGACCTGCGCCGCGACATCCGCTTCGGCGCCGAGGTGGTCTCCGCCGTTTGGGACGAGCCGACGGGGATATGGACCGTCCGGACGCGGGCCGGCGCGGAGATGCGGGCGCGCTTCCTCGTCGCAGCAACCGGCATCCTCTCCGTACCGCACATCCCGGACGTTCCCGGGCGCGAGGCCTTCCGCGGCGAACAGCACCACCCCGGGCGGTGGCCCAAGACGCCCGTCGACTTCGCAGGCAAGCGCGTCGCCCTCGTCGGCACCGGGGCCAGCGGCGTGCAGCTCGTTCCCGCTCTCGCCGACGAGGTGGCGTCGCTGACGGTCTTCCAGCGCACCCCCGACTGGTGCACCCCGCTCAACAACGGCCCGCTGCCGCCCGAGGAACAGGCGCAGCTCAAGGCGGACTACGAGCGGATCCGCGACACCCTGAACACGTCGCCGAGCGGTTTCCTGCACGCGATCAACCTGCGCAAGGCCGCCGAGGATTCCGCAGAGCAGCGTCAGGTCTTCTACGAAAAGATGTGGAACGGTCCCGGTTTCACGAAGTTGACCGAGAACTACCTCGACATGCTGACCGATCCGGACGTCAACGCGGAGTGGTGCGAGTTCATGGCACGGAAGATCCGCGGCATCGTCGCCGATCCCGCCACAGCCGACAAGCTGATCCCCGCGGACCACTACGCCGGACGGCGACCCCCGTTCGGGACCGGCTACTACGAGGCGTACAACAACCCGAACGTCTCGCTCGTCTCGTTGCTGGACACCCCGATCGTCCGCGTCACCGAAACGGGGATCGAGACGGCCGAAGGGGCCCTGGACTTCGACATCATCATCTGGGCGACCGGCTACGACTTCGGCACCGGGGCCCTCAACCGCCTGGGCGTCCGTGGCCGGGACGGAATCGCGCTCGAGGAGCACTGGGCAGACGGCCCGCGCTCGTTCCTCGGGATCGTGACCGCCGGCTTCCCGAACTTCTTCTTCCCCGGCGGCCCGCACGGCGCTCTGGGCAACAACCCGCGCTATTCCGGCGACCAGGTGGACTTCGTCGTCGACGCGCTCGTCCACACCCGCGACCAGGGGCACGACGTCATCGAGGTGACCGACGCAGCCGAACGGACGTGGACCGACATGATGAACGACGACAAAAACTTCTCGTCGTTCCTGAAGAGCAGCTACTTCTACGGGGGCAACATCCCCGGCAAACCGGTCCGTCAGCTGCTGAACCCGACCGGACGCTGGACGCTCCAGAAGATGATCGCCGAAGTCAATGGGAACGGCTACCCGGAGTTCAGCTTCGCGAAGCTCTCCGACGAAGCGGCGTGACCGGCCGGCCGGATGCGCCTCCGGGCCCATCCGGCCGGCCGGGCCCTACTGCAGGAACGTCGTGATCCGTCGCTGGAACTTCCACACATTCTTGCGCCGGTGCAGGGTGTCGTCGTACCGGCCTACGAGCTGGACGGCCCAACCTGCCTCCCCACGCTGGAAGAACGCCAGGTTGCTGATCGCCGTCGCTTCGTACTCGGTCCACGACGTGATCACCGTGTTGGCCACGAGGTGCAGCTGCGGCTGCGCCGGGACGAAGGCGGCATAGCCCCCCCGGATCGCTTCGTGCCCTTCGAAGACGCCCATTCCGGCGATTTCCGCGACGCCGTCCGGCCAGAAGAGCTCGACGATCTCGTCGGTGCGGCCGGCGTCCAACGCGTGCGCGTAAGCGGCGATGGCGGCCTGCGCGCCCGCCGCGACCGACTCTTCGGTGATTGAGCTCATCGGTTGTCTCCTAAGCCTGGTAGGTCGTCTTCCGGTGCTGCAGCCGCCAGTGGCCGCGGTGCCGCCGCAGCGTGTCGTCGTAGCGCCCCACGACCTGGACCGCCCAGCCCGACTCACCGCGCTGCAGGAATGCCACGTCGCTCACCGCCGTCGCCGCTTCGTCGGTCCACGACGTGAGCACGGTGTTCGTCACGAGGTGCAGCTGTGGCTGCGTCGGCGCCCAGCCTTTGAAGGCTTCGCGCAGGGCGTCGTGACCTTCGATCGGATCGGCGCCCGGCAGCTCGAGCACTCCGTCCGGTGTGTACAGGGCGACGACGTCGTCGGTGCGTCCGGCGTCCTGCGCTTGAGTGTGCGCTCCGAGCACGGCGCGCACGCCCACCGCGACCCACGCCTGTGTGGCTTCGCTCATGGTCTCTCCGAGGTCGAAGGGAGATTGTTTAGACCGATCGGTCGAATATTGAAGACCTCAGGGTAGGCGACGGGAAGGCTCACGGACAACCCGCTGTTCAGAGTTTCGTTGACCGATCAGTACACAGTTCGTAGCATGCCGGAGCGGCCGTCATCGAAGACCGCCTGCCAAGGAGGAGTTACCGTGACGAAGCGTTGGAAGCAGCGTCCGCCGGGATCGACGTGGGGCGACTGGGGCGAGGACGACGAGCTCGGCCGCATCAACCTGCTGACCCCGCAGAAGGTCCTCGAAGGCGTTCGCGAGGTCGAATACGGAATCAGCTTCAGTCTGAGCCTGCCGCTGGACTATCCCGGCGGGACGGCCCTGAACCAGCGGCGGTACCCGCCGATCACCCGGCCCACCGAAGACCTCGAACACAAGCAAGACGTCTTCTACAACGTCGTCGCCCGCGACTCGATCGCACCGATCCTCACCGACGTGTGGTCCGACGACATGGTGACCCTCTGGCTGCAGTACTCGACGCAGTGGGACGCCCTTTCCCACCAGGGCGCCGAGTTCGACGCCGACGGCGACGGCGTCGACGAGCCGGTCTACTACAACGGCTACCGCCCGGGCGTCGACATCATCGGTCCGCAGGAGGACGCCAAGGGCGACGGCAGCGGCAGCCTCAGCTTCGCGCGCCACCTCGGCCTCGAACACATGGCGGCGCACGGGGTCCAGGGCCGGGGCGTGCTCGTCGACCTGGCGCACCACCTGGGCACCGACTGGCAGCCGGTGAACCTGAAGACGCTGCAGGAGATCATGGCGGCCGACAAGGTGGTCGTCGAACCCGGTGACATCCTCCTGCTGCACACCGGATTCGCCACCCAGGTCCTCGCCTGGGAAAAGAATCCGGACCCGGTGGCCATCCACGCCACGGCGTCCTACCTCGACGCGCACGACCCGGCACTGCTGGACTGGATCGCCGAATCACAGATCTCGGCGCTGGTCGCGGACAACTACGCGGTAGAGGGCCTGGTGCCCGACGAGAACCCCGAACGGCACACGCTGCTCCCGATCCACAAGCTCTGCCTCTTCACGCTCGGCGTCCCGCTCGGCGAACTGTGGTACCTGCACGACCTCGCAACCTGGCTGCGGGAGCACCGGCGCAGCCGGTTCCTGCTGACCGCTCCCCCACTGCGGCTGCCCGGCACCCAGGGCAGCCCGCTGACCCCGGTCGCCACCGTCTGACCGGCGCGGGCCGGGCTCACCGCCCGGCCCGCGCACCCTGCTGCCCACGTCCGTCCACTCCGGAGGTTCCATGACGCTGTCCACCCTCGACCCCGCCACTGCCCTCGTCGTCATCGACCTGCAGAAGGCGGTCACCGCGCTACCGGTAGCACACCCGATCGCCGAGGTCGTGGCCAACGCGGCGCGCTTGGCGGAGGCGTTCCGCGACCGCGGACTGCCCGTCGTCCTCGTCCGGGCCACCGGCGTCGCCCCCGGCCGCACGGAACGGTCGTTCAGCAGGCCAGGGGGATCCAAGCCGCCCATCGACGCCGCGGACCTGGTGCCGGAGCTGAACCGGCAGGACACCGACCACGAGGTCATCAAGCAGACCTGGGGCGCGTTCGTGCGCACCGGGCTCGACGAGCACCTCGAAGGTCTCGGGGTGACGCAGGTCGTCGTGGTCGGCGTCGCGACCAGCTTCAGCGTCGAGTCGACGGCACGGCAGGCGTACGAGCTCGGCTACCACGTCACGCTCGCGACCGACGCGATGACCGACTTCAGTGCCGATGCGCACGAGAACAGCGTCGTGCGGATCTTCCCCTCGCTCGGGGAGACCGGCACCACCGACGAGGTCCTGAAGCTGGTCGAGCCGCTCAGCCGCCCGGCGTGAACTGGTGCTTCAGGAATGCGCCGGACCAGGCCATCAGGTCCGCGGGCACGTAGTAGCCCGATTCGTCGTTGACGGACTTCCAGTTCTTGGCGACGTCCTCGATCGTGGCCGCACCGTCGTCGTGCACGTAACCCTCGGTGGAGGCGATGAAAAGCCGGGCGAAACGACCGGCGCCCGCGGCGTAGATCTCCCCGTTGACGGGGCAGCTCTCGTGGGCGAGGAACGCGACGATCGGGGACACCGCGTCCGAGGGCATGAACGGCTGCCCGGGCACGGCTTGGGCGTCGTCAGCCAGCGGGTCACCACCGGCCATCCGGGTCTGCGCCGCCGGGGCGATCAGGTTGACCTTGATCCCGTGCGGCTCGCCGGCCACCTTGGCGCTGCGGGCCATGCCGATGACACCCGCCTTCGCCGCCGCGTACGACAAGTTGCTGTCGAGGCCGAACAGGCCGGTCGACGTGGTCAGCACGACCCGGCCGTAACCCTGCTCGACGAAGTGCGGCCACGCAGCCCGCATGGTGGTGAACGAACCGAGCAGGTGCACGGCGAGGTGGCGCTCGAGGTTCTCCAGGTCGACGTCCGGCAGGCCGGCCCACCGGATGATGCCGGCATTGTTCACCACGACGTCGATGCGGCCGAAACGTTCGAGCGCCGCGCCGACGATCGCCTCGCCGCCCGCCGTCGTAGCGACGTCGTGAGTGTCGGCCACGGCCTCGCCGCCGGCCGCGACGATCTCGTCGACGACCGACTGCGCTGGCCCGGCGTCGACGCCGTCACCCTCCATCGATCCGCCGAGGTCGTTGACGACGACCTTCGCCCCCCGCTTCGCCAGGAGGCGGGCGTGGGCCCGGCCGATGCCGCGGCCCGCGCCGGTGACGACCGCGACGCGCCCCTGGAAACTGAACAACTCGCTCATCCGTGACTCCTCTTGGTGAAGTGACTCAACGTCCGCGGAACGTCGCTTGGCTTTTCTCGGCGAAACTGCGCAACCCGTGCCGCCCGTCTTCGCTGGCGAAGCACTTGGTGATCAGGTCGGCTTCCAGTGCCAGCCCGGCCTCGATCGGCAGTGCGGCGCCGCCGTCGATCGCCTGCTTGGCGTAGGTGAGTGCCAGCGGCCCCCGCGCGTAGGCGAGACCTTGCCCGACGGCGACGTGGAGCACCTCGGCGTCGTCGACCACCCGGTCGACGAGCCCGATCCGGAGTGCCTCGTCAGCGGCACGTGCCGGCCGGAAAGGATGAGGTCCTTCGCCCTGGCGTGCCCGACGGCGCGCGCGAGCCGTTGTGTCCCGCCGGAACCGGGCATGATGCCGAGGGTGATCTCGGGCAGCCCGAGGACGGCACCGTTCCCGGCGATCCGGAAGTCGGCCGCGAGGGCCAGTTCGCATCCGCCGCCCAGCGCGCAGCCGGTGATCGCCGCGATCGTCACCTGAGGAGCGGTCGCCACGGCGTGGAACGCCTGCTGCAGCACCCGGTTGCGCTCGTGGAACCGCTCGGGGGTGAGGGCGAACAACTCCTTGACGTCGGCGCCGGCCGCGAAGTGCCGAACTCCTCCGGTGATCACGACGGCACGGTAGGTCGTGCTCGCGTGCAGTTCCGCCGACACGTCCGCGAAGAGGTCCCACATCGTCTGGTCCAGCACGTTCATGGGCGGTCTTTCGATGCGCAGGAGGGCGAGCCGCTCGTCTGCGGAGTGGGCTTCCAGTCGCACCTTGGCCGGTTTCGGTTCGGTGGTCACAGCTCTGTGCCTCCGGAGTCGTGCGCTACGCTGGGCGCGTTTAATGTACCGATCGGTCGACATTTTGCGCCAGCGGGGATTTCGCCGGACGAAGGGCTGATGCGCATGGAAGGGCTCCAGGGGCGGCGAGTGGTGATCACCGGCGCCGGGCGCGGGCTGGGTCGTGTGCTCGCGACGGCGTTCGACATCGCAGGCGCGCGACTCGGTTTGGTGGCGCGCTCCGAAGCCGCGCTCGACAAGGTGGCGAGTGCACTCCACAACGAGCCGCTTGTGTGCGCGGGAGACGTCCGGGACGCGGCGTTCAACGCCTCGGTCGCTGCGGGCATGCTCGAACGTTTCGGCGGGGTGGACGTGTGGATCTGCAACGCCGGGGTGTCGCCCCAGGTCTCGCCGGTCACGGACACGGCTCCCGATGCCTGGCGGGAGATCATCGACGTGAACCTGACCGGGACGTTCCTCGGCGCGCGGGCGGCCGCGGCGGTGCTGGGCCCCGGTGGCCGGATCATCGTGACGGGCTCGGTCCTGGGAGACCGGCCGCGAGCCGGCCCTTGCCGCGTACTCCGCGTCGAAGAGCGGCGCCCACGCTCTCGTGGCCGGTTTGGCGCAGGAACTCGGGCCGCAGGGCATCACGGTCAACGCGGTGGCCCTCGGCTGGTTCGACACCGGCCTGGGTGCGCACTGGCGCCGCGACGCCGAGCGCGACAACGACATCGTGGAACGCACGGCGCTGCGACGGTGGGGCACTCCGGCGGACCTCCCCGGCATCTACTTCTTCCTGGCGTCGGACTCGTCGGCCTACGTGACCGGGACGACGATCACGGTCGACGGCGGCTACTCCCTGCTCTGACGTCCGGCCCGCAGATCGCGCTTGAGCACCTTGCCCGAGGGCGTGCGCGGCAGCTCGTCCAGGAAGACGATCTCCGCCGGCACCTTGAACTTCGCCAAGCGCTCCCGGCAGTGCGCCGTGAGCTCGGCCGCGTCGGCCGCCGAACCGGTCCGGCGCACCACGAACGCCTTCGGCACCTCGCCCCAGCGTTCGTGCGGCATGCCGACCACGGCCGCCTCGACCACGTCCGGGTGCTCGTACAGGACTCGCTCGACCTCGGGTGTCGCGATGTTCTCGCCGCCGGACACGATCATGTCCTTCTTGCGGTCCTCCACGTAGAGGTAGCCGTCCTCGTCGAGCCGGCCGAGGTCGCCGGTGTGGAACCAGCCGTCGCGCAGCACCTTCGCCGTCGCCTCGTCGTCTCGCCAGTAGCCGGAAAACACCTTCGGCCCCGACAGTGTGATCTCGCCGAGTTGACCGGACGGCACCTCGCTCCCCCGCTCGTCCACGACCCGGACTCGCAGGTGGACGACCGGGCGGCCCACCGAGCCCACCTTCGACAGCACGTGTTCAGCGTCGTTGAAGGTGTCCCCGGCCACCGTTTCGGTCAGCCCGTAGGAATCGGCGAACCAGGCATGGGGAAACGTCGCCCGGATGCGGGCCACCAGCGGCTCGGGCATCTTCTCGCCGCCCCCGATGATGAACCGGAGTGACGAGGTGTCGCGCTCGGCCAAGCCCGGCAGCCGGAGAACGGCGTTCATCATCGACGGCGCGAGCCAGACGTTCGTCGGCCGCCGCGCCTCGACGGCGTCGATCACCTCGCGGGCGTCGAACTTGCGCAGCACGACCAGGCTCCCGCCGGCGTGCAGCGTGCCCAGGCCGGGCAGGTCGAGCCCGCCGACGTGGTAGAGCGGACCGCACACCAGCGTGGAGTCGGCGCTGGTGAGGCCGAACTCGACGAGGTGCCCGAGGTTCTTGAACAGGTGGTTGGCGTGGGTGATCCGCACGCCCTTGGGCCGCGACGTGGTCCCGGAGGTGTACATCAGCCGCTGCAGGTCGTCCGGCCCGACCGGCTCCACCGCCACGGTGTCACCGTGGTGGCGCGTCACGATGTCCTCGTAGGACAGCCAGCCCGGACGCCGCGGTCCGAGCAGGATGCGGCGCAGTGGCCCCTCCCCCGGGACGGCGTCCGCGAACTCGGGTTCGGTGACCAGCGCGACCGCCTCGGAATGGCCGAGGACGAACTCCCACTCGACGGGCGAGAGTCGGTAGTTCAGCGGCAGGAACACGGCACCGATCCGGTTCAGGGCGAAGACCGTCTCCAGGAACTCGAGGTGGTTGTAGAGCAGCAGCGCGACGACGTCGCCGCGGCCGATGCCCAGCTCGCGCAGTCCGGCGGCCAGCGCGCCGACGCGGGCGTGGAGCTCACGGTTCGTCAGCCGCCGCTCGCCTTGGGAGAGCACGACTTTGTCCGGCTGGCGGCCCGCGTTGCGATCGATGACGCCCGCGAAGTTGTACATTGGCCCTCCTCGGAGAACAGCGTCGCCGACGTTTCATGTACCAACTGGTCTAGGAAACTGTGGCGGAAGCACTGTAAGGCCGGCCGCGCGGGCTGACAAGGCCCGTACCGGGGTGTGGTTGATCCCTTTTCCGGGGCGGAGCCAGCGCCGCGCCTGCAGTGCGCATAGGCTGCTGAGCCATGCCAAGACCACCGGGGCACGGGCCGGGTTTCGAGATCAAGCGTCAGGAGATCATCGACCGGGCCGCGGAGCTGTTCGCCAAGCAGGGGTACGCGGCCACCGGCATCGCGGAGATCGGCCAGGTGGCCGGACTGGCCAAGGGTGCGCTGTACTATTACATCGGGTCGAAGGAGAACCTGCTCGTCGAGATCCAGGACCGGGTGCTGCGTCCGTTGCTGAGCTCGGCGCGCCGGATAGCGGCCCTGGACGAGGACCCGGTGCTGCGGCTGCGGCTGCTGTCGCAGACGCTCCTGGAGAACATCCTGGCCCGGCTGGACCACGTGTGGGTGTACGAGCACGACTACCGCAACCTGCGCGGGACGAACCGCGCGCGGTTGCTTCGCCAGCGCCGCGAGTTCGAAAAGATCGTCCAGGACCTGCTGACCGCCGCCATGGACGACGGCTCGTTCCGCAAGATGGACCCGCGGCTGGCGATGCTGCAGTTCCTGAACATGCACAACCACACCTACCAGTGGGTGAAGCCGGGCGGCGAATGGGACGCGGAGACGCTGGCCCGGGAATACTGCACCACCCTCGTCGTGGGATTCCGCAGCCCCGCCTACCAGGTCGACGACCTCGAGGACCGCTTTCGCGACTTCCTCGCCCAGCGGCGGACACCCATCGCCGGGCTCCCGCCCGCCCCCCCGAACGAGTGATTCAGAGGCACATCGACCGGCGGATCGCCGCGGCGATCCGCTGTTGATCGGGCAGCCACGCCCGCTCGAGTGACGGCGCGTACGGTGCCGGCGTGGCCGCCGCGCCGACCCGGATCACCGGGGCGTCGAGGGTCCAGAAGCCCTCCTGGGCGGCCACGGCGGCCAGCTCCGCCCCCACGCCGAACCGCTCGACCGCCTGGTGGGCGATGACGAGCCGGCCGGTCTTGGCGAGGGAACGCAGGACCGTCTCCGTGTCGAGCGGCGCGATCGTCCGGAGGTCGATCACCTCCACGCTGATCCCGTCGCCCGC
The DNA here is from genome assembly GCF_030182635.1 of Amycolatopsis ponsaeliensis. Lineage (NCBI taxonomy): Bacteria > Bacillati > Actinomycetota > Actinomycetes > Pseudonocardiales > Pseudonocardiaceae > Amycolatopsis > Amycolatopsis ponsaeliensis. Next base: position 199,091 of record NZ_JAPZLD010000007.1, read on the forward strand.
CAGCTGCTCGGCGACTGCCGCGCAGTCGTGCACGAGCTTCGAGTACGACACGAGCGTGACGTCGGTGCCTTCCCGGCGGATCGCCGCCCGCCCGAGCGGGATCAGGTGGCCCGGGTCCGGGCGCGGCCCCTTGCGTCCGTAGAGCAGGCGGTTCTCGACGAAGACCACGGGATTGGGGTCCCGGATCGCCGCCCGCAGCAGGCCGTAGGTGTCCGCCGGAGTCGACGGCATCACCACGGTGAGCCCGGGGATGTGCGCGAGCAGGGCCTCCAGGCTCTGCGAGTGCTGACTGCCCGACGACTTGCCCGCGCCGAACTGCGTCCGCACGACCAGCGGGAGGCGCACCGCGCCGCCGGTCATGAACCGCAGCTTGGCGGCCTGGTTCATCAACTGGTCCAGGCACACGCCGATAAAGTCGAAGTACATCAGCTCCACCACCGGCCGCAGGCCGGCCATCGCCGCGCCGACCCCCACCCCGACAACCGCGCTCTCGGAGATAGGAGTGTCCCGCACCCGGCCTGGGTACTTCGCTGCCAGGCCGCGCGTCAAGCCGAAGACGTTACCGCCGGCACCGACGTCGATCCCGGCCAGGAACACGCCGGCGTCGGCGGCCAGCTCGTGGTCCAGGGCCTCGTGGATCGCGTCCATCGTGCGGAAGACCTCGCCCTCCGCCTCAGGCGGTTCCGGCACCGGCTCGCGAGGCACGCCGACGTAGTGGTGCAGCGTCTCCGGGGCCGGCTCGGCTGCCGCCCGCGCCTCGGCGACGGCCTGCTCGATCAGCGCGTCGACCTCCCGGTCGATCTCGGCGACCCGCTGCGCGTCGAGGCGGGCCGCCGGCCTCACCAAGGGGTCCCGGGTCTTCCACTCGGCCAGCTCGGCCGGGTCACGATAGCGCTCCGGGTCACCCTCGTAGTGCCCGTGCCAGCGATAGGTCTCGGCTTCCAGGAGCACCGGGCCGCCGCCGGAGCGGAGTTTCGCCACCAAGTCGATCATCGTCTCGGCGACGGCCACGACGTCGTTGCCGTCGACATGCGCGAAGTCCACCCCGTAGCCGCGGGCACGGTCGGCCAGCGTCGCGCGGTGCTGATCGGCCGCCGGGGAGAACTCGGCGTAGTGGTTGTTCTCGCAGCAGAAGACCACCGGCAGCTGCCAGACGGCGGCGAGGTTGACGGCCTCGTGGAACATGCCCTGCGCGACAGCGCCGTCCCCGAAGAACGCCAGCACGACCCCGCCCTGGTCACGCAGTTGGGCGGCCGTCGCCGCGCCCGCCGCGATCGGCAGGCCGGCGGCTACGATCCCGTTGGCCCCGAAGACGCCCTGGCGCGGGTCGGCGATGTGCATGGAGCCGCCGCGTCCCCGGCAGGTCCCGGTCTCCCGGCCCATAAGCTCGGCGAACATGCCCGCCACGTCGAGCCCCTTGGCGATGCAGTGGCCGTGCCCGCGGTGGGTCGAGGTCACGGCGTCACGCTCGTCCAGCGGCCAGCACGCGCCGACCGCGGAGGCTTCCTGCCCGATGGACAGGTGCAGGAAGCCGGGGATTTCGCCTGCGCGGTACAGCCGGGACGCGCGGTCCTCGAACTGCCGGATCAGGCGCATCCTCCGGTACATCTCAGAGAGCGCTTCGGTGGTCATCGCGTTTCCCATTCCTGCCTTCCTCTTGACATTCGGCGAGGAACCACGATTCTTGTACCGAATGGTCGAAAATACAAGGTGGTCGGCATGCATGCCCTGCGGTGGCACGGAAGAGGAGATCTGCGACTGGACGACGTGCCGCGACCGGGCCGCCCCGGACCGGGCGAAGCCGTCGTGGAGGTGGCCTACAGCGGCGTCTGCGGCACGGATCTGCACGAAGTCCGGCACGGCCCGAACCTCATCCGCACCGGCCCGCACCCCTTGACCGGGCACGCCCCACCGGTCACGCTCGGGCACGAGTTCAGCGGCCGGGTGACCGCGCTGGGCGGCCCGGTCCTTGGGATCGACGTCGGCACGCGAGTGGTCGTCGACCCGTGCCTGCGCTGCGGGACCTGCCGCTGGTGCCGTCACGGCGAGTACCACATCTGCGCGAAGGGCGGTTCTGTCGGTCTTGCCTCCGACGGTGCTTTCGCCCCTTTGGTCACCGTGCCGGTGGACGGGCTCGTCAGGATCCCCGACGGGGTTTCCGACGAGGTAGCCGCGCTGGCCGAGCCACTCGCCGTCGGGCTGCACGCGGTGCGCCGCGCGGCGGTGCAGCCCGGTGACCACGTGCTCGTCCTCGGCGCCGGCCCGATCGGCGTCGCCGTCCTGATGGCGGTGAAGCTGGCCGGCGCCGCGGGCATCTACGTCAGCGAGCCGGTGCCCGAGCGCGCCGAACGCGCCGCCGGGCTCGGCGCAACGGAGGTCTTCGACCCCATGACGGCCGACGTTCGGCGCGAGGTCTTCCTTCGTACCGGCCGGGTAGGCCCCGACATCGTTGTCGAAGCCACCGGGCGGCCGGAGCTCGTCGAGCTCGCCGTGACCACGGTCCGCCGTGGTGGCCGGGTCGTCCTCGCCGGGATCAGCGGCGGCTCGGCGTCCCTGCCGATCACGCAGATCGTCCCGTTCGAGCGGACCGTGCTCGGCTCGCTCGGGTACAACTTCGACCTCCCCCGGGTCCTGGACCTGATCGCCGACGGCCGGTTCGATCCGAGTCCGCTGCTCACCGGCGTGTTCCCGCTGTCGAAGGGGCTCGACGCGTTCGCGGAGCTCGAGGGCGACCGCGGCCGGCACCTGAAGATCCTGCTGAACCCGAAGGAGCACTGATGGATTTCGATCTGCCCGAGGAGACTCTCGCGGTGCAGCGCCTCTGCCGGGACTTCGCTGCCAAGGAGATCGCGCCGTACGCGGCGGACTGGTCCGAGCGCGCGTACTTCCCCGCCGAAGTGTTCCGCAAGCTCGGCGGGCTGGGCCTGATGGGCATGCTCGTCGACGAGGCCTACGGCGGGGCGAACGCGGGTTTCGTGTCCTATGTGGCCGCGATGGAGGCACTCGGGGCGGTAGACCAGTCGGTGGCCTCGGCGTGGAACGCGCATTCGACGATCGCCTCGCTGCCGCTGGCGACCTTCGGCACCGAAGACCAGAAGCAGAAGTGGCTCGCTCCCCTGGCGTCGGGGCAGAACATCGGCGCGTTCGGGCTCACCGAACCGACCGCGGGTTCGGACGCCGCCGCGATCCGCACCCAGGCCCGCCGCGACGGCGACGGCTGGGTGCTCAACGGCACCAAGATGTTCATCAGCAACGCCGGCACGGAGATGAGCCTCGGCGTCACGGTCCTCGCGGTGACCGGCGGGGGCGACGGCGGCAAGAAGCGTTTCGGCACGTTCTTCGTCCCCGACGGCACCCCCGGCTACGAGAAGGGACAACCACTGCGCAAGCTCGGCTGGCACGCGATGGACACGCGCGAACTCGTGTTCACCGACTGCCGGCTGACCGGGGACCACCTCATCGGCGAGGAGGGCAACGGGCTTCGGCAGTTCCTCGAAGTGCTCGACGCGGGCCGGATCAGTGTCGCCGCCTTGGCGCTGTCGCTCGCGCAGGCCGCGCTCGACCTCGCGATCCGGCACGCCGGCGATCGGCACCAGTTCGGACGCCCGCTGAGCGGGTTCCAGGCGGTCGGGCACAAGCTCGCCGACATGGCCACGGAGATCGAAGCCGCGCGTGGCCTGGTCTACCGCGCGGCCTGGCTCGGCGACCGAGGGCGGCCGTTCGGCAAGGAGGCGGCCATGGCCAAGCTGTACGCCTCGGAGGTCGCCAACCGCGCGGCCAGCGCAAGCGTCCAGATCCACGGCGGCTACGGCTACATCCGCGAGTCCGAGATCTCCCGCTTCTACGCCGACGCCAAGATCCTGGAAATCGGCGAAGGCACCAACGAGGTCCAGCGCAACGTCATCGCAAAGGCGATAACGTCGACCCACCGTTGAGTAAAACCAATAAGGCGGTGACAAGTTTCACCACAAAACAAGCACTCAATGAGTATCCAGGCAGAGCCTCGCGCATCATAAGACACTCACACAGGGTTAAGGATTGACGAGTTAATAAAATTAGCGGTAGCGTCTTCGCAAAGCTTGTCCATCGCCAATATTTCGAACCCTGGGCAACGTTGCGAAAGGTGTGTCGAAAATGAGACTAAAACGTGGACTCTCAGCAGCAGCAGGGGTCATCCTCGCGACTGCGCTCTCGTATTCCCCTCCCACCGCCGCGTGGGCTGTCAGCCTGCCGGCGCCCCACGCCCTCGCCTCGACTGCGAGCCCCAAGGTCTCAGGCCCCGTCACAGGCGGACTTGGTGCCATCGTGTTGCCGGGAACAACGACGTTCGACCTCGGCCGCGTAGGCTATACGCAGTCTGAATACTTCGTTACAGGCACAGCCAATGCCTATAAGCCGACGGCGCCGTTCGGATCCGACGGCACATGGCAGGTGGCGCCCACGACCATGGCGCCGTACACCACTCGGCTGGTCACCTACCGGCCTGCCGACGCCACTCGTTTCAACGGGACTGTCGTCATAGAGTGGCTCAACGTCTCCGGCTCAGCCGACGCAGCGCCCGAATGGATGGCCAGTCATACAGAACTGATTCGCAACGGCTTCGCCTGGGTCGGCGTCTCAGCTCAAAGTGCCGGCGTGACCAGCGACAAAGTACTCGACCCACTCCGCTATCTCCCCTTGTCTCATCCCGGTGACAGCTACTCCTACGACATCTTCTCGCAAGCAGGCAAGGCCGTCAGAGATTCTGCAGCACAAGTCCTCGGCGGACTCCGGCCCGTCAAGGTCCTGGCCGAAGGCGAGTCGCAGTCCGCATTCCGCCTTACCACCTATATCAACGCGGTCCAGCCCCTCTCGCGCGTGTACGACGGCTTCTTGGTGCACAGCCGCGGGGGTGGCAGCGCAGCGCTTTCACAGTCACCCCAGGACGACGTACCGACACCTGCGATCGTCCACTTCCGACGTGACGTCGGTGCGCCGGTGCTCGTCGTGGAGACCGAGAGCGACCTCATCACGCTCGGCTATCTGGCCGACCGGCAGGACGACTCTCCGGCCATCCGACTCTGGGAATTGGCTGGCACAGCGCATGCCGACCACTACATCGGCGACCTTGGCCCCGCCGATGACGGAAGCGGTACCACCGACGCTCAGGAGTTCGCGGCGATGCTCGATCCGCCCACCACCACCGGGCGCGGACTCATCACGTGCACGTCACCGATCAACACCGGCGAGCAGCACTACGTGCTCAATTCTGCGCAGTACTGGTTGAACCGCTGGGTCGCCACGGGCGAGACGCCGCCGCGAGCCCCTCGCCTGCAAGTGGACACCTCCACATCGCCGGCATCGTTCGTGCTAGACGACAACGGCAATGTCAAAGGCGGTGTACGCACCCCGTCGGTCGAGGTCCCGGTCGCCAGCCTGTCCGGTCTCGGTCAAGCCGGGGACGGATTCTGCTTCCTGTTCGGCACGACGACCCCGTTCAACGCCGCCAAGCTGGACGCCATGTATCCCCACCACGCAACATTCATCACCAAGTGGGCACTCGCGACCATCGACGCAACCCGCGCCGGGTTCATCCGCCCCGCGGATACCGGCAAACTCATCGCAGCCGCCAACGCCTCTACCGTGGGCAGCTGACCGTCGCAGGCTGCACCGATAGCCGGCCGCCGACGCAAAAGGCCGGATTGCCGTCATGATCTCATGATCCGCAGATCGTGACGGTAATCCGGTTCTTCTGCACGTCACGTCGCGACACCGAAGCCACAGGTGCCGACACCCCGCCGGCCGTATTCGCCGAGAGTTCTCGAGACCTGTGACCCGGTGGTCGGGTCGGCGCGACCACCGGCTTGCCGGCCTCCGCGAGCTTGCCCCGCGTAGGCGACAGCTTCGGCGCGCAACTTGTCGTGATCGCAGGTGATCACTAGAGCGGGCGCGATCCCCGCCAAGCCGTCACCATTGGTCCCCCGCGCCGGGGACGCCGGCGGGTCCGTGCGGCGGGCGACGTCGGGAACGTGGGCGGTGTCGACGGCCTCCCCCATCCGGTGTGCTCGGCGAGACACTGCCACAGCGGGTCGTCCCCGACCGAGCCAACCACCAAGAACCCACCGTCGTGGGCGTTGACGTAGACCCCGTTCGCCGGAGCGCCCTCCGGCGGCCGGTAGAGCGTGGCGGGTATCGGGCCGCGCCGGGTCGGGACCGTGATTCGCCGGTACGGCCGGGAATCTCGGGGACAGCGGCCGCGGTTTGATCGCGCAGGCGGCCCCGTCCGGACACCAATTCCACGGCGGCCGCGAACATCGTCGCGCGCGAGCGCATAGCGCGGAGTTCGCGGCCGTCGGTGGTGTCGATGCCCACCCGAACTTCATAGGCGGGTGTCAAAGAACTTGCAAGGAGCGGATCAGCCGAAGGCGATCGGGGCACTGGCGTACGCGAAGGCGCTGTCCAGCGCGATCAGCGAGCAGCCCGCACCGGTCGTGCAGTCCACCGGCCCGGTGGTCTTCCCGGTGAGCGGGTTGACCCCGGTGAACGCCGAGTGGACCGCGTAGGTGGTGGCCGCCGTACCGGTGTCGTCGGTGGTGGCGGCGCCCTGGTTCGCCAAGTCACAGGCGACGTCGGTCTCGCTGTTGACGCACTCCAGGATCGTGACGGTCTCGTTGGCGGTGAACCCGGCGGCGGCGACGGACACGACCTGCCCGTCAGTCAGGCCGGTGGCCGGATCGACCGTGAGCGTGGTCGCGGCGGAAGCCGAGCCGGCCCCGGCCAGCAGCAACCCGACCGCGAAAATCGCCGTTGCGGAGAATTTGACAGAGTTATTCATGGTGCATCCACCTTTTCTTTTGGGCACCGAGAAACCCGGCGTACGTCGCCAGAAGACGTCGCGCTACCGATTCCGATGCGTCAGAGGCTAGCGGCCACCGTTCCAGGCAAATCGTGCTTCGACAATCAGAAAACCATGTTGCCACCAGGTTTCCGCGCTGTCAAATTGTCACCGCCGATCACCTTATCCGGATACTCGGCAACTTTCCCCGGAGGGATTTTAAGCTCGAATTGCGTGCCGCGCGAGCATTCTTTTGATGAATGGCGCTAATTTCTTACCGCCACCGGAAGCTCGGACGTCGTCGGCCTGCTCCGCGGCGGCGAGCGGCTCGGGCCCCGCGATCAGCTCGCTGGTCTCCTGGCCAGCGTCGGGTGAAGCCGCCGGCGGCGTCGACGAGGTCGCGGCCGCGCAGCCCGCCGATTATCGCGGCCGGCTGCGCCTGGGCACGCGACGCCGCGCGGATACGACGACCCCGGTCGATTCCGCCGAGGCGGACGTCAGGACCGGGATTTGTCCGTCTGCCCGGCGTCCCGGGGCAGCCCGAGCCCCCGTTCAGCGATCTGGGTGCGGAGGACCTCGTTCGCACCCCCGGCGATCGTGTACGCCCGCGAGTACAGCTGCGCGTCCTGCCACCAGCCGTCGGCGGCCACGTCGGGGTCGCCCTCCACCAGCAGGCCCTGGGTGCCCTGGAGCCGGACGCCGAAGGCCGTGAGGTCGTGGTTGAGCTCGCTGAAGAAGATCTTCCCGAGCATCGCGTCCGCCGGCTGTTCGGTGCCGTGCAGCATCCGGGACTGGGCGAGGCCGATCATCGCGGCGTTGACGTGGGTGCGGGTGGCGAGTTCGCCGATCGCCTGCCGCGTGGCGGAGTCTTCGAGAGCTTCTTCCGCGAGGCGGAGCAGGTCGTCGAGCGCCGCGAACAGCTCTACCCCGCGGGCCGCGACCCCGGAGCGCTCGTGACCGAGGCTGCTCATCGCGACGCGCCAGCCGCCGTCGACCTCGCCGATCACGTTCGACGCCGGGATGCGGGCGTCGTCGAGGAAGACCTCGTTGAAGTCGGTGGTGCCGGTGATCTCGCGCAACGGCCGGACGTCGACGCCGGGGCTGCGCATGTCCAGGACGAACGCCGTGATGCCGCGGTGCTTGGGTGCGTCCGGGTCGGTGCGCGCGAGCAGGTAACCGAGGTCGGCGTACTGGCCGTTGGTGGTCCACACCTTCTGGCCGTCCACGACGAAGACGTCACCTTCGCGACGCGCACGGGTCTGCAGCGCGGCCAGGTCACTGCCCGCGCCCGGCTCGCTGAACAGCTGGCACCAGATGTCCTCACCGGTGCGGATCCGCGACAGGTAGTGGGCGCGCTGCGCGTCCGTGCCGAATTCGATCACCGCGGCCGCGGCGAGGGTGGCCGCGCCGATGGGCGGCCAGGTGCGGGCGCGGGCGATCTCCTCGGCGACGATCGAGGGTTCGAGCGGGTGCGCATCGGGCAGACCGCCGTACTCGGCCGGCCACGTGATCCCGAGGAAGCCGGCCTCGTAGAGCTTGGCGGTCCACGTCCGGATCGCCGGGACGAGGTCGGCTGCGGGTGCCCGCACGCCCGTGTGGGCCTTGACGCCAGGAGCGTGCTCGGCGACGAACGCCCGCACCCGCCGCCGGAACGCCTCGAGCTCGGGGGTGGGCTCCAGCCGCATCGCATCCGCTCCTTATGAGGTCACTCAACTGCCATCTCGCCGACCAGAAGTCGCGATTATCTCGACTCATGCCATAAAAGAGGATAACTTATTCGCGTGGACTTCGAGCTCAGTGACGAGCAGGTGATGCTGCGCGACGCGGTACGCAAGTTGCTCTCCGACCAGGCTCCGGACGGCGACCCCGGTCGGGACGACGACGTCGACCCGCAGCTCTGGCGGCTGACAGCCGCCCAGGGCTGGCCCGGCCTGGCACTGCCCGACGAGTTCGGCGGTTCCGGCCAGGGACTGGTGGAGTTCGCGCTGGTCGCCGAGGAGGTCGGCCGCGCCGCCGCGCGCGGGCCGTTCCTGCCCACCACCCTCGTCGGCCGCGCCCTCGCCCGCGGTGGCCCGGAACCGCTGCGGGCCGAGGTGCTCCCATTGCTGGCGGCCGGGACGGGCTGGGCCACCTGGGCGTTCGCCGAGCCCGGCTCGCCATGGACCCCGGACGGCGTCCGGGCCACCGCGCGTGCCGACGGTGCCGCCGTGGTCCTCGACGGCGTCAAAACGGCGGTGCAGGACGCGGGCGGGGCAAGCTGGCTGCTGGTCACCGCGCACGACGGGGCCGGACCGGCGTCGTTCCTGGTCGACCGGGACGCGCCCGGCGTCACCGTGCGGAAGCAGCGCGTCCTCGATCTGACTCGTGCGTTCTACGAGGTCCGGCTCGACGGCGTTCGGGTGCCCCGGGAGCGCCACGTCGGCGGCGACGTCCAGCGGCTGCTGGACGAAGGGTCGATCCTGCTCGCGGCCGAGACGCTCGGGGTGCTGGAGCGGCTGCTGGAGATGACCGTCGACCACGTCAAGACGCGCGTCCAGTTCGGCCGGTCGCTGGGTTCGTTCCAGGCGGTCAAGCACAAGTGCGCGACGATGATGATGCTCGTCCTCGGCACCCGTGCCGCCGCTTACTACGCGGCGATGGCCGCGGACGCGGAGAGCCCGGACGCCGAGCGCGCCGCCTGTGTCGCTGCGTCGCACGCGAGTGCCGTGGCGGGGGAGGTGGCCGGCGAAGCGCTGCAGCTGCACGGCGGGATCGGCTTCACCTGGGAACACGACCTGCACCACTACCTGCGCCGCGCGCATACCGACGCCGTGCTTCACGGCGACGCCGCGGTCCACCGCGACCGGCTGTGCGAGCTGGTCCGGAAGCCGGCCTGACCGAGGAGAGGAAGCTCGTTGGAGATCAAGGGCAAGAAGGCCGTCGTCATCGGCGGCGCGTCCGGCATGGGGCGCGCCAGCGCCGAGCTCCTCGCGGCCCGCGGCGCCGACGTCGTGGTACTCGACCGGCCCGGCTCCGCCGGCGCGGACGTGGCCGCGGCGATCGGCGGCCGGTTCCAGCCCGCCGACGTCACCGACTTCGGCGCCACCGAGCAGGCCCTGGCTGCCGCGGTCGAGGACCTCGGCGGGCTCCACGTCACGGTCACCACCGCGGGTGGCGGCGTGGCCCGGCGCACTCTCGGCAAGGACGGTCCGCACGACCTCGCGACGTTCCGCCAGGTGCTCGACCTCAACGCGGTGGCGACGTTCAACATCAGCCGGCTCGCCGCGGCCCACATGAGCCGCAACGAACCCGAGGACCCGGACGTCACCGGGGAACGCGGGGTCATCGTGAACACCGCCTCGATCGCCGCGTTCGAAGGTCAGATCGGCCAGGTCGCCTACAGCGCGGCGAAGGCCGCCATCGCCGGCATGTGCCTCACCATGGCCCGCGACCTCGGCTCGCTGGGCATCCGGGTACTGGCGATCGCACCGAGCCTGTTCGAAACCGGCGCGGTGAGCAAGATTCCGGCCGAGACGAAGACAGCGCTCGTCAAGGACGCCGCGTTCCCGAAGCGCCTGGGCCACCCCGCCGAGTATGCGAAGCTGGTACTGGCCATCATCGACAACCCGATGCTCAACGGCCAATGCTTGCGGCTGGACGCCGGACAGCGGTTCGGACCGCGCTGAACAGTATCCCCTTCATCGCTCCGGCGGTGCGTTGCCGTGTCCGCCGACCGGGAAGGATTAGACTGAGGATACGCAATTGCCGTCCTGAGGAGTTGGCTGTATGGCGCCCGCCGTCGACCTCGACCCCGCCGAGGACGTCCCCGACGCCAAAACCGGCACGCTCGCCGGCCGGATCGCGCACCGCATCGAGGCCGACATCATCCGCCGGGGCTGGCCCGTCGGGGAGTCGCTCGGGTCCGAACAGGACCTGCGTGAGCAGTTCGAAGTGAGCCGCGCGGTCCTACGGGAAGCGGTGCGGTTGGTCGAACACCACCAGGTCGCCCGGATGCGCCGGGGGCCCAACGGCGGCCTGCTCGTGTGCGCTCCCGACGCCGGCCCGGCCACCCGGTCGATGGTGATCTACCTCGAGTACATCGGCACCAGCATCACCGACCTCCTCCAGGCGCGGCTGCTGCTCGAGCCGATCGCCGCCGGCCTCGCCGCGGACCGGATCACCGAGGAGGGCATCGAAACCCTGCGTGCGGTGCTCTCCGAGGAGACCGTCCACGAAGGCCGGGCGGGACTCGAAGCGCAGGACCCGGTGCACCCGCTGCTCGGCCGGCTGTCCGGGAACCCGGTGCTGCACCTGTTCATCGACATCCTCACCCGCCTCACCGCCCGGTACGCGCACACGTCCCAGCGGGTCACCAAGGCGGAGATCCAGGCCTCGCAGGAGGCCTCCCACGCGGCACACCACGCCGTCGCCGACGCCGTGATCATCGGCGACGGAGCCCGGGCCCAGACGTCGTTGACCGAGCACCTCGAGTGGGTCGGGGCGTGGATCGCGAAGCACCGCGTCCAGCGGCCGCGGACCGGCGGCAGCGTGGTCGAGCCCGAGCTGGTGGAAGGCCCGCGGGCCAAGCTCGCCGAGGTCGTCGCCGCGCGGATCCACGACGACATCGCCGGCCACGGCTGGCAGATCGGCTCGGCCCTCGGCTCGGAAGCCGAGCTGCTGGCGCGGTACGGGATCAGCCGTGCCGTGCTGCGCGAGGCCGTGCGGCTGCTGGAGTACCACTCGGTCGCCCGGATGCGCCGCGGCCCTGGGGGCGGGCTGATCGTCGCCGCCCCCGAGCCGCAGGCCAGTATCGACACGATGGCCTTGTTCCTGGAGTACCAGGGCGTACAGGCGGACGACCTGCGGATCGTGCGCGACGCCATCGAGCTGGGGACCGTCGGCCGGGTCGCCGAGCGTTACGCCGAGACCGGCGACGAAGAGATCGTCGAGCGTCTCGAAGCCGCGGTCCGGCGGCCCACCGAAGGCCCGCCCGGCGAGCCCCGCAAGGCCGACCTCTTCCATGCCGAGCTGGCCGACCTGGCCGGCAACCCGGTGCTGACACTGTTCCTGCGCATCATCACCGAGCTGTTCCGCCGGCACGCCTCCGGCCAGGACCGGCCGTTGCCCGGGGACGCCGCCGCGGAGGAGGTCCAGTACGTCCACCAGCGGATCCTCGACGCGATCCGGCAAGGCGACGCCGGGGTCGCCCGGCACCGGATGCGGCGGCACCTCGACGCCCTCATCCCGTGGTGGCACTGACCCCCTCGGCGGGAACGCTGAACCGCGCCAGTTCGTGCGCGACCATGCCCCGCAGGTCGGGCGCGGGTGGCCGCGGGAGCTCGACGGAGTGCTCGCGGGTCGGCAAGAGCACGACCGCCGTGCCGGGGGTGGTGACCTCGCCGCGCTGGTTCTCACACCTCACTGCCAGGTGCACCTCGGCGCGCCCGTCGACGACCTGCTTGTCCACGATCTCGCCGCGCACCCAGGTCGTGTCGCCGAGGTAGTTGAACTTGCGGTGCTCACACCGCAGTTTCCACAGCCAGCCGTCGTCGCCGATCCAGTCGGTGATCAGGTGGCACAGCCAGGTTTCGCGCATGCCGCCGTAGTCGTAGGGGTTCGGCAGTCCCAGCTCGGTCGCCCGCGCGGGCTCCCAGTGCAGGCGCTGCACGGTGTCGGGGATGTTCAGGCCGTTGGGTGGGTAGAGGCCCGGCGCCTTGCGACGGACGTCCGCGGCGATCTTGAACGCTCCCGGCGGGGTCAGCTGCATTCCCCAGCCGAGGTGCCAGACGATCACGTCGGTCGTGGTGAGCGGGCCCTTCACCTTGGGCTGCAGCACTTCGCCGAGCTCGACGTCTTCCCAGTACCGCGGCTCGGCCCCGCGACGGGCTTCGGCCGCGTAGGCGGCGTCGATCTCAGCCAGCTGTTGGGGCGTATACGGCTGCTGCGTCAGGGTTTCCTTCGCGCGCTTCTTCGACGTGTGCCGCTCGGCGTTGATCCACGTGCCCCGGCGGACGGCGTGCATCTCGCCCTCACCGTTGGTGTACAGGTAATCCTGCGTCACGTGCGCGGTGCGCCCACCGAAGCTGCTTCGCTTGGGCTGGACCCCGACCTGGGTCTGGAGCACCCGGCAGCGGTCCCCCTGCAGCAGCGGCCGCCACCATTCGAACTCCATGACCGCCTGGTACGAGCCGAGCCCGGCGAACGGGTCGCCCTTCAACAGCGCCTTGGTCTCCGCGTCCGGTTCCGGAGCGGCGTCCTCCCCCATCGTGTAGAGGAACGACGGCGGCGCGACCAGCGCGCCCCAGCGGGTACCGGCCGCGTAGCCGGGGTCGCAGTACAGCGGGTTGTCATCGCCATAGCCGTAAGCGAAGTGCCGGACGCCGTCCCAGGTCACCTCGTGGTTGTGCGGCGGGTTGCGCTGCGGCCGCGGGACGCCGAGGCGCCGCCGGGACCGGTCGATGGCTTCGTCGGTCAAGAGGCCGAACCCGGCGGCCTGCTGCTCGGTGGTCGTCAACGAGAGTCCTCTCGGTGGGGCATGGCCGGGTCGCGCGGCAGGCCCAGCACCTGCTCGGCGATGGTGTTGCGCTGGATCTCGGCGGTGCCGGCGCCGATGCTCGACGCGCGGGTGCGCAGGAACCCCCACACCCAGCGGCCCCGCTCGACAGCGTGCGGATCGTTCCGCCCGAGCACCCCGTAGGGGCCGAGCAGGCCGAGCGCGAACTCGTGCAGGTCCTGTTCGAAAGTGACGATGAACAGGCGCGACGTCGACGACGCCGGCCCGGGCTCCCCCGTGGCCAGGATGTCGGCGATCGTCCGCATGCCGGTGTAGCGCATGATCCGCACGCGAATCTCGAAGTCCGCGAGCCGGTCGCGCACCAGCGAGTCGGCGAGCGCGCCACGGTCCCGCGCCAGTTCGACCAGCTCGTCGAGCACCCGCCGGTAGCGCGCGGCCTGGTTCATCGCCCCCGCCGCGCGTTCATGGCCGAGGCTGGTGCGCACGAGTGGCCAGCCGCCGTTCTCCTCACCGACGCGGTCGGCCACGGGTACCCGGACGTCGGTGAAGAAGATCTCGCAGAAGTGCGCGTCGCCGGTCAGGTCGCGCAGGGGACGCACGGTCACGCCGGGCGCGTGCGCGTCGACGAGCAGGTAGCTGATCCCGTCCTGTCTCGACCAGGCGTCGCCGGTACGGACGAGGGTGAAGAGGACGTCGGCGATGTCGGCCGCGCTGTTCCACACCTTCTGGCCGTTGACGACGTAGTGGTCGCCCTCCCGGCGAGCTGTCGTGCGCAGCGCCGGAAGGTCCGAACCCGCGTCCGGCTCGGAGTAGCCCTGCGCCCAGACCTTGTCCCCGCGCAGCATGGGGCGCAGGTGCCGTTCCTTCTGCTCCTCGGTGCCGTAGCGGATGAGCGTGGGCGCGGCGATGCCGACGCCGGTACCGAGCGGGCCCGGTACCCGGGCTCTCGCGTACTCCTCCTGGTAGATCACCTGACGGGCGAAGCTCAGGTCCATCCCGCCGTACTCGCGCGGCCAGCTCGGGCCCGCGTACCCGGCGTCGAACAACGTGGCGAGCCAGGACTTCTGCCAGGCGAGCCGGGCCGCCGGGTCCTTCGGGCGGCGACCGGGGTGGTGGCTGATCAGGAAGGTCCGCAGGTGCTCCCGGAACTCGTCGTCGGTGAGGGAGCTGTGGCACGGCGAAGCGGTCGAGGTCACCAGGGGCCGCCGAACCCGGCCAGCTCGGCCACCCGCGCGCGATGCGCGGCCGGCGCGCCGAACAGCTGCTCCGAGGACTTGGCCCGGCGTAGGTGCAGGTGCGCGTCGTGTTCCCAGGTGTAGCCGATCCCGCCGTGGACCTGCAGGTTTTCCTTCGCGACGTACGTGTATGTGTCGGAGCAGTACGCGGCGGCCAGCGCCGCGGCCATCGGCAGCTCGGCCGGTTCGCCGGCCGCCACGGCCGCGGCGTGCCGTGCCGCCGACCGCGCGGACTCGACGCGCAGGAGCATGTCGGCGCACTTGTGCTTGATCGCCTGGAAGGTGCCGATCGGCCGGCCGAACTGCACACGGACCGTCGCGTACTCCACGGCGGCGTCCAGACAGGCCTGGGCGCCGCCGACTTGTTCGGCCGCCAGCGCGACCACGGCGAGGTCGAGCGCCTGCCGCACGACCGCGTCGCCGGCCGGCCCGACAGGTACGGCCGGGGCGGCGTCGAAGTCGATCCGCCCCAGCCGCCGGGTGAGGTCGAGGGTGTCGAGGCGCGTGCGGGTGACCCCGGGTGCGTCGCCCTCGACGGCGAACAGCCCCAAGCCGGCGTCGGTGCGCGCGACGACGAGCAGGAGGGCGGCCGAGTCGCCGTCGACGACGAACATCTTGGTGCCGGTCACCGTCCCGCCGGCCGCCGTCGTGGTGACGTCTTCCGGTTGCCACGAACCGCTTTCCTCGGTCACGGCGAGCGTCGCGGTCAGCGAGCCGTCGGCGATGCCGGGCAGCCAGCGCGCCTGGGCCGTGTCGTCACCGGAGGCAGCCAGGGCTTGCCCGGCGAGCGCGACCGTCGCGAAGAACGGCGAGGGCAGCAGCGCCCGCCCGGTCTCCTCCAGAACCACGGCGAGCTCGGCCGGGCCTCCGCCCGCGCCACCGTGTTCCTCCGACACCGCCACACCGGGCAGCCCGAGTTGCCCGGCCGCCAGCCGCCACAGGTCCGGGTCGAACCCGCCGTCGGACTCCATCCAGCGCCGGACCGCGTCGCTCGGCGACTTCTCCGTCAGGAACCGGCGGACGGCCGCGCGGAGTTCTTCGTGCTCATCGGCCAAAATCGACGTCACGCGTTCACCACTCGAGGCGGAGCGACTTGATGCCGTACATGTTCCCGGTCTGTTCGAGTTCCTGGCCCGCCGCGATCCGGTAGTCCGGGATCCGCTTGTGCCACTCCTCGATCGCGATGTTCAGTTCGAGCCGGGCCAGGTGCGAACCGAGGCAGCGGTGCGGCCCCGAGCCGAACGCGATGTGGTTGCTGGTCGCGCGGGTCAGGTCCACTTCCAGGGGGTTCTCGTACCGCGCCGGGTCGCGGTTGGTCACCACAAGCGGCAGCATCACCATCTCCCCCGCCTTGACCGGGCAGCCGCCGACTTCGACATCCTTGGTCGCCTTGCGGGCGGGGATGACGAACGAGTAGACCCGCAGGATCTCTTCGACACTCGTCGGGATGAGCGAGGAGTCGGCGAGGATCGCCCGGCGCTGGTCCGGGTGCGTGGCGAAGTGGTAGAGCGCCCAGCCGACCGAGATCGGGACGGTGTCCAGGCCGGCCTGGAACATCAGCACGCAGAACGCGTGCAGGTCGCGATCGGAGATCAGCTCGCCGTTGATCTCCCACGTCATCGCGTGGGACAGCAGGTCGTCGCGAGGCTTTTCCCGCCTCAGCGCGATCTGCTCCGCGAAGTAGGCCGACGCGCCGGTGATCGCCGCCAGCTGCCGGCTGCGGTCGGGATCCTCCTCGTAGGACAGGTGCAGGAGGTTGTGCACCCACTCGAGGAACATGTCGAGATCCTCTTCGGGCAGCCCCATCAGGCGCAGGAAGATCACCGTCGGGAACCGGCGCGCGAACCGGTCGAGCACGTCGGCACCACCCTGGTCCTTCAGCCCGTCGATCAGCTCGACCGCGATGCGCCGGATCTCCGGCTCCCGCGCGGCGACCGACTTGGGCGAGAACTCCCGGCCCAGCAACCTCCGCCACTGCGTGTGCAGCGGCGGGTCGAGCATCTCCGGGATCCACAAGAACTTCGGTTCGGGGTCCAGCGCCGTCACCGAGGTGTTGGAGAACGTCCGCCAGTCCTGCAGGGATTCCTGCACCGCCGTGCCGTCCGTGACGACCCAGTACCCGTGGGAGACGCTGCTGCGGAAACCCGAATGCGTCGCGGCGATCGCGTCCCAGCGCTCGTGGTGGCTCAGGACCGCGCCGCCCGCGGTGTTGTCGTAGTGGTACATCGGCACACCTTCGTAGGTGCCCTCGGGTTCGAGTGTGGTGCTCAAGACTGGTCCCTTCAGGTGGCGGCGCCGTCGATCTTCAGCTGGATGAGCTCCTCGTCGGAGAGCCCGAGCTCGCGCAGGACTTCGTCGGTGTGCTCGGCGAACAGGGGTGCGCGGGTCAGCGTCACCGGGGTTTCCTCGAACTGCACGGGATTCGCCACCAGCTCGCGTTCTTCCCCTTCGGCGTCGACGACCTTGGTGATCAGGCCGTTCGCCCGCAGGGACGGGTCCTGTCCCACTTCCCACGAGTTCTGTACAGCGGCCCACTGGCCTTCGCCCCGCGACAGGATTTCGGTCCATTCGGCGAACGTCCGGCCGGCGACGAGCTCCGCTACGATCCTGGCGGCCTCGGCGGCGTTGGCCATGATCTTCTCGACGTCGGCGAAACGCTCGTCGGCCGCGAGGTCGGGCCGGCCGGCGAGCCGGCAGAACTCCGGCCAGTACCGGCCGGGCTGCAGCATCGCGAACTCCAGCCACCGGCCGTCGGCGGTCCGGTAGCCGCCGATCAGCGGGTTGGTGGCCGAGCCGTGCTTCGGGTGTTCCCGGGGCGGCAGTGGCCCGCCCTTCATCAGCGCCTGGTTGACCGTGTACTGCGTGGCCCATGCGCCGACGCCGAGCAGCGAGACGTCGATGATCGAAGGCGCGCCGGTGATCTGGCGCGAGTACAGCGCCGCGGCGATGCCGCCGGCGATCGTCATGCCCCCGATCGCGTCGCCGTAGGCGCCGGCCGGCATCCGCGGCGTCCGGTCGGCGTCCGGCGTGGTCACCCCGGCCGCGCTGCCACCGCGGGCCCAGAACGCCGTGCTGTCGTAGCCGCCCTTGTCCGCTTCCGGCCCGCGGGCGCCGAACCCGCTTCCCCGCACGTAGACGATGTCGGGGTTGATCGCGCGGATGTCGTCGACGTCGATCTTGAGCTTGGCCCGGGCGCCGGGCAGGAAGTTGGTGAGGAACACGTCGCTGGAGCGGACCAGCTCTTCGAACACGCCGCGCGCGGAGGGCTTCTCCAGCGCCAGCCCGACGCTGCGCTTGCCCCGGTTCGGCCCTTCCATGATCGGTAGGAACGACGAGCCTTCGCTCGCCGTCGCCAGGCCGAGCACGCGGGACAAGCCGCGCTGGCCGTCGCCGCGCTCGGCGTGCTCGATCTTGATGACGTCGGCACCCCAGTCCGCGAGCACCGCGCCCGCCGCGGGCACGAAGGTGAACTGCGCGACCTCCAGAACCCGCACGCCTTCCATCGGCCGGTGCACCACGGGCCGCCTCCTTTGCCGGTTCGGGTGGTCAGTCGACGGTGATGGCCCGCTCGGGGCACGCGAAGGCACCCTCGCGCGCCTGGTCCAGCCGGTCGGGCGGGACGTCCTGCTCGAGGGGCAGGGCGTAGCCGTTGTCGTCCAGTTCGAACACTTCCGGGGCGGACGCCGCGCAGCGCGCGTGCCCGGAGCAGAGCCGGGTGTCCACAATGACGTTCATCGAGCAACTCCGTTCTCGTGAGCGATGGCGCCGAGGTCCAGCGGGCCGTCGTGGGCGACGGCCAGCAGTTCCGCGAGGCCGGGGCCGAGCTCGGCCCGGCACGCCTCCAGGTCCTTGCGGAGGAACGGCGTGATGGCGGCGGCATAGCGTTCGGCCCCGCCCCGCGCGGCGACGTACCGTGCCGCGCTGCTCCCGCCGCTGCTGACCGCGAGGACCTCGAGCAGGACGTCTTCGTCGATCCCCAGGTCGCGGGCGGCTTCCAGGCCGCGCAACGTCACCTGGGAGATCGCCGCGAACAGCGCGTTGTTGAGCAGCTTCACCCGCAGCGCCGAACCTCGGGGTCCCGTCGCGATGATTGGGTCCGCGTAGGCGGCCACGACGTCGCGGGCGGTGGCCACGTCCCCGGGCTCGCCGCCGAGGTACACCGCCAGGCGACCGGCGCGGACCGACTCCGCCGTCCCGCTGAAAGCCGCGTCCACGATCGCCGGGTGGCCGGCGGCCAGGCGGTCGAGGGTGCCGGGCGCTCCGGTCGTGTGGGACACCAGCACCGTCAGCGGGTCCAGCACCCGGAGGAGTCCGGATAGCACGTCCAGCACCTGGGCGTCGCTGTAGAGGCAGCTGATGACCGCGTCGCAGCCGGCGAGGTCGGTCACCTCGTCAGCGAGTTCGGCGCCAGCCTCCCGGAGCCGGTCGCGGACCTCCACGCGCCGCACGTACACACGGACCCGGTGCCCGGCCGCGAGCAGCCGCTCGACCATCGGTTCACCCAGGTTCCCGGCGCCGACGAACCCGATCACGGTTTGTTCGTCCCGCCCGCGTCGACCGTGAACTGCAGGCCGGTGACGTACCGAGCTTCGTCCGAGGCCAGGAACAGCACGGCGTTGGAAACGTCGCGCGGTTCCACGAACGGGGCCAAGGGGTTCATCGCGCCCATCCCGAACAGCGGTTCGCGGGCGGCGAGTTCCTCCATCGGGACGCCGGTGCCTATGCCCGTGTCGCTGACCCCGGTGGGGTGGACGGTGTTGACCCGGATCCGGTGTTTCGCCAGCTCGTTCGACAGTGCCTTCATCAGGCCGACGACCCCGTGCTTGCTCGCGACGTAGTGCGCGTACGGCACGTGGCCACGGATGCCCGCGGCCGAGCTGATCAGCACGAGCGAACCACCGGTCCCCGCCTCGATCATCCGGGGGATCGCCGCACGTGTCGTGTTCCAGGTTCCCTTGAGGTTGACGTCCATGACGACGTCCCATTCCTCTTCGGACAGTTCCCAGGCGCTGCCCGAACTCATGACTCCGGCGTTCGCCACGACGATGTCCAGCCGGCCCAGCTCGGCGAAGGCCGCGTCCACGGCGGCCCGGAGTTCCGTGACCGCGCGGACGTCGGCCTGGAGGACGACGCACCGGCGGCCCGTCGCCCGGACCAGGCCGGCGGTTTCCTCGAGCTGGTCCTTCGACGCGAGCGGATAGGGCAAGGCGGTGCTGATGTCGTGGCAGACGTCGGTGACGACGACGTCGGCGCCTTCCTCCGCCAGCCGCACGGCGTGGGAGCGGCCTTGGCCGCGGGCCGCGCCGGTGATGAGCGCGACCTTGCCGGCCACCCGCCCCGCGGTCACGGCGTGGCCAAGTCGTCGGCGGCTTCGCGCAGGGCGCGCAACCGTGTGTCGAGGAGTTCGCGCTCGGCGCCGGTGGTGTCGCCGAGCGTCTGTTCGATCTCGGCGATCTCTTCCCGGAGGCGGCCGGCGGCTTCGTCGCGAGTCAGCAGGTCGAGGTCGGTCCAGTCGGACCGCTCGGCTTCGGGGCGCCGGCTCATGCGGGGAAGTTGTAGAGGCGGCGGGTGTTCAGCTCGACGATCCGGTGCGCTTCGTCGTCCGGGACGTCGGCGAGCACTTCGGCCGCGTAGGCGCGGCTCTTCGGCCAGTACGAATCGGAGTGCGGGTAGTCGCACTCCCAGGTGATGAGGTCGACGCCGATGTCGTGGCGCGACTTCACCCCGAACCGGTCGTCGATGAAGCACCCGTGGAAGTGCTCGCGGAACAGCTCCGACGGCCGCACCTCCTGGTTGACGTTCTGGTAGAACCGGTGCCGCTCCCAGGTGGTGTCGATGCGCTCCAGCAGGTACGGCACCCAGCCAATCCCGCCTTCGGACAGCCCGATCTTCAGCCGCGGGTGCTTGTGCAGCACCGACGAGAACAGCAGGTCCGCGGTCGCGTACATCGAGTTGCAGCCGAACAACGCGATCGTCACGGCGAAAGGTGCTTCCGGGGCGGTCCTCGGCGCGCTGCCCGAAGTGCCGAAGTGCAGGCACAGCGGCATGTCCGTTTCTTCGGCCGCGGAGAACACGGGATCCCAGTGATCGGTGTGAAACGACGGAAGTCCGAGCGGGGCCGGGTTCTCCGGGAACGAGATCGCCTTCGCGCCCCGGGCCGCGGCGCGGTGGATCTCGGCCACGCACGCCGGCACGTCCCACAGGGGCAGGATGACGAGCGGGATCAGCCGGTCGGGTCCGGCCGCGCACCACTCGTCGAACACGAAGTCGTTCCACGCCTGCACGCACAGGAGCGCGAGCTCGGTGTCCTTGCCTTCGAGGAAGACCGTGCCGGCGAACCGCGGGAACGACGGGAAGCACAAGGCGCCCCAGACGCCGTCGAGGTCCATGTCCCGCAGCCGCGCCTTGGGGTCGTAGCAGCCGGGGATCATCTCGTCGTAGCGGGTCGGCTCCATGCCGA
This sequence comes from Amycolatopsis ponsaeliensis, assembly GCF_030182635.1. Taxonomy (NCBI): domain Bacteria; kingdom Bacillati; phylum Actinomycetota; class Actinomycetes; order Pseudonocardiales; family Pseudonocardiaceae; genus Amycolatopsis; species Amycolatopsis ponsaeliensis. The sequence continues at coordinate 220,093 of NZ_JAPZLD010000007.1, forward strand.
ACTCCTCGGGCTTCTTACCGGCGACGGCGTTCAGCCCGATGTACGGGTAGATCCGGTCTTCGTAGCGCCAGACCTCGGCAGGGGACGCCCCGCCGCCGCGCGGCTGCTCCACGATCCGGGGACCGGCTTCACGGTGTTTCGCCGGCAACCGGTCCGACCACAGGCCCGGGGGCTCGATCAGGTGATCGTCGGTCGACAGCAGCTTCATTTCTGGCTGCAACGGCATCGTCGCACTCCCTCGTCATGATCGTGGCGTTCCGGGAACCCACGTCCGGCGACGCATTGTGTATACCTGATCCTCAGCATGCACCGCCAGATCCCGAGTTTTCAACCCCTTGAGCCCATCAACTTAGCCTATTAAGTATCCTCATTAGATCCCGTCGAGAGGACCTGCGATGACCTCGCGCCCCCTGCCGCAGCCCACGCTCGCGAGCGCCGGGTTCTGGCGTTCCGGTGCCGACGGCGTGCTGCGGATGCACCGGTGCGGCGACTGCGGCCGGTTCTTCCACCCGCCGGGCCCGGTGTGCCCCGGCTGCCGCAGCCGGGCGGTGGACCTGGCCCCCACCTCGGGAAAGGCGACCGTCGCCGGGTTCAGCGTCACGCACCAGACGTGGCTGCCCGAGTTCCCGCCGCCGTACGTCGTCGCCGTCGTTGCGCTCGCCGAGGACGACCGGGCCCGGCTGACGACCAACGTCGTCGGCTGCGAGCCGGCCGACGTGCACGTCGGGATGCGGGTCCGGGTGCGGTTCGAGCAGCACGGCGACGTCCACCTCCCGCTGTTCGAGCCCGACCCCGATGCCGACGGACCGGGCCCGCTGCCCGAGCCCCGCGACGTCCGGAGCTCCTTGCGCCCGATGGCTTCCCCGCGGAAGTTCGAGGACGCGGTCGCGCTGACCGGCGTCGGGCAGTCCCGCGTGGGACGGCGGCTGATGGTCGATCCGATCTCGCTGACCGTCGACGCGTGCCTGGCCGCCGTGGCGGACGCCGGGCTCGACCTCGACGAGATCGACGGGCTGTCCACCTACCCGGGACCGAACCCGACCGGCCTGAGCGAAGGCGGGATCACCGCGCTGACCGAGGCGCTGCAGGTGCGGCCCACGTGGATCAACGGCGGCAACGAGGTCCCGGGGCAGATCGGGTCGATCACCGCGGCCATGCTGGCCGTTTCGGCCGGCCTGTGCCGGCATGTGCTCTGCTTCCGCACAGTCTGGGAGTCCTCGCACGCCGCGATGGTCCGCTCCGGCGAGTGGCAACGCAGCGATGCCCGGGCCACCGGGATGTTCGAATGGCGGGCACCCTTCGGCGCCATGTCGGCGGCCCAGTGGATCGGCTGCCACGCCTCGCACTACCTGCACCGCTACGGTGTCGGCCGCGACGTGCTCGGCGCCATCGCGGTCACCGCCAGGACCGGCGCGGCCCGCAACCCCGAGGCGCTCTACCGCGACCCGCTGACGATGGACGACTACTACGCCGCTCGCACGGTCACGACGCCGTTCGGGCTGTACGACTGCGACGTGCCGTGCGACGGGGCAGTGGCGGTCGTCGTCTCGGCGATCGAGACCGCGGCCGACCGCCCGAAGCCGCCCGTGCTGGTCGAAGCGGCCGGCACGGCGATCCTGGAGCGGATCAGCTGGGACCAGGACACGCTGGCCCACGTCCCGCAGTCCCGGGGCCCGTCGGCCCACGTGTGGACCCGCACCGACCTGACGCCGGCCGACGTGGACGTCGCCCTGCTCTACGACGGGTTCACGTTCAACGCCGTGTCCTGGCTGGAGAACCTCGGCTTCTGCGGCCCCGGCGAGGCTACGGGCTTCGTCGACGGCGGCAAGACGATCGCCCTCGGCGGCGGCCTGCCGCTCAACCCGCACGGCGGGCAGCTTTCGGCAGGCCGCCTCCACGGCTACGGCTTCGTCCGCGAGGCGATGCTCCAGCTTCGCGGTGAAGCACACGGCCGTCAGGTCGGCGGAGCGCGGACGGCGGTCGTCACCTCGGGCGGCGGTGTGCCCTCCGGGGTCCTGCTGCTGCGGACGGAGTGAGGGTCACGCCGTCGCGGGAACCACCTCGCGGGCTTCGAGCTCCTCCGACTTCACCGCGCGGAACAGCACGACGAGCATCGAGACCTTCCAGACGAGGAATGCCACCGACGGGATGATCATCGCGAACAGCCCGTTCCAGGCGAACGGCCCGTCGGACGAGACGTACACGAAGACCCCGGGCAGCAGGGCGACCGCCGCGATGATGTTCAGCCAGCCGAACCAGCGCGGGAACACCGGCTTCGGCCGGCGGTCGACCAGTGCCGAGACACCGATCACCGCGACGTTCACGACGAAGATTGCCGCGATCCCGACATAGGTCAGCCAGAACTGGTCGCTCAGGAGCAGCACCAGCTGCGGATCCCGGCCCGGCCGGTACGCGGCCGTGGCGAACACCGCCATCGGGTAGAGCCAGCCGGTCGGGGCGACCACCGCGGTCGTCAGCTGGACCATCGACAGCAGGCCCCAGCCGCCTTCGATCCGGCGCATCTGCAGGCTCGTGACGACGGCGAACGGGTAGAACAGCGGAGCGAACACGCCCATGATCACGACGGCCCACAGGATCCCCGACCGGTTCTGGGCCAGGAATCCCGCCACCTGGTCGGCCGTCGCGGTCGGTGAGATGGGCGGTGTCAGCTTGCCGACGATGGTGAAGGCGACGGTGAAGGCCACCAGGACCGCCACCCCGCACCAGACCGAGAGCCGGTAGAGGCGGAACTTGACTTTGTCGTCCACGAGATCTCCTTTGATCCGTCGGATCGGGCAGGCCAGTCAGGCCGAGGCCATGTCCAGCACGGCGCGGTAGGCGAAGGCGAGACTCGAACCGATCGGGGTGCCCGCCCCCGGGTACACCCGGCCCGACATCGCGGCCGCCGTGTTCCCGGCCGCGTAGAGACCTTCGATCGGCTGACCGTCGGGGCGCAGCACCCGCGCGTTCTCGTCGGTCTTCAGGCCGCCCTTCGTGCCGATGTCGGACAGGACGACGGTCGCGGCGTAGAACGGCGGGGTGTCCACGGGCATCAGGAGCGGGTTCGGGAGGCCGGGCGAGGGCTTCCCCGGGTAGTTCTGCTCGGGGAAGGCCGGGAAAGGCACGATGTGGTGGAAAATCTGATCCCACGGTGTCTCACCGCGGTGGAACTTCTCGTCGACACCGGTGCGCGCGTAGCCGTTGAACTGCTCCACCGTCCGGCTCAACGCCCCGAACGGAACCCCGATCAGCTCGGCCAGTTCCTCGAGGGTGTCGGCCTTCTTGAGCGCCCCCGAGGTGAACCACTCGGCCCCCGGCGGCTGCTCGGGTGACCCGCCGAAGCTGTCGCGGTCCAGCTGTCCCTGGCCGAACACCCAGTGCGTGGGCACGTGCGAGACACCGGTGGTCGCGTGCAGGCGCGCCATCGTGTGCCCGACCTGGTCGTACGGGGCCGACTCGTTGACGAACCGCTCGCCCGCGCCGTTGACCCACAGGCCGCCCCGGGTCCCGGAGTGGAAGACCGGCAGGCCATCCGGATAGATGAGACCCGGGACGTACCACGACTCGTCGAGCAGGTCCGTCGCCGCGCCGGCCGCGATCCCGGCCAGGAGCGCGTCACCGGTGTTGCCGGGCGCGCCGTTGGACCACTCACCGGTGAGCGGGACGGGTTGGTGCTTCGCGCGCAGCTCTCCGTTGCGCTCGAAGCCGCCGGCGGCGAGGAGGACCCCGTGGGTGGCGAGGAACGTGACCGGCGCACCGCCGCTCATGGCCGTCACCCCGGCGACCCGGCCGTCCTCGACCACGAGGCTCTCCAGCGCCGTTTCGGTGCACAGGAACCCGTTGCCGGTCCCGAGGAACGCCGCCAGGGCCCGGCCGATCAGCGCGCGGCCGCCGCTGACGACCGGTCCTTCTTCCTTGTCCCACCGCTCGGCGGGGATGGACCGGCGGACGAGCCCGGCGTCGTCACCGAGTTCGGCCAGCGCCAGCGGGGGCGGGAAGATGGTGCGTCCGTGCAGGGTGGCGCCGGGCACCGCCGGGTAGTAGTCCGGGACGGGCCCGTGCACGAACGACTGGAACCAGGCGTTCTTCTCGAGTTCGTCGATTAGCTGGGCACCCGCCTCCAGGTAGGCGTCCTGGAGTGCCTCCCGAGAGCTGTCGTCGACGACGGCCCTCAGGTACTTCCGGGCGTTCTCGACGTCGTCGTCGACGCCCGCCCGCGCGATGGGGGCGGAGCCCGGGAACCACAGGCCCGCGCCCGAGTAGGCGGTCGTGCCGCCGACGAGATCGGTCTTCTCGAGGACGAGCGTACGCAAGCCGCGCGAGGCCGCCGCGTAAGCCCCGATCAGGCCTCCTCCCCCGGACCCGACGACGACGATGTCGTAGGTGTCCCCGTTCGTGGTCATCCGGCTACCTCCTGGTCCGTGCCCGGGCCGCCGGACAGTCGATCGCCAAAGTTCAGTGCACTCAATTTGGCTCCGCCGTCAAGAGGCCTCGGGATCACAAGATTGTCATTCGCTGATAAGGGCAAATCCAGCGGATAACGGGGATCGTGCGCTGTCACGCTGACACTGTCAATGCTCAGTTAGGGATACTCTTCTTGGGCAAGGTTCCCCATAATGGGTCTGGTACGGCGCACGAGGAGGTCGCGGATGTCCGAGGGTCCGTTGAGCATGGTGGACCGGGTGGTCCTGATCCTCGACGTCTTCGAGCGCTCAGGCGGGACCCTGTCGCTCGGGCAGATCAGCGCCCGCAGCGGGATCCCCAGGTCCTCCGCGCACCGGATCGTGCAGCAGCTCGTCGGTGCCCGCTGGCTCCAGCGTTCGGGCACCGAGTACACGCTCGGCCTGCGCATGTTCGAGATCGGCAGCCTGGTCGTCCGCCGAACCCGGACCAGCGACGTCGCCCGGCCGTTCCTGCAGGAACTCTGCGCGACCACGGGACACGTGATCCACCTCGCGCTGCTCGACGAACAAGACGTCGTCTACCTGGAAAAGATCGGCGGGGCGTACGCCGGCACGCTGCCCTCGCGCGTCGGCGGGCGACTGCCGGCGCACTGCACCGGAGTCGGGAAGGTGCTGCTGGCCTACTCGCCGCGAGCGGTCGTCGACCGGTACCTGGCCGGCGGCCTGTGCGCGCGGACGAACGCCAGCATCACGACCGCGGAGGCACTGGAAGCCGCGATGGTCAAGATCCGCAACTGCGGCTACGCGACCGAATTCGGCGAAGCCGCCGTCGGCACCGCGTGCGTCGCCGCGCCGATCCTCGAGTTCGACACCGCTGTCGCGGCCGTCTCGGTGTGCGGTCCGTGGGACCGCCTCCGGGTCGACGAGCTCAAGTACCGCGTCATGTGGACCGCCGCCGAGGTCTCCCGGCGGCTCACCGCGACCGCGCACTCCCTCTCGGCATGATCACCGTCCCGCTCAGCGGACACCCACCACCCACGGGCGCGGCGCACCGGCAACCATGCGCTGACGTCCGGCCCCGAGATTTCCACCGCACCCAGTGAAACCGGCTCGAAGGAGAGTCCCCATGGCCCAGCCCGACCACGACCCGGGGCCGCAGATCGCCCACGCGGGCAGCATCGACCTCGGCACCCCCGACCTCGAGCGCTCGCTCTGGTTCTTCCGCGACCTGCTCGGCATGGAGGTCGTCGCGCAGGCCGACGGCGTCGCCTACCTGCGCGGCTACCAGGAGCTCGTGCACCACTCCCTGGTCCTGACCCAGCAGGAGGAGGCCCGGGTGAACTCCTACGGCTTCCGCGTCAAGCGCAAGCAGGACGTCGAACTGTTCCAGAAGCAGCTCGAGAACCAAGGCCTCAAGACGGTCGAGCTGGCCGCGGGGCACGAGATCGGCCGCGGCGAAGCCGTGCGCTTCCTCGTCCCCGGCAGCGAGCACCCGTTCGAGCTCTACTACGACATCGAGAAGCCGCTTGCGGACGAGTCGATCCGCTCGAAGATCCTCAGCAACAGCTCGCGCCGGCGCGGCCTCGGCGTGCGCCGGCTCGACCACATCAACCTGCAGACCAGCGCCGCCACGGTCAACCAGGCCGAAGGGTGGCTGCAGACCGGGCTCGGGTTCAAGCGGCGCGAGTTCGCCCGGCTGCCGCAGGCCCCGGACATCATCCTGGCGTCCTGGTTGTCGGTGACCCCGCAGGTGCACGACGTCGCCATCGGCGTGGCCGCCGAGGACCAGCCCGGACAGTTCCACCACGTGGCGTTCAACGTCGAGAACTTCCACGACATCCTCACCGCGGCGGACCAGATCCGCGACCTCGACATCGCCTACGGCCACGGACCGGGCAAGCACGGGATCGGCCAGGCGATGTACCTCTACATCCACGACCCCGGTTCCGGTCACCGGATCGAGCTCTACTCCGGCGGCTACCTCATCTTCGACCCGGCCTGGGAAGCCCTCGAGTGGAAGCTGCCCGAGCTGGCGTACGGGCAGACCTGGTACGGGGACGTCCTCGACGTCGGTCCCGGAGGCGCGTTCCTGTCGACCTCTCCGTCCGCGGGGCTCATCCCGTGAGCTGGGGCTACGACTCGACACACACCACGAAGGTGATCGAGGGGCTCACCTTCGCCTATCACGAAGCCGGCGAGGGCGAACCGTTGCTCATGCTCCATGGCTCCGGCCCGGGGGTGAGCGCCTGGTCGAACTTTCGCGACAACCTCCCGGTGTTCGCCGAGCGGTTCCGCACGATCATGCCGGACCTGCCCGGCTTCGGCGGCACGGAACTGCCCGAGCTCGACGCCGTCTACCCCGCGGTGGCGGCCCGGTGGATCCTGCGGCTGATGGACGAGCTGGGCATCGGGTCCGCGGTCTTCGTCGGCAACTCGATGGGCGGCGCGGTGGCCGCAGAACTCGCGGTCCAAGCGCCCGAGCGCGTGCGGCGGATGGCCCTCATGGGCTCCGGTGGGCTTTCCGTCGGCATCTTCCAGGCCGAGCCGAGTGAAGGCTTCCAGCGGCTCTTCGAGTTCCTGGAAGATCCGACGCGGGAGCGGATGACCGCGTGGGTCCGGACGATGGTGCACAACCAGCGCCTGGTCACCGACGACCTGATCGACGAACGGCTGAGCAACGCCACGGCCGACGGCGTGATCCAGCGGACCAAGGTGATCTTCGGGTCGATGTTCGACCCCCGCCGCCAGGCCGAGCACACTCCACTGTGGACCCGCGCCACCACGATGACGACACCCACGCTCCTGGTCTGGGGGCGGGACGACCGGATGCTCCCCTACGACCAGGCCCACTTCGCAACTCGCTGGCTGCCGGACGTCGAGCTGCACACCTTCGCCCGCTGCGGGCACTGGGCGCAGATCGAGCGCAAGTCCGACTTCGAGCGGGTCGTCATCGAGTTCCTCACCCGCAAGGTGTCCGATGGGGACGCCGCTCAAGGCAAGCAGAACTAGGAGGTGGACGGCATGGCGCACGAAGTGGTGAGCCGGGTCGAGGAGGCTGGGCCCAAGCTGGCGGCCCTGGCCGAGGAGAACGAGGGATTGGGCAAGCTCAGCGGCGAATCCGTCGCCCTGCTCCGCTCGGCCGGTGTCATGCGGCTGCTGCAGCCGGAGAAGCTGGGTGGGTACGCGGCCCACCCCCGGGACTTCGCGGAAGCCGTGATGGCGGTCGCGCGGCACGACGGCGCGGCGGGCTGGGTCTGCGGGGTCGTCGGCGTCCACCCCTGGGAAGTCGCGCAGATGGATCCCCGGGTCGGCCAGGAGATCTGGGCCGAGAACCCGGACACGTGGATCGCTTCGCCGTACATGCCCAACGGGATCGCCGAGCCCGCCGACGGCGGGTACCGCCTCAGCGGGCGCTGGCCGTTCTCCTCCGGTGCCGACCATTGCGAATGGGACTTCCTCGGCGCGATGGTCGGGGACGGCAAGGGCAAACCGGTGATGCCGCCGGCCGTGCGGCACGTGCTCCTGCCCCGGTCGGACTACGAGCTCGTCGAGGACTCCTGGGACGTGGTCGGCCTGTCCGGCACCGGCAGCAAGGACGTCGTCGTGCAGGACGCCTTCATCCCGGAATACCGGACGCTCAAGCAGGAGGACGTTCAGGAAGGGCAGGCCGCCGAACGCAACGGAGTCACCGACACCCTGTACCGGCTGCCGTTCGCCGCGATGTTCCCGCTCGGGATCACCGCGGCGGTGATCGGGATCTGCGAAGGCGGCCTGGCCGCGCACGTCGCCCAGCAGCGCGACCGGGTCGCGGTCACCGGGGTGCAGGTGCGCGACGACCCCTACGTGCTCTACACGACCGGTGAGGCGGCGGCCGAGATCCAGGCCTCCCGCATCCAGCTCATCGACGGCATCAGCCGGCTCTTCGACACCATCGAGGCCGGGCAACCGGTGACGCTCGAAGCCCGGTCGGACGTCCGGCGTAACCAGGTGCGCTGCGCATGGCGCGCGGTTTCGGCCCTCGACGAGGTCTTCGCGCGCTCGGGCGGGAACGTCATCCGGCGGGCCAACCCCCTCCAGCGGTTCTGGCGGGACGCGCACGCAGGGCTCCAGCACATGATCCACGTGCCGGGGGTGGCCTACCACGCCAACGCGCTGACGCAGATGGGCCTGGAGCTCCCGGCCCCGATGCGCATCCTCGTCTGATGGGGCCCACGATGACCGGCATCGGCCCTGCCTTCGACGGCAGGCACTTCCGCGACGTGCTGGGCAACCTCCCGACTGCCGTGGTCGCCGTCACCACGGCCGGGCCGGACGACGGACCCGCCGGGATGGTTGTCGGCACGTTCACGTCCGTGTCCCTCGACCCGCCACTGGTGTCGTTCCTCGCCGACCGTTCTTCGCAGACCCTCCCCCGGATCCGCGCGGCGGGCCGCTACTGCGCCAACGTGCTCGCCGCGGACCAGGAAGCGGTCTGCCGGAGGATGGCGGTCCGCGACCCCGGCAAGTTCGACACGGTGCCCTGGACTCCATCCCCGCTCGGGAACCCCGTGCTCGAAGGAATCGTCGCGTGGGTCGACTGCATGATCGAGAAGGTGGTGGAGCTCGGCGACCACTACCTGGTTGTCGGCCGGGTCCACGACCTCCGCGTCGAGTCGCCGAAGACGCCGCTGCTGTTCTTCCGGGGCGGCTATGGCGACTACTTCTCCGCCACCTCACTCGTGCTGGACCGACTCGTCGGCTGGTAGTCATCGGAAAGGAAACCCGGATGGGACGGGTACAGGACAAAGTCGTCTTCATCACCGGTGCGGCCCGGGGCCAGGGCCGCGCCCACGCGCTGCGCCTGGCCGAGGAGGGCGCGGACATCATCGCTGTCGACCTCTGCGCCCAGATCGACAGCGTCGGCTACCCCCTGGCCAGCGCTGAAGACCTGGAGGAGACCGCAAGCCAGGTGGAGAAGCTGGGTCGCAGCATCGTGACGTCGACGGTGGACGTCCGCGATCCGGCCGGGCTCCAGGCCGCGGTCACGGCGGGGGTGGCGGAGCTGGGCCGGCTCGACGCCGTTGTCGCGCAGGCTGGGATCGCCCCGATCAACAACCCCGCCGGGCAGGCCTTCATCGACGCCGTGACCGTCGACTTCAACGGCGTGGTGAACGCGGTCGAGGCCGCGCTGCCGTACCTGCCCGACGGCGGATCGATCGTCGCGACCGGCTCCGCGGCCGCGCTGCTGCCACCGACGCACGACGGAACGCCGGACGCCGGGAAGCTCGGCTACTCGTTCGCCAAGCGTTCGGTGGCGGCGTTCGTGAACGACCTGGCCATCGTGCTCGCGCCGCGGCGTATCCGGGTGAACGCCGTGCACCCCACGAACACCAACACGCCCATGCTGAACAGCGACCCGATGTACCAGGTCTTCCGACCGGACCTCGACCACCCGAAGCGTGAGGACGCGCTCAAGGCGTTCGAGTCCATGACCGCGATGGGCCTGCCCTACGTCGAGCCGAGCGACATCGCGGCCGCGGTGTTGTTCCTCCTGTCCGACGAATCCCGCTACGTCACCGGCGCGCAACTGCGCGTCGATGCCGGCGTGATCATCAACCGTCGGCTGCCTCAGCCGCAGTTCTGACGGGGCTTACGGAAAGGCCGGTGGGTGCGCCCACCGGCCTTTCCCGTCAGTCGAGCAGTTCGATGATCGTCGCGTTGGCGGTGCCGCCGCCTTCGCACATCGTCTGCAGCCCGTACCGCAGGCCCTGCCCGCGCATCCGGGCCAGCAGCCGGGTCATCAGGATCGCCCCCGAACCGCCCAGCGGGTGCCCGACCGCGATCGCGCCGCCCAGCGGGTTGAGCCGCTCCGGGTCGGCGCCGGTCTCGGCCAACCAGGCCAGCGGGACCGGCGCGAACGCCTCGTTGACCTCGAACACGCCGATGTCGTCGACGGTCAGCCCGGCCCGGCCCAGGACCTTCGCGGTGGCCGGGATCGGGCCGGTGAGCATCATGATCGGGTCCGCTCCGCTGACCGCGCCGGAGTGGTACCTCGCGATGGGCGTGAGCCCCAGTTCACGGGCTCGTTCCGTGGTCGTGATGAGCAGCGCGGCGGCGCCGTCGGAAATCTGTGACGCGTTGCCCGCGTGGATCACCCCGTCGGGCTTGAACGAGGGCTTCAGCTTCGCCAGCGTCTCGGGGGACGTCCCGCGGCGCAATCCCTCGTCGACGGCGAACTTCGTGCCGTCGACCTCGACCGCCACGAGGTGGTCGTCGAAGACGCCGTCGTCGATCGCCGCGGCGGCCTTAGCGTGCGAGCCGGCCGCGAACTCGTCCACCTGCTGCCGGTCGAAGCCCCACCGCTCGGCGATCAGCTCGGCGCCGAGTCCCTGGTTGAACTCGACGTTGTCGTAGCGTGCCAAGACCGCGGGCCCGTAGGGCTGACCGGTGGTCCGGTGGGCACCCAGCGGCACCCGGCTCATCGTCTCGACACCTCCGGCGACCACGAGGTCGTACTGCCCCGCCATCACCGCGTGGGCGGCAGAGTCCACCGCCTGCTGGCTGGAACCACAGGCGCGGTTGATCGTCACGCCGGGCACGTGTTCGGGCCAGCCCGCGGCGAGCACCGCGATCCGGCCAATGTTGCTCGACTGGTCGCCGATCTGGGTCACGCAGCCCCAGAGCACATCGTCCACAGTGGCCGGATCGATCCCGGTGCGGTCCGCCAGTGCGGCGAGCACATGGCCGGACAGATCAGCGGCGTGGATCCCGGAGAGCGTGCCGTCGCGTTTCCCGATCGGGGTGCGCACGGCGTCGACGATGACGGCGTCCCTCATGGCCGGTTCCTTTCGGTCGGGGGCGGAGCAAGGTTCCAGTCGCGGAAGACCGCGCTGGTGTCGGCGCCGACTTCTCGCGCCGGAGTTCCGGGGTTCGACGGTGTCGCGGAGAACCGTGGTGCCGCGGCCGGCTGGACGACGCCGTCCCGGGTGACGAGGGTCCCACGGGCGGCAACGTGCGGGTGTTCGGCCGCCTCGGTCAGGCTCAGCACCGGTGCGACGCAGGCGTCGGTCCCGTCGAACAGTGCCGCCCATTCGTCGCGGGTGCGCTCGGCGAACCGCTTCGCCAGCAGGCGCCGCAGGTCGGGCCAGCCGGCCCGGTCCTGCTGACGCCCGGGGTCGACGTCGAGTTCGAGCAGGCCGACCAGGCGGCGGTAGAACTTGGGTTCCAATGCCCCGACGGCGACGTACCGGGCGTCCTTGGTTTCGTAGACGGCGTAGAACGGTGCTCCGCCGTCGAACTGGTTGACGCCGCGTTCGTCGGTCCAGGCCCCGCGGCCGAGCTTGCCGTAGGTGCTGGCGAGCAGACTCGTTGTGCCGTCGACGATCGCGGCGTCGACGACCTGGCCGCGGCCGCTGAGCTCCGCGGCGTGCAGTGCGGCCAGCACGCCGATCACGAGGTAGCACCCGCCGCCGCCGAAGTCGCCGACGAGGTTCAGCGGGATCTGCGGCGGGCCTTCCGCCGGGCCGATCGCGCCGAGGGCGCCGGTGAGCGCGATGTAGGTGAGGTCGTGCCCGGCCGTCGTGGCCAGCGGGCCGTCCTGGCCCCAGCCGGTCATCCGGCCGTAGACCAGCCGCGGGTTGCTGGCCAGGCATTCGCCGGGGCCGACGCCCAGGCGTTCGGTCACGCCGGGGCGGAAGCCTTCGAGCAGGATGTCGGCGTGGGCAGCGAGATCGAGCAGCGCGGTGACCCCCGCCGAGTCCTTCAGGTCGAGCACCACCGAGCGCTTGCCGCGGTTGAGGACGTCCGTGGGACCGCCCCGGCCGGGTTCGCCGCGGTTCTCCGGCCGGTCCACCCGGACCACCTCCGCGCCGAGGTCGGCCAGCAGCATCCCGGCGAACGGGCCGGGGCCGATGCCGCCGAGTTCGAGCACCCGGCACCCCGCCAGTGGTCCCGTGGCCATGGTCGGTCTCCTCTGTTCCGGCTCAGCCTAGCAATACATGACACTCTTTTCGAGATCATCGACCCTTCCAGGCCGGCACACGCTTCTCCCGGAACGCCGTCGCGCCTTCGCGGGCGTCTTCCGACGCGAACACCGGCCTGACGATCGCGGCCTGATTGGCCCAAGCCTCCTCCGGCGTCCAGGAAGCACGAGCGATCCGCTTGGTCACCGCCACAGCGAGCGGGCCGTTCGCCGCGATCTTCCCGGCCAGCTCGAGCGCGCCCTCCAGCGCGCCGCCTTCGTCGGTGATCCGGTTGACCAGGCCGATCCCGGCGGCCCGCTCGGCGTCGATCGGCTCACCGGTCAGCAGAAGTTCCAGGGCGATCGCCGCGGGTACGCGCCTCGGCAGCAGCAACGCCCCGCCCGCCCGGGCCACGAGTGCGCGCTTGACCTCGGGCAACCCGAGCTTGGCCGTCCGCGCCGCGACGACGAGGTCACAGGCGAGCAGCAGCTCGAATCCCCCGGCGAGCGCCCAGCCCTCGACCGCGCCGATCAGTGGCTTCTTCGGCGGCGTCATGGTGATCCCGCACAGCCCACGGCCCTCGATCGACGGGCTCTCGCCGGCGAGGAAGGCTTTCAGGTCCATCCCGGCGGAGAACGTCCCACCGCTGCCGGTCAGCACACCGACCCGCAACTCGTCCGACGCGTCGAGTTCGTCGACCGCGGCAGCGACCGCTTCGGCCACCGTGGCGGTCAGCGCGTTCTTCGCGGCAGGCCGGTTGATCGTGATGATCTGCACGGCGCCGCGGCGCTCGATGAGGACATCGTCCGGCACGTTCACTCCTTCACTCCGGGGATGCGATCAAGCGCATCCTAATGCGTATACTCAATTCATGCGCCGCACGTTGTTCGGTCAGGATCACGAAGACTTCCGCAGCCTGGTCCGCGACTTCCTCGCCCGCGAAGTCGTCCCGGTCTACGACGACTGGAGACGCGCCGGGCTCGTCCCGCGCGACCTGTTCACCGCATTGGGAAAGCTCGGCGTCCTCGGCACGGCGATCCCGGAGGAGTACGGCGGCGCGGGCCTCGACGACTACCGCTTCAACGTCGTGCTCCAGGAGGAGTGCGCGCGGGTGACGGCGACCCTCGGCGGTCTTCGCACCCACCTCGACGTGGTCGTCCCGTACTTCACCGGACTGGCGGACGCCGACCAGCGCGCTCGCTGGTTCCCGGGCCTGGCCACTGGCGAGCTGTACACGGCGATCGCGATGAGCGAGCCGGGAACGGGCTCTGACCTGGCCGGCGTCACGACCACGGCGGTGCGCGACGGCGACGACTTCGTCGTCAACGGCGCCAAGACGTTCATCACCGGCGGGTACCACGCCGATCTGGTGATCGTCGTGGCCCGGACCGCGACCGACCCGGGCAACCGCCGCAACGGCTTGTCGTTGCTCGTGCTCGAGAAGGGGATGCCCGGGTTCACGGTCGGGCGGAAGCTGGACAAGCTCGGGCTGACCGTGCAGGACACCGTCGAGCTGTCTTTCGCCGACGTCCGGGTCCCGGCCGCCAACCTGCTCGGCGAGGAGGGCGCGGCGTTCGCCGCCCTCCGCCGCAACCTGGCGCAGGAACGGCTCGCCATCGCGGTCGGGGCAGTGGCCCAGAACCGCGCGGCGATCGACCTGACCATCGCCTACGTGCGCGACCGCAAGGTGTTCGGCCAGCCGGTGGCGCATTTCCAGAACACGAAGTTCGAGCTCGCGGCGATGGCGGCGGAGCTGGAAGCGGCCCAGGCGATGCTCGACGCGGCGATCACCGCCCACGTCGCCGGTGAGCTGAGCGCCGTCGACGCGGCGAAGGTCAAGCTGTTCTGCACCGAGGCGCAGGGGCGCGCGGTCGACCGTTGCCTGCAGCTGCACGGCGGTTACGGCTACATCCTCGAGTACCCCATCGCCCGGTTGTACGCGGATGCCCGCGTCAGCCGGATCTACGGCGGCACCAGCGAAGTCATGAAGACCATCATCAGCAAGTCCATGGGCCTGTAAGGGGTTTCGCATGCACATCAAGGGTTCCACGGCGCTGGTCACCGGCGGTGCGTCCGGACTGGGCCTGGCCACCGCGCGCGGCATCGTGGACCGCGGTGGCCGGGTCGTCCTCGCCGACATCTCGGAGGAGCTGGGCGCCAAAGCTGTCGCCGACCTGGGCGACGCGGCCCGGTTCGTCCGCGCGGACGTCACCGACGAGCAGGCGGTCGCGGAGGCGGTCGACGCGGCGGGCCCGCTCCGGTTCGTGGTCCACTGCGCCGGCCGCGGCGGCGACCGCACCCGCATCCTGGACAAGAACGGTGCACCCGGCGACCTGGGCACGTTCACCGAGGTCATCCGGGTCAACCTGATCGGCACGTACAACGTGCTGCGCTTGGCGGCGTCGAAGATCGCCGAGAACGAGACCCTCGACGACGGAGACCGCGGCGCCATCGTGCTGACCGCCTCGGTGGCGGCGTTCGACGGCCAGATCGGGCAGACGTCTTACACCGCGTCGAAGGCCGGGGTACACGGGATGACGCTGGTCGCCGCGCGGGACCTGGCGAGCCGGCAGATCCGGGTCAACACGATCGCGCCGGGAATCATGGACACGCCGATGCTGGGCCGCCTGCGCGAGGACATCCGCGAGGGTCTTGCGGCGACGGTGCCGCACCCGAAGCGGCTCGGTGATCCCGAGGACTATGCGCGGTTGGCGCTCGAGATGCTGGAGAACTCTTACCTGAATGGCCAGACCGTGCGACTGGACGGCGCGATCCGGATGGCTCCGCGCTGAAGTGTCGCCGCCTATCCCCTCGTGAGCCCCGGATATTGCCCCTCCGACAGACAGTACGGGTTCGGGGATGTCTTGAGGATGTTCGGATCGTCCAGTTGCTTCGGGTCGAGAACGGCGTTGTCGAGGACCGCATCGGTCAGGTTCGCGCCCTCGAGGTGGGCGCCGACCAGCTTCGCTGAGATCAGGTCGCTCCCGACGAACTGCGTAGCCACCAGGAGGGACTCTTCGAGGTTCGCGTTCGGAAGTGCCGCACAGGTGAAGTTCGCTTGGATGGCGTTGAGCCGGGTGAGATCGGCACTCAGCAGATACGCACCGGTGAGGTCCGCGCCGGTCAGGTCCGAACCACTCAGGTTGGCGCCGGCAAAGTACGCCCGGACGAAGTCCATTCCCTCGAGGTCGATCCCGGAAAGACAGGTGAACCGCAGGTCCACGGAGTATTCACTGGCTTTCGTGTCCGGGTGGATGTTGTGGTGACCGATCGCCCCCAACGCTTCCCGGATATCGTTGGGAACCGCACTCTTCGCGGCGCACTCCGAGACAGGCGCGTGCTCGCGAACGAAGGATGCCAACTGCTTGAGAACCACAGGACGATGACGCGGTGAGTCCTGCAGCAAGCTCTCCAGCGCGTGGATTCCCCCTTGTCTGATGTCAATACTGTCCCGATTGCCCAGCTGTTGGACAGCACGGTTGAACCGATCATCGAACTGGCCGCGTTCGGCGATGTCTACTTGCCGCTGACTCGCTTGGGCGGATTGCTGGCTGGCCTCGGCGGAGAGGCAACTCACGGCGACGGCACCAGTCGCCACGATCACGGACAGGAAGCTGAACAGGTGACTCCAGCTGTGCGACTTTCCCTCTCGCTTCTTCGCCGCAGCCGCGCCCTTTGCCCCTGGCGAATTGTCTGACGCTCTCGTGGCGGAGCGACGGACGGCTCGCTTGCGGTTCTTGTTGCGTCGCTTGTTTCTCGCGGACATGGCGGGCGATTATGTCGTATCGCGCGACGTTCCTCAGGCCGGGTCGAACAGCGCGCGGACATCCGGCCGGCTCACCTTCATCGACGGCGTGCGCGGCAGCTCCTCGACGACCCGAACCTCCGTCGGCAGCTGGTACCGAGCCAACCGCTCGGCAAGCCACTCGTCGAGTTCGGCCACGGCGCAACCAGACCGGAGAGTCACCGCGGCCACCGGCACCTCGCCGAGCCGCTCGTCGGGAATCCCCACCGCCGCAGCGTCCCGAACCGCCGGGTGTGCCCTCAAAGCCTCCTCGATCACGCTCGGCACGATCTTGAACCCGCCCCGGTTGATCGCGTCGTCGGCACGGCCGTGAATGAACAGGAACCCGTCGTCGTCCAGGCTGGCGAGGTCCGTCGTGCGCACCCAGCCGTCGGCAGGCAACTGAGCACCGCACGCCTCGAGCACTCCGACAGACCCAGCCGGCACAGGTGCGCCGGTCGAGCGGTCCACGATCCGCAGCTCGACACCCCGGAACGCCCGCCCCGCACTCCCCCGCTTCGCCGCCCACCACTCCCGGTGCAGCGCGAGGTCCCAGCCCGCGATCGCCCCGGCGAACTCGGTCGCGCCGTAGACCGACAGCACCGGGACGCCGAACCGCGCGCTGAACCGATCGGCCTCGTCGGCCGGTAACGGCGCCGTTCCGGACGACACCTGCTCGACGCCGTCGAAGACGTCAGCGGGCAGATCGGACTGCAACACCATCCGGAGTGCGGCCGGCGCCAGGCGGACACGACGAGGCCGGGTCTTGCGAACCAGTTCGGCCCACTGCCCGACATCGAAGCGTTCCAGCAGCGCCGTCGGCAGTCCCGCCGCGACGTTGGCGATCGCGAAGTACAGCCCGCCGATGTGCACGAGCGACATCCACAGGATCGACGGATGCTTCCGCAACCGCACTTCGCCCGACGCCACCGGCGTGCCCGACGCCTCGAACGCCGCCGTGAGCTTGCGGTAGGTCAGCTCCACCCGCTTCGGACGGCCGGTCGTGCCGCTCGTCTGCATCAGGACCGCGACGTCGTCGGGCTCGGCCGGGCCTGGCGCGACCGGCCAGTCGGCCGGGCGGGCCAGCAGCGGCCGGTCGTCTTCACCGGTGAGAAGGGGAAACGCCCCCACCGAGGCGGCCGCGGCAACGAAGGCGGGGCGAGCCCAATCCTCCGGACCGGCCACGACGACCTGGGGCGCGAGCGCGGTGATGTCCTCGGCCAGCGCGGCGTCGCCGTGGAACGGGCTCAGCGTCACCACTTGGCGGCCGGTGGCGATGACGGCGACCAACGCGGCCAGGTGTCCCGGGCGGTTGCGCAGCACGATTCCGATGCGGTGCGCATCCGCGAACTCCGCCAAGAGCCGCTCGAGGTCGCCGACCCCGCGCCACAGGAACGCCCAGGGATAGGTCCGGTCCTCGAACAGCAGGGCGGTCTCCTCCGGCACCGCGGTGAGCACCCGGCGCAGCCGGACCGGGAGCGCTCGATCGTCAGGCACTGGTATGTCCTCCGGTCGGATCACAGCGCCTCAGCCGTTCCCATCGGGCGGAACGGACGGGCCGGCCACCATGGGTAGAACCGGGGCATGCCGGTCGACACCCGGTCCGGAAACTCGGCCAATCGCTTCTCGAGGAAGGCCGCGACTCCCTCCTTGGCGTCCTCGGACATACCACGGGACTGCACCGCGCGCGAGTCGAGCATGTGGGCGGTCATCGGATGCTCGGCCGCGAGCATCCGCCAGAGCATCTGCCGGTTGAGGGCGACCGAGACGGGCGCGGTGTGGTCGGCGATCTCTCGGGCGATCGCGTACGCGGCGGGCAGCAGTTCCTCGGGCGGGTGAACGGATCTGACCAATCCGCCGGACAGGGCTTCCGCCGAGTCGAAGATCCGCCCGGTCCCTGCCCATTCCAGGGCCCGGCTGATCCCCACAAGCCGAGGCAGGAACCAGCTGGACGCGCCCTCCAGCACGATGCCGCGGCGGGCGAAGACGAATCCGAACCGGGCATGCTCCGCCGCCAGCCGGATATCGGCGGCCAAGGTCATGGTGACGCCGACGCCGACCGCGGGCCCGTTGAACGCGACGATCACCGGCTTCAGCGCGTCGAGGATCCGCAGGGAGACACGCCCGGCATCGTCCCGGTGCTCGGCGCCCGCCGGGTAGTCGAAGGTCGCGCCGCCGGAGGCCAGGTCGGCACCGGCGCAGAACCCGCGGCCGGCGCCGGTGAGCACTACGGCCCGCACGTCGTCATCGGTGTCGGCCAGGTCGACGGCCTCGATCAGCTCGTCGGCCATGGTCGCGGTGAAGGCGTTGAGCCGGTCGGGCCGGTTCAGCGTGATGGTCAGGACCCGGTCTTCGACTTCGCACCGGATCTGCTCGTAGCGGCTCACCCGGCGGCCCCGGGACGGCGCCAGAAGACCGCCAGCTGCGCGGCCGCGGCGGCCAAGCCCAGTCCCGTGGCGAGCGCCGCCCGCCGTGGTCCGGTCCCCCGCTCGTCCAGGCCGAGGGCGCGGTCGACGCTGAACCGGCCCGGTCCGAGCGCGGCCAGCGCGACCGAGGCGGCGGCCAGGTTCAGGACGAACTCGTAGCCCTCGTTCAGCACGAAGAAGCCGTTCGGCAGGTGGACGGTCCGCGCGGCGACGCCCATCGTGCCCACCACCGCCGACGTGGCCAGCGGGGTCGCCGCCCCGGCCAGGAGCGCGGTGCCCGCGCCGATCTCGACGACCGCGCTGGCCTTCGCCTGCAGCCGCGGCTCCCGGAACCCGATGGACCCGAACCAGCCTGCTGTGCCGTCCAGCGTGCGGCCGTGCCGCACCCCGTGCGCGATCATCGTGCCGCCGATCACGGCCCGCAGCGCCCACCGCGCCACGTCGGTGCCACTCATCAGTTCTCCGCTCGTCGTCGGTGCTCGTGCTGGGAAGCGGTCCGGGCCAGGAACCGGCGGGACACCTCGGCGACGTCGGTACGCCGGCGCAGTTTCGCCGCCGACTCCAGGGCAAGGGCGTGCGCCAACGTGGCCCCTTCACCGTCGGCGAGCAGACCGAGCGTGGCGCTGACCGAGTCCGGCGCGGCGGCGACGATCGCGGCGGCGATCCGCTCGGCCCGGTCCGGCAGCCGCTCGTGAGGCACGACTTCGTTGACGAGGCCGGCCTGCAATGCCTGGTCGGCGGTGATCGGGTCACCGGTCACCATCATCTGGCGGGCCAGCCGTACTCCGACTGCACGCGGAAGCATCGCGCTCATGCCCCAGCCGGCCACCAGACCGAGCGCGGCGTGCGTGTCGGCGAACTTCGCCTTGTCCGAGGCGATCAGGAAGTCGCACGACAGGGCCAGCTCCAGCGCGCCGGTGTAACAAGGCCCGTTGATCACACCGAGCACGGGTGTCCGTGCCACGCGCAGGACCTCCGCCGGGTCGGTTCGGGCACCACGGGCACCGCCAAGCGACTCCTTGAGATCGACCCCCGCGGAGAAGGCCGGATCGGTCGCGGTGAGCACGACGAGGCGAGTACCGGGGTCGGCGTCCGCGCCCCTGACCGCGTCGATCAGGCCACGCCGCATGGCGACCGTCAGCGCGTTGCGCGCCTTCGGGCGGTCGAGTGTCAGCCACCGCACCCCGTCCGCCCAGCGGGACCGGAGCCCCTCGACGGCGAGTTCCTCGGTCACGCCGTCAAAACCAGCGCCGAACCCATGCCACCGCCGGCGCACATCGCGGCGACCGCCGTCCCGCCGCCGCGGCGGCGCAGTTCGTGGGCGAGGGTGGCGACCATTCGCGTTCCGGTCGTGGCGATGGGGTGCCCGAGGCTGCAACCGCTTCCGAAGGGGTTCACCCGCTCCGGGTCGAGTCCCAGCTCGCGGGTAGTGGCCACGGCGACCGAGGCGAAGGCTTCGTTGACTTCGAAGAGATCGACTTCCTCGATGTCGATCCGGGCGCGCGCCAAGGCCAGCCGGATCGCGGCGATCGGGGCGAAGCCGGTCTCCACCGGATCCACGCCGACGCTCGCCCACGAACGCACCGTCGCGAGCGGGGTGCGGCCGTGTTCGGCCGCGAGGGCCGCGTCGGCCACGACGACCGCGGCCGCACCGTCGTTGACGCCGCTGGCGTTGCCCGCGGTGATGGAGAAGCTGTCGATCTCGGGGTGCAGCACCTTGAGCGCCGCCAGTTTCGCCATGCTCGTGCCGCGCCGCGGGTGCTCGTCGACCTCGAAGACCGACACCGCGCCGTCCGGGCCGGTGACCTTGACCGGGACGATCTCGTCGGCGAACCGGCCTTCGTCGATGGCCCGGATCGCCCGCTCGTGCGAGCGCAGCGCCCACGCGTCCATCTCGGTGCGGGAGATCCCGGCCAGCCGGGCGGTGTTCCAGCCGACGAGGACCGCCATGTCCCGGTTCGGGGCGTCCGCCGTCGGCACATGGGACGGTGAGCTCCACGGCTCCTCCCACGTGGCGGTGCCCGGGACCCGCCACCGTGACACCGGGGCCGTCGAGGACGAATGGGTACCGCCGGCGATCACGGCGCGGTCCATCCCCGCCCGGATGGACGCTGCGGCGGTCGCGACGCTCGCCAGACCCGAAGCGCAGTGCCGATTCAGCGCCACACCGGGAACGTGGGACAGGCCGGCTTCCAGGGCCGCGTAGCGGGCGATGTCGCCGCCGCCCGCCAGAGTCTCCCCGAGCACGACGTCGTCCAGGCATCGCGACGGGAGCCCCGAGCGCTGCGCGGCCTCGCGGACGACCACCGTAGCGAGGTCGAACGCGCTCGTTTCGCGCAGCGAGCCCTTGCGGGCGGTGCCGATCGCGGTCCGGCAGGCTGACAGCACCACGGCCTCGTTCATGCAATTCGTTATACTCTATTCTGGCGCCGACGGAAAGAGCGGCGCCCATCGACGGAGGTGCCGAGTGGAGCCGAAGACCGTCCTGTTCGCCGTGACCGACCACGTCGCGACGATCACCTTGAACCGGCCCGAAGCCATGAACAGCTTCACCCAGGCGATGCTCGACGACTTCGCCCACATCTGGCGGCGGGTCAAGGACGACGACGACATCCGGGTGGTCGTGCTGCGCGCCGCGGGCGACCGCGCGTTCAGCACCGGCATGGACGTCAAGGAGGGCATCGACCGCCGCTCCAATGTCTGGAGCCGGACCGATCCGGGTGAGCAGCTGTCACCGAAGACCAACCAGGTCTGGAAACCCCTGGTGTGCGCGGTGCACGGAATGGCCGCCGGCGGCGCGTTCTACTGGCTGAACGAGGCCGACATCATCATCTGCTCAGAAGGGGCCACCTTCTTCGACCCGCACGTCAGCTACGGGCTCACAGCGGCACTGGAGCCGATCGGGCTCGCCCGGCGCATTCCGCTCGGCGAAACCCTCCGCATCGCCCTGCTGGGCCTCGACGAGCGGTTGTCCGCGGAGCGGGCACTGCAGATCGGCCTGGTGAGCGAGGTGCTTCCCCGGGACGAACTGTGGAACCGGGCGGATGAACTCGCCCGCATCATCGCCGCGAAACCACCGGCCGCAATCCAAGGAACGGTCCGCGCCGTCTGGGAATCCCTCGACGCCACGCGCACGCAGGCACTCCGCACGGGACTTTCCTACACCCAGCTCGGGAACCCGATCGGGAAGGCCGAAGTGGACCGCGCCGAGGTACCCCGGCGGAAGTGGACGCTGCGCTGACCATCCCGTAGCCTCTCGATAAAAGAGTATCCTTTTTTGGAGGCTGAAGTGCGCTTCGGAATGCCGTGGCCGGGGATCGAGGTCGCCCGCGAAGCCGAACATGCCGGCGTCGAGGCGTTCTGCACCGGGGACTTCGTCGACCACGACGCGTACACCACGCTCGCCGAGATGGCCGCCGGGACCGAACGAGCGCTGATCGGGCCGGCTATCGCCTACGCCTTCGCCCGCACGCCCTACGCCCACGCCACGGCCATGCGCCAACTTCACGCGACGGCACCCGGCCGGCTGTTCCTCGGCCTGGGAACGGCGGCGTTCCGCGTCAACCGCGATTGGCTCGGCGTGCCGGCCGACCGCCCGGTAGCGCGGGCCGCCGACACGGTCGGCGCCGTCCGCGCCTGGTTGCACGCCGAGAACGGCGAGCGGGTCCGGTACGCGGGCGAGTTCCACACGATCGACGCCGACGTCCGGGCCCCGGTGCTGGGCCGCCTCGAGATCCCGGTGCTGCTGGCGGCGTTCAACCGGCAGATGGCGGTCACCGCGGCCCGGGTCTCCGACGGCGTGATCGGGCACGGGCTGTTCACGGAGTCGTGGTGGACCGACGTGGTGCGTCCGGCGGTGACGGCGGGCTCCGCCGACCGCGGCGAGCCTCCACTCGAACACGGCTGGATCATCACCGCCGTAGACGACGCGGCGCCCGAACGCGCGATCGCCGATGCCCGGCGGATGATCGCGTTCTACCTGACGGTGAAGACGTACGACCCGTTCGTCGCCCACCACGGCTGGGAGGTCCCGGTCGCCCGCCTGCGCGAAGCATTTCGGAAAGGCGACACCGACGGGATGGCGGCCGCGGTGCCGGACGAGATGCTGACGGCGATCGCCGTGTGCGGGACGACCGCCGACGCGAGGAAGACCCTTGCCCGCAGGGCGAAGTCATTGCCGCGGGACGTCGGCTACTTCGCACCGCCGAGCTTCCTGGTGAGCCACAAGCGACGGGCCGCCTACGCCCGCTCGAGCTTGGACCTCCTCGACGATTTCACGTGAAAGCGCCGCCGATGAGGGTCTCGCGGACCAGATCCGCGGCAGGGTGCCGAAGCGCCGTGATCAGCGGGACGTCCAGCAGGACCAGGTCGGCCGCGACGCCGACACGGACCCGTCGTGGCGGGCCACCGGGGTCGTGCGGGTCGCCGAGGTATCCCGCCAGTGCCTCGGCGCAGCTGATCCGCTCCCCCGGCCCGAGCAGGGACCCGGACGGAGTCCGGCGCTCCGTGGCCACCCGGATCACGGCCCACGGGTCGAGCGGGCCATACGGAGCGTCACTCGACGGCGTGCACCGGATCCCGGCCTCGATGAGCGAGCCCAGGCGGTAGAGATCGGGCTGGTCGACGGCCGGGACGTCGCGCAGGTAGTCGTCGCCGCGCTCGGCCAGGAAACCCGGCTGGGTGACGACCCGCAAGCCCAGCTCCGCGATCCGGGGCACCAGTTCGGCCGGCACCAGCGACGCGTGCTCGATCCGGTCACCCGGCCGGACGCCGGTCTCGTCGAAGGCCGCGAGCAGGAGCACCAACGCCTCCCGGGTTACGCAGTGCACTGCCACCGCCCGGCCTTCCTCGTGCGCCGCGCGGATCCACACTGTCAGCGTGGCGAAGCCGGGCAGGTCGGAATCGGCCAGGATGATCTTGTACGGACCGGACGCCGGATGGCCGAGCGGCACCCCGAGGAGCAGCACACGCTGGGACAGCGCACCGCCGGTCAACGCCGCGATCGCGGCCGGCGCGAGGTCGGGGGTCGCGTCCGTGACGGCGGTGATGCCGAACCGCGCAAGCCGTGTGCCGACTTCCGCGAGGTCGGGCAACGGAACGGCGGGCAGCCGCTCGCGCAGCCAGTCGTCCGCCCGCCACAACCGCCCTGTCGGGTCGCCGCGCACGTCCCGTTCGATCCCGGGGTGGTCACCGGTGGACAGCCGCAATGCCGTGGCGCCCGCGGTGTTGACCGTCCACAGTGCACCACTGCGGTGCTGGACACGGACCGGTCGTGCGGGGTGCAGGCGGTCGAGCACGCTCGCGTCGAGCAATCCTGCTACGGATTCGTGGTACCCGGTTCCGCGTACCCAGCCGTGTTCGTCGGCGCGTGCGCCGGACAGCGCGGCGCCGAGGTCGGCGGTGGTGCGTACGCCGGGCGGTCCGCAAGGTACGGACCTGAACTGTGCGGCGAGAGCGTGCAGGTGCAGGTGGTGGTCGCACAGGCCGGGCAGCAACGCCCCGCCACGCGCTTCCAGCACCGCCTCCCCGGGCGCGCGATCCAGAGCCGGCGCGATCGCGGTGATCACGCCGTCGCAGATCCGGACGTCCGCCCGGCGGGCGCCGTCGAGTTCGGCCCCGCGCACCAGGACCCCGGTCACCGGAGTCCCAGTTCACGCAGCAGTTCGGCGGTGTGCTCGCCGCTCCGGGGTGCGGTTCCGCGCGCATCCCTGCGGTGGGGGACGGCGAGCGGTCTCCCCTCGGGCACCAGACCGCCGGGTAGCTCGGAGTCCAAGGTCGACGCCACGACGTCCGCCATGGCGACGTCGATCAGCCTGCCTTCCGGCGCGGACAAGGCCAGTTCGGTGGCGATCAGTCCGGTGAGCGGGTCCGCGAGGGCGTCACCGCAGAAGTATGGGGTGCCGTCGTCCCCCGCTACGACCAGGCCGCTCGCGGCGGCGACGTCGTCCCCGAAGCCGACCCGGTCGGAATCCCTTCCGTAGGCGGTGATCGACACCCAGATCGTGCCCGCGGCCGCGGCGGCTTCGGCGTCGAGACCGAACCGCGCCAGCGCGCGCGGGCGCGATGCCTCGATGACGACGTCCGCGGCCTCGACCAGCCGGGCCATCGCCCGGCGCCCCTCGCCGGTGGCCGGGTCGAGCACGACCGACCGGTGCCCCGCGTGCAGCAGGCGGTAGAAGCCCGGGTTGCCGCTGCGGGCGCCGTCCGGCCGCTGCGGCGTCTCGACCTTGACGATCTCGGCTCCGAGCAACCCGAGCAGGTGCGCGCACAACGGCCCCGCCCAGAGCGCGCTGAAATCCACCACCAGCAAGCCCGCGGCGGAACGCGCTCGCACGGGCCGGGGCAGGTGCCCGGCCCGCGCGCGGATCGGACCGGCGGCGACGCCGAGCGGGGTGGCGCGGGCGATCAGTTCGTCGCCGCTGTGGGACCGGAGCCACCGCGCGACCGCAGGCCACGGGTCGGCGGGCAGTTCCGCGCCGACCAGGGCGCCGAGCAGCAGCGGGTCGTCGGGCCGGGCGCACGAGATGGCGGCCCAGCCGTCGGCGGTCGGCAGGATCCGGCAGCTCCCGCCGGCCGAGACCGGACCGCGGCGGTGGTGGCCGGTGAACGCCGTGCGCTCGGACAGCAGGCGCGCACCGTCGATCGGAAGCCCGCACCGCGTCGCGACTTCCCGGGCGAGGGTGGCCGCCCGGCCCGGCGGGACCAGCGGTGGCCCGGACGGCGAACCGGTCAGCGCGACCACACCACTGCCAAGCCAGTCGGCAACCTCGTCGGAGGGTTCTGCCGGTACCGCCCGGGTGTTACCGTGGATTCCGTTGTGGACAGTCATCGCCCGTTCTCCTGCGCCGAACTCGCCGCCGGTGCCGCACAGGCACCGCTCCTCGATGACCGCGGCCGGATCGCGGCCCCGCTGCTGGTCGTCGATCTCGACACCCCCGCGGGAGACGGCACGCTGTCCGCCGCCCGGGCGGCGGACAGGGTGCTCGTCGGAATCGCCAGCGCGGAAGACTTGGATCCCGGACGGCGAGAGCTGGCCGAGGCCCTGGACCTGACGCTCGTCCCGCCGGCGCTCGCGGTCACCGGCCGGATGTTCGTCGCCACGGGCGATCCCGCGGGCACCGCCGCGAGCCTGCGTGCCGCCGCCGAAGCCCGCCCGCAAGCCACTCTCGTGCTCGCGTATCTGCTGCGCACCACCGGAGAACTCGCCGTCACGGCCGCGCTGGACGCCGAATCCCTGGCGTACTCGACCCTCCTGGACGGGGCCGAGTTCCGGCGCTGGCTGGAGCGGCGCGGCCCCAGGCCGGTCCCGCCCACCGTCGCGGAGCCGGTGCTCGCACACCGATCCGGCGCGGTCCTGCACCTCACGTTGAACCGGCCGGAGCGCCGCAACGCCTACGGCCGGCAACTGCGTGACGCGCTCGTCGACGCACTGCGGATCGCGGAGCTGGACGACACTGTCGAGCACGTCGTGCTCACCGGCTCGGGGCCGTCGTTCTGCGCGGGCGGCGACCTCGACGAGTTCGGCACGAGCCCGG
This sequence comes from Amycolatopsis ponsaeliensis, assembly GCF_030182635.1. NCBI lineage: Bacteria > Bacillati > Actinomycetota > Actinomycetes > Pseudonocardiales > Pseudonocardiaceae > Amycolatopsis > Amycolatopsis ponsaeliensis. The sequence continues at coordinate 246,181 of NZ_JAPZLD010000007.1, forward strand.
ACCTCGCGACCGCCCACTTCGTGCGGACCCGCGGCGGGGCGGGCTTGCCCCTGCACCGGCTCGCCGCGCGCACCGAGGTCCGGCTGCACGGCAGCTGCGTCGGCGCGGGGATCGAGCTGCCCGCGTTCGCCGGCCGGGTGGTCACCGCGCCGACGGCCACCTTCCGGCTGCCCGAGGTCGGCATGGGCCTGATCCCCGGCGCCGGCGGGACGGTGAGCATCCCCCGGCGGATCGGCCGCTGGCGCACGCTCCACGCCGCTCTGTCCGGCGAGTCGATCGACGCCGCGACCGGACTGGCCTGGGGACTGGTGGACGAAATCACCCCTCACTCAAGCGTCCAGGTGAACACCGGGTACCAGACGCCGAACGGGTCGTCGCTGTAGCGGCACTTCGCGTCCACCGCCCGGCCCTCGCAGGCACCGGCCAGCACCTGCCACGCCACTCTGCCCTCGACGAGCAGCTCGGCCGCGACGTCGGGGGCGAGGTCGAGGAACGGCCCGGGATCGCCCACGTGCAGGGCTTCGCCGAGCAGGTGGTCCAGCTCCAGTGCCCGGGCGTCCTCGTGTCCCGGTGCCTTCGGACCGCGACGAGCGCTGCCGTCGGCCATGACCAGCAGGCCGATCCGCTCGGGGCGGCCGGCGAGCCACCGGCCGTGGCCACGGCAGAGCTCGACCGGCGCGGCCGCGTCGATGCCATGGAACTCGACCGGCACCGGAACGGTCTCGGTGAGGTCCCGCGCCACCGCGAGCGACAACGGCAGCAGGTCGCCCTCGGGTGCGGATCCGAGGGCAGGAGCGAAGAGAGACACCGGAGAAGCCGCGTCCGCCGGCCACGTGCGCGTCCCGGGCGCGCTCCCGACCGCGACGAGGACATCCGGCGCCGCGGCGACGAGGTCATCGACCGCCGTCCGGCAGGCCGCCCGGAGCTCGCTCACCTCGCGGACCGGCAGGCCGGTCGCACCGGGCAGCAGCAGCGGCGGGTGCGGGCAGGTGGCGGCACGGACGATCACGCGAGCCCCCGCACGGCCCTGGCCGGCGGTTTCCGCCCGCGCACGACCGCGACCATGTCGAGTACCTGACGGGTTTCGGCGACGTTGTGGGCTCGCACCACCGCGGCGCCTTCCCACGCGCAGACCGCGGTCACCGCGAGGCTGCCGGCGAGCCGGTCCGGCACCGCCGCGTCCAGCGCTTCACCGATGAAGTCCTTGTTGGACACCGACGCCACCACCGGCCAGCCCGTCCGGGTGAGTTCGCCGAACCGGCGGGTCAGTTCCAGCGAGTGCCAGGTGTTCTTGCCGAAGTCGTGCGTGGGGTCGATCAGGATGCCCGCCGCGGGGACCCCGGCGCGGACCAGGGCGTCGGCGGCGCGGGTCACCTCCCCGACGACGTCCGCGACCACGTCGGTGAACGTGCTCCGGTGCGGGCGGGTCCGCGGTGCGGCTCCCCCGGTGTGCGTGCAGACGTACCCAGCACCGAACTCGGCGGCCACACCCGCCAGTTCCGGGTCCGCACCGGCCCACGTGTCGTTGAGCAGGTCGGCGCCGGCCTCGCAGGCGAGGCGGCAGACTTCGTGCCGCCACGTGTCGACACTGATCACCAGGTCCGGGAACCGCGCGCGAACCTCGGCCACGAACGGCACCACCCGCCGGATCTCCTCCGGCACGTCGACGGTGCGGCCGGGGCCGGCTTTGACGCCGCCGACGTCCACGATGTCCGCGCCGTCGGCCACCGCCCGCTCGACCGCCGCGAGCGCTTCCCCGCGCTCGAAGGTGGCACCGCGGTCGTAGAAGGAGTCGGGCGTGCGGTTGACGATCGCCATGAGCAGCGCCCCGTCGCGGCGCATCACCCGATCCCGGAACCGGATCTCCGGCAGCTCACCGGACATCGTTCAGGCGCACGCGTGCTCGGCGGCGACGAACCCGAACACCATCGTGCCGCCGATGCTCCCGCCCGCGCCGAGGTACTTGCGGCCCATGACCGTGGCCGTGATGTTGCCGGTGGCGTAGAGACCCGCAATGGGCGCGCCGTCCGAACCGAGCACGCGGGCGTGCTCGTCCGTGACCAGGCCACCGCAGGTCCCGACGTCACCCGGGAAGATCTTCAAGGCGTAGAAGGGAGCACGGTCGAGCGGGCCGAGCGCCGGGTTCGGTTTGTTCCCCGGATCGCCGAGGTGCTTGTTGTACGCCGATTCGCCCCGGCCGTACTCGGGGTCGAGGCCGTCCGCGGCGTAGACGTTGAACTGCTCGACGGTCTCGGCCAGGCCGTCCTGGTCGATCCCGCACTGGCGGGCCAGTTCGGTGACGGTGGCTGCCTTCTTGACCTCGCCGCTCTTCACCCAGTCTGCGGGCAGCCGGCCGACACTGGTCTGCGAATGCGTGTAGCGCCGCCGGTAGTTGTCGTCGAAGACGAGCCAGCACGGGACGGCAGGCGTCTTCTTGTTCCGTTCGAACATGGCCTTGCCGACCTCGACGTAGGAGTTGGCTTCGTTGCAGAAGCGCTTCCCCGCGGCATCGACGAAGATGGTGTGCGCCCGCTGGCGCGCGCTGTTCACCGCGGACATGCCGAAGTAGGTCGACGGACCCGGCAGCCACCAGGCCTCGTCCAGGAGGTCGGTGCGCGCGCCCAGGGTCATGGCCATCGTGAGGACCTCGCCCGTGTCGCCCGGGTTGGCCATCGACCACTCGCCGGTCGTCCGCTGATCACCGCCGTGCTCCAAGCGCATCTCCGCGTTGTGCGCGAAACCCCCGGCCGCGAGCAGCACGCCCTTCCTGGCCTCGACGGTCTTCGTGGTGCCCCCTTGGGAAACCCGCACCCCGCGCACCCGGCCGTCCTCGACAACCAGCTCCGTGACCGAGCTTTCGAGCCAGATCGGGATCCCGCGCGCGACCGCGTGCTCCACCAGCTGCCCGACGAGCGACGAGCCGTTCGTGAGCAACGGGCGGCGACGCAGTTTCGCGGCGAGCGCGCGTCCGGCGATCCGCCCGGCGACCGCGAAGCTCCGGACCGAGCGGTTGAAGTGCATCATGGCCGGGATTTCCTCGGTCATCGCGGGGAACCCGATCGACGCCGCCAAGCCCGGCTGGAGCTTGGCCCGCCACTCACCCAGCCGACGGGCGTCGTACGGGACGCCTTCGACCGACCGGCCGGCAGCGTTGCCCCCCTTGAGGTTGTCGTAGTAGTCGGGGTACCCGGCGCAGCGCTGGAAGCGCATGCCTTCGTCCTGTAGGAAGGAGATCATCCGGGGCCCGGCCATCAGGTACGCGTGCCGGCGCTCGTGCGATGACCCGGGACCGGCGTCGCCCACCACCTCGTCGAGGTACGCCATCCCGTCGACGTAGGAGTCGTGGATCCCGTCGGCCTTCATCAGCGGGTTGTCCGGAACCCACACCATTCCGCCGGACATCGCGGTCGAGCCGCCCACGAGGGGCTGCTTCTCGATCACGAGCGCCGAGCTCCCCGCGTCCGCCGCGCGAAGGGCACCCACCAAGCCGCCACCGCCGCTGCCGACACTGACGAAGTCGTACGAACTGTCCCAGGTTGACATCGTTGTCTCCGAACTCGGCCGGCGCACCGGTCGTCGTGTCAGGAAAAGGCATCCTCGTTCTCGGCCGTGGTCACCGCGGCCGTCCACATGCCGACGAGCACGTCCACCAATCCCGTCGCGAACTCCTCCCAGGAGGCCGGCTGGACGGGGGTTCCCTCGGCAAGCGCCCGCTCGCGTTCGGCGCACATCTGCACGATGACGTGACTGACGATCCGGGTGCGTTCCGCCAGAACCTGATCTGACAGACCGGGCAGGCAGTCGCTCAAGCCGCGCCGGATCCGGGCGACCGACTCCGAACTGGCTTCTTCGACGGTGATTTCCCGCATCCCGGGGTCGGCGACGACCTGCGCGATGAACCGCGCGTGCCAGGTGGGCGGGCCGTCCTCGTCGAGCTGTTCGGTGTAGGGGTGGACCAGGCAGGCGACCCAGTCACGCAACCCGGGCTCGGCCCCCAGCCGCTTGAACCACTCCTGGCGCTTGACCTCGATGCGCTCGTTGAACTGCCGCATCAACGCCCGCACCAGGTCGGCCTTGGAGGTGAAGTAGTAGCCGACCACCGAGGTGTTCCCCTTGCCGGCGGCGGCGCCGATCTGGCGGTTGGAGACGGCCAGCACGCCCTGTTCGGCGAACAACCGGACGGCGACCTCGAGGATCGCCTTCCGGGTCGCGATCCGGCGGACGTCGGCAGTGGCCCCGCCCCCGCCGCGGACCGTCGCCAGTTCACCGGCGCCTTCCGTGCCCTCCACGTCATCGGGCTGCCGGGCTTTGTCGGTTCGCATCGTGGTTCGTCTCTCGGTCTTCTGCCTGCGGGTCATCCCGGGATCCTTCCCGGCGGGTACGCACTTCCGGACATCATGCCTGTTTCCCCAGTTCGGCAGCGTGGGAGGTCGTCGTGCACGGCGCGGTCCAAATGCCCGTCAGCGCGTCGATGAGCCCCTCGGCCAGGCCCTGCCAGCTCGGCCACACCGTCGGCACACCGGCCGCCAGCGCACCTTCCCGCTCGGCGCACATGCGGATGATCAGGTGCTGAACTATTTCGCCCCGCTGCGCCGCGACCTCACCGGACATGGCAGGCAAGCAGTGTGCCAGCGCTTCGCGCGTCTGCTGGAGCGTCGGCGAGAGGATGGCCTCCTCGGTCACCACCGCCCGGAGAGTGGAGTCGGTCATCACCTGGGCGCAGAACCTCGCGAAGTACGTGGTCCCCTGCTGGGCCAGGTGATCGATCCACGGATGGACGAGACAGCTGATCCAGTCCCGGATGCCCGCGGTGTCGTCGAGTTCGGCGATCAACGCGGCCCGGGCGGATTCGACATCGGCGGTGAACCGCCGGGTGACGGCGCGGACGAGATCGGCGTCGGTGCGGAACCGGTGGGCCGCCAGCGCCGGGCTCGGCCCGTCCTGGAACCGGCGTCCCGCCAGCGCGGACGTCCCGTACTCGACGAAGAATCGTTCCGCGGTTTCGATGCTGGTCACCCGGACCACCGAACGGCGGCCGCCCCGGAGTGCGGAACTGCTCGCCGACCCGCCCGGCCAGGCGGGTGGCGCCGAGGACTTCGGGCGACGCGAGCCGCTCATCTCGCCTCCGAGGCGGACAGCGCGAGCTTCACCATGTCGTCGGGCTTGAGCGCGAAGCCGGCTGAGCTGCCGCCGTCAACCGGCAGCACGACGCCGGTGACGAACGCCGATCGCTCGCCGGCGAGGTACAGCGCCGCTTCCGCGACGTCGGCAGGTGTTCCCTCCCGGGGCAGGGGCGTCGAAAGGGCCATCACGGCGCGGTAGACGGCGACCTGGCCGGTCGCTTCGTCGCCGGACATCGAACTGCCCAGCAGGCCGGTGGGGATGTTGCCCGGCGCGATGCAGTTGACCCGCACACCGTGTTCGGCGAGGTCGATCGCGACCGACTTGCTCATCTGGATCAAGCCGGCCTTCGAAGCCCGGTAGCTGATCACGCCCCGCCCGGCCGTGATCCCGCCGACCGAGGTCACGTTGATGATCGAACCGCCGCCGTGGGCCGCCATGTGGTGGGCCGCCTCCTGGGTGCCGACCATGACACCCAGCAGGTTCACCGACATGATCCGGTGGAAGTCAGCGAAGTCGTCGTCGGCGAACTTGGGGTGCATCGCCCCGGACACCCCGGCGTTGTTCACCATGACGTGCAGTCCGCCCAGGGTGTCCACCGCGAAGCGGATGAGCTCCCGCACCTGCTCGGGTTCGGCGACGTCGGTCTGACGGAACACGGCGTTCTTCCCGATGGCGGCCGAGGTCTTCTCGCCCGCCTCGCGGTCGACGTCGGATACGACGACCAGCGCCCCCTCTTCGGCGAACCGTTCGGCGATGCCGCGGCCCAGGCCGCCTGCCGCACCGGTCACGATGGCGATCCGCCCGGTCAGCTCGTTCACCTGTCGGCTCCGTTCTGGCGTGGGAGCTCCGTCGCTCCCGAAGACGTGGACATCGCGACCTACCAGGAAACCGGCAGGTGGTAGACGCCGTAGGCGAGCCGGTCGTGCTTGAACTCGACCTTGTCGAGGGGCGTCGCGAGCTGCAGCGTCGGCACCCGCTTGAAGAGGGTCCCGAAGACGACCTGCAGTTCGACGCGGGCCAGCTGCTGGCCGATGCACTGGTGGATGCCGAACCCGAACGCGTGGTGGTCGCGGGCCTGCCGGTGCAGGTCCAGCTGCTCCGGCTCCTCGAAGGTCCGCGGGTCGCGGTTGGCGGTGGCGAGCTCGATGATGATGCCCTCGCCGCCGCGGATCAGCACGTCGCCGATCTCGATGTCCTCCTTGGCGATCCGACGCTGTCCATTGTGGATGATCCCGAGGTAGCGAAGGAGCTCCTCGACCGCACCGGCGACCACGGCCGGATCGTCGGTGTCCCGCAGGATCGCGAGCTGCTCCGGGTTCTCCAGCAACGCGAGGGCACCGAGGCCGATCATGTTGGCGCTGGTCTCGTGCCCGGCGATGAGCAGGCCGAGACCCATCTGCGCGGCCTCCATGACGGTGATCTCGTCGGCGACCACTCGCTGGGCAAGGTCGGAGATCACGTCGTCCTGCGGTTCCGCGGCCTTCTTCTCGACGAGCCCGACGAGGTACTGGACCTGGGCCGCGAACGACTGCATCGACTGCTCGGCCGTGGCGTACCGGTCGACGCCCACAGTGGCGTGGTGCTGGAAGAACTCGTGGTCGTCGTAAGGCACCCCGAGGATCTCGCAGATCATCAGGGTGGGCACCGGGATCGCGAGAGCCTCGACCAGGTCGGCGGGCGCCGGGCCCGCGGTCATCGTGTCGAGCTGTTCGTCGGTGATCCGCTGGATGACCGGGCGCATGGCCTGCACGCGCTTGAACGTGAACGGCGCGGTCATCATCCGGCGGTAGCGCGTGTGCACGGGCGGGTCGGTGTTGAACACCGAGTCGGACCGCTGCGGGGCCATCGTCGCGACACCCTCGTTCCAGTGCGGGAACCCGGGGACCCGGTCGTCCACGCTGACGCGGGAGTCGGACAGCAGCGCGCGCTGCTCTGCGTGTCCCGTGACGATCCACGGCGAGCTGCCGTCCCAGATCCGCACCCGCGACACGGGGTGCTCGGTGACGTCCGCGCGCAGCTCGCTCGGCGGGTCGAACGGACAGCCTTCCGCCCGGGCCATCGGGAAGTAGGGCGCTTCCCCGGTATCGGCGACCGGCGTCAGTGTTTCGGACATGTGTTTCCGCGCTCCTTCGCTGCGGTGGACTTTCAGGCCTGGAGATGGATCGCCTGCGCGGGGCAGACGGCCACGGCGTGGCGAACGCCTTCTTCGGTGCCGTCGGGGACCGAAGACGTCAGCAGGACCACGATGCCGTCTTCGTCGCGCTGGTCGAAGACCTCGGGTGCGGCGGCCACGCACTGGCCGGCCGCGACGCACCTGTCCTGCTCGATGCTGATCTCCAAGTTGATCTCCGTCGTCCTGTTCGTCGAGGGCGCCGGTGACCCGGCGGGGCACGCACCGCCCTGCGACAGGCGGCCGGCCGCCGATGCGGCGCGCAGGGAAGGCAGTCAGCCGGGTCACGCCTCGGGCTGGACCTCCGAGTCAACACCCTCCCGGTTTCTTGAGTCAACCAGTTGATTCAAACTTTGTCAGATTTTCAAATCAACCGGTTGACTCAAAACGTGGTGAGGTGTTCACTTTGCGTCGTGGCTGGCATCACACCGGCCCGGCACAGCCCGCGGAGACGCCTTGCCGCGAGTTGCCGCGACGACCGGTGACCACCCCGTTCCGGGCCAGGGCGGAACTCGTCGGCAGCCCACGGGGACCACGGCCCACGCGCGCAGGAGGATCACACGATGACCGTCCGGAGCACTGACGCTCCAAGCCCGTACCGACGATCCGGGCGTGCCCTCGTCCCTGCCGAGGTCTTTCGAACCCAAGGAGCACGCCTTGCCTGAATCGACGCGTCCCTCCCCCGAGGAGATCATCCTCTACGAGAAGGACCCCAAGACGCGGATCGCCACCATCACGCTCAACCGGCCGGACCACCTCAACGCGCCGACGATCGGCGCGCGACTGCGCTACGCCGAACTGCTGCACCGCGCCAACATCGACGACGAGGTCAAGGTCCTGGTCATCCGGGGCGCCGGCCACGACCTCGGCAGCGGCGTCGACCTGCCCGAGTTCATGGAGGTCTACGGGTCCGAGGACGACGAGCCGAAGCTCAACGAGTTCACCCTGTCCGAAGAGGACGATGTGCGGCTGCCGCCGCCGAGCTCGTTCCGCGGTGGCGCCCAGGTCAGCCAGTGGTTCGCCGACCCGCGTTCGGGTTGCCGCACGTTGCAGGACTTCAAGAAGATCAGCATCCTCGAGGTCAAGGGCTACTGCTACGGCTGGCACTTCTACCAGGCCGCCGACGCCGACCTGGTGATCTCCTCCGACGACGCCCTCTTCGGCCACGCGGCTTTCCGGTACGCCGGCTGGGGTCCCCGGATGTGGACCTGGGCGCAAACGATGGGGCTGCGGAAGTTCCAGGAGATGGTCTTCACCGGGCGGCCGTTCACCGCGGCCGAGATGTACGACTGCAACTTCCTCAACAAGGTCGTCCCCCGCGACGACCTCGAAGACGAGGTTGCGAAGTACGCGCTCGCCTGCTCCCGCACACGGCCGACCGACACGGTCTACCAGCAGAAGCTCTTCTTCAACATGTACAAGCAGCAGCAGGGCGAGTACCTCGGCAGCATGCTCACCGGGCTGTTCGAGACGCTCGGCAACTACGTCCGGCCCGACGCCGGCGACATGCTGCTCGACGACATGATCGAACGCGGCCTGAGCACCGCGGTCAAGGACAACGACGACCGGTTCCCGCCCGACTTCCGGCTGAGCCGCTCCGGCCGCAAGAAGCCGGAGTAGGCATGCCCGACGAGACATCCCGACCAGCCCTGTCCGGCTTCACGGTGATCGACCTTTCCGCCGGCATCGCCGGCGCCTACGCCACCAAGCTGCTCGCCGACGGCGGCGCCGACGTTGTCAAGGTCGAGCCGCCCGAAGGCGACCCGCTGCGGTCGTGGTCAGCCTCCGGCGCAACCATCTCGCCAGGCGAGGACGGAGCCCTGTTCAGCTTCCTCGCTTGCTCGAAGCGCAGTGTGACCGCCGATCCCGACGACGACGCAGCACTCGAGCACGTCCACGGGCTGCTCGCCGCCGCGGACGCCGTGGTCTGGTCCCGCGGGACCAGGCTCGCCGAACAGTCCGGCCTCCAGCCGGCGGAACTGCTTCGCGCGCACCCGCACCTGACCGTCACCGCCATCACGCCGTTCGGGCTCGAGGGCCCGTGGCACGACAAGGCCGCCACGGAGTTCACCGTGCAGGCCTGGTCGGGCGGGATCATCGGCCTGGGCCGCGGCGCTCCCGACCGCCCGCCGGTGCACATCGGCGGGCAGATCGGCGAGTGGCTGGCCGGTGCCTACGCCGCCGCGGGGACGATGATCTCGCGGATCCGGACGCTGCGCACCGGACGTGGCCGCCTGGTCGACCTGTCGATGCTGGAGACCGAGATCCTGTGCCTGACCTACCACCCGGTGACGTTTTTCGAGCTCTCGGGACGGCCGTTCCGCTCGGTCCGGTCACTGTTCGTCCCCGGTGTGGCGAGCGCCTCGGACGGACTCGTCGCCATCGGGTGCGCGACCGCCCAGCAGTGGTTCGACCTCTGCGCGATGGTCGGCCACCCGGAGTGGATCGACCCTGAAGCACCGCTCGCACTCACGGAACTCGCGGGGAAGGTGGCGCCCGAGCTCTACAGCTGGGTCGCCGAGCGCACCGTCGCCGAGGTCCGAGAACTAGCCACCGCGTTCCGCATCCCCAACGCCCCGGTCAACTCCGGGGCCACGGTGGCCGAAAACGAGCAGTTCGCCGCCCGGGGCACCTTCCGCACCAACCCGCGAGACGGCTTCACCCAGCCCGGGCCCCCGTACCGGCTACGACCCGACGTCCTGCGCGAACCGGGACCGGCACCCGGACTCGGCGAGCACACCGGCAGCGCCCTCGAACCGGCGGCGCGGGACGAGGTAGCCCATGTCGACGACGAGCTGCCCTTCGCCGGCCTGCGGGTCCTCGACCTCACCGCCTTCTGGGCGGGCCCGTTCAGCACGCACGTGCTGGGGATGCTGGGCGCGGAAGTCATCCACGTCGAGTCCACGGGCCGCCCGGACGGCACCCGGCTGATCGCCGGCGTCCCGGTGACCGAAGAGCAGTGGTGGGAGAAGTCCCCCATCTTCGCCGGGCTCAACACGAACAAGAAGAGCGTGACGGTCAACTTCCAGACTGAGCGCGGGCGGGCACTGCTGCGCCGGCTCGTCGCGAGCTGCGACGTGGTCGTCGAGAACTACACACCCCGGGTACTGGACCACGTCGGCTTCGGGTACGACGAGGTCAAGGCGATCCGGCCCGACGTGATCATGGTGCGCATGCCCGGGTTCGGTCTGGACGGCCCGTACCGCGACAACGTGGCCCTCGCCTACGTCATCGAAGACGCCGCCGGCCTGACCTGGTTGACCGGCCATCCCGACCAGAATCCCGTCGAGCCCTATACCGTCGGCGACCCGAACGCGGGCCTGCACGCCCTCAACGGCCTTTTGCTCGCCTTGGAGCACCGTCGCCGGACCGGCGAAGGCATGCTCGTCGAGGCGGCGATGGCGGACGCCGCACTCAACGTCGCTGCCGAGCAGGTGATCGAGCACAGCGCCTACGGGACCCTGCTGAACCGCGCGGGCAACCACGGCCCCGCCGCGGCTCCGCAGAACCTGTACCGCACCGCCGAGCCGGACGAGTTCGGCGGCCACGACTCCTGGGTGGCGATCGCGATCGCCACGGACGAGCAGTGGACCGCGCTAGTCGAGACACTCGGCTGTCCGGATTGGGCGATGGCCACCGACCTGCGCGACGCGGCCGGGCGCCGGGTGAAGCACGACGTCATCGACGAACAGCTGGGTGCCTGGTGTCTGCAGCGCACCGGGGACGAAATCGTCGAACTGTTGTGGGGGGCAGGAGTCCCTGTCGCAAAGGTGATGCAGCCACACCGCCAACCGGAACTTCCGCAGCTTCAGGCCCGCGGATTCTTCGCTACGCTCGATCATCCGGTGGGCGGCACCGCCCGCTACAGCACGCTCCCCCTGCGGTTCTCGGACCACACCGCCCCGGCCCACCGCAAGCCCGCCCCGCTGCTGGGCGAACACAACCGCGAAGTCCTGACCGGTCTCGGGCTGAGTCCCGAGGCCATCGACTCGCTCGCCGCCGAAGGCGTCATCGGCGACAAGCCTTCCTGGTGACGTCCCCCGAACCGACAACGAGAAAGGACCGGAGCATGGAACCCAGCGTCGGGTCGACGCTCCTGAGCACCGTGGACGACACTGCCGTGGTGGTCGTCCGCTGGACCGCCGGACCGGCCGAGCTGACCTGCGGCGGCGCACCCATGGTCGGCAAGGCCGAGCACGGCGGCACTCCGAGCGGATCGGTGATCGACGCCGCACACGCGTCCGGCACGGTGCTGGGCAAGCGCTACGCCGACGCGGACGGCTCCGTAGAACTGCTGTGCACCAAGCCGGGGCCCGGTTCCCTGGCCCTGAACGGCACACCGCTCGCGATCAAGAGCGCCAAGCCCCTCCCTGCATCGGACTGAAGACGTGAACCTGACGACACTGCTCGACATGGCCGTCGACGGCAGCCACGGCCGGGGCGCCGCGATCGGCGGCACCGGGAACGGCCTCACCGCCGCGGAACTGCGCGCGGCAGCGCGTCACGGCGCGGCCGCATTGGTGCGGTCCGAGGCCTCGGCGCTGCTTTACCTGGCGACCAACGGGACGGCGTTCCCCGTCGCGCTGTTCAGCGCCGCGATCGCCGGCGTGCCGTTCGTGCCGGTCAATTACCGGCTCGGGGAATCCCAGCTGAAAGCCTTGCTGGCCAATCATTCCCGGGCCTACGTCGTGGCCGACGAGCAGTACACCCCCATGGTGGCCCCGTTCGCCGTGGCGCACCGGACGCCCGTCGCGTGGCTGGCCGAGACGACGAAACCCGTCCCGGCGCTGCCACCGCGCGAGCCGGAACCGGAGGACACCGCGGTGATCATCTACACCAGCGGAACGACGTCGGCGCCCAAGGGCGTCCTCCTCCGGCACGACAACCTGGTCTCCTACGTCATCGGCACGGTGGAGTTCGGCAGCGCCGAACCCGAAGACGCGACACTGCTGTGCGTGCCGCCGTACCACATCGCGGCAGTGTCCAATGTGCTCAGCAACCTGTACGCCGGACGTCGGATCACTTTCCTGGACCCATTCTCCCCCTCCGCCTGGCTGGACCTCGTCCGGGCGGAAAACGTGACCCACGCGATGGTCGTCCCGACCATGCTCGCGCGGATCATGGCCGACGACGGCGTCGAGCGATCGGTGCCGAGCCTGCGCACCTTGGCCTACGGCGGCGCGGCGATGCCCCCGCGGATGATCGAACGGGCCCTGAACGAATGGCCACACGTCGGTTTCGTCAACGCCTACGGGCTGACCGAGACCAGTTCGACCGTGGCTCTCCTCGGTCCCGACGACCACCGCGCCGCGCTCGCGGCGACCGATTCCGCGGACCGGGCGAGGCTGCACTCGGCCGGAAAACCCGTTCCGGGCGTGGAGATCGAGATTCGTGATGCGAACGGCGCCGGGGTCCCGGCCGGGACCCCGGGCCGGATCTGGATCCGCGGCGCGCAGGTGTCCGGCCGCTACGCCGGTACCCGGGCGGACCGCGACGACAGCTGGTTCGATACCCGGGACCTCGGCCGGCTCGACCTCGAAGGGTTCCTCTTCGTCGAGGGGCGAGCGGACGACACCATCATCAGGGGAGCGGAGAACATCGCACCCGCCGAGATCGAAGACGTCCTCCTGCGCCAGGACGGTGTGGCGGACGCGGTGGTCGTCGGCGTACCCGACGAAGAGTGGGGTCAGCGGATCGAAGCCGTGGTGACCCCCGAACGAGGTGTCGACCTGGACCCCGGCCTGCTCCGGGCCGCAGTGCGCGCCACGCTGCGCGGGTCCAAGACCCCGGACCGGATCATCGTCTGGGAGGAACTCCCCCGCACCGCGACAGGCAAGGTCCGCCGCCCCGACGTCGTGGCCGCGCTGACCCGCTGACCGAGGAATGGGTGATCTCGCGATGACAGTCATGACCCGGCCGGACAGCGGTCACGACACACTGCTGACCATGTACGCGACGATGGTGCGGACCCGGATGTGCGAAACCGCCGTCCTGCGCCAGCTCGCGACTCTCGACCACGGCGTCGGCTATCTGCCCGTACGCGATCAGGAAGCTGTCGCCGCGGGAACGATCGCCGCGCTCGAAGCCGGCGATCGCCTTGTCACGACGAAGCGCTGCCTGCACGAGCTGATCGCCTGCGGCGTCCCGCTACGCGAGGTCGTCGGCATGCTGCTCACCCCACGGGCGGCTTCGTTCACGGAGCCGCTGGCCCGTGCCCACGGGGTGATCTTCTCCACCGGAACACCCGGCGCGGGCGTCCCGGTCGCGGCCGGTGCGGCGCTGGCGGCGAAGGTCATGGGGAGCGGTCGCGTCGTGATCACCTCCTTCGGCGACGGTGCGACCGACACCGGCGCCTTCCACGAAGGCGCAAACCTGGCCGCGGTCCTCCAGCTGCCTCTCGTGCTGTTGTGCCGGAACAATCTCCACCACGGCAGCACGCCGGTCGCGAACACCACGCGGATCAACCACGTCGCCTCCCGCGCACATGGCTACGGGATACCGGGCCAGACGGTCGACGGCACCGACCCGGTGAAGGTCCGCCGGGCCGTGGCCGCGGCGGTCAACCGTGCCCGGCAGGGTGGCGGGCCGTCCCTGGTGGAGTGCGTCACCTACCGGCCCGGCAGGCACCGCGCGGCCGACGGACGAGCCGATGCCCTCCGAGACGAGCCCGACGCCCCACTCCCCGAAGATCCCCTGCTCCGGTACGAACGGTGGCTTACCGCGACCGGGGTCGACCCCGACACCCTCGTCCGCATCTCCGCGAGCGCTATGTCCGAAGTGGACCAACTCCTGGCCGTCATCAGGCTGTCCACGAGCCGGCGACGTCCCGGTGGCCGGCGATGAGCGCCCCCGAGTACTCCGGCCGCACCGCGCTCAACCGGGCACTCGATCGCGCTCTCGCCACCGACTTCCGGGTCATCCTCCTCGGCCAGGACCTGTCCGATCCGATCGGCGGACGCCACGGCGTCACGCGCGGGCTGTCGACCGCACACGGCAGCCACCGGGTGCTGGACCTCCCGGCATCCGTGACGGCGATGTGCGGCGCGGCAGTCGGCGCGGCCCTCGAAGGCATGGCCCCGGTCGTCGAATTGCCGGCCGCACCGGTCAGCGGCGCGATCCTGGATCAGCTGGCCCACGTGGCGGTCTTCCAGGAACAGCAGCGAGCCGCAACCTACGGATCGCTCGTCTTCCGCGTCCCGGTACCCGATCCGGAAGCGCGTTCCGACTCCCATCTCGACCGGTTCACCCGGATACCCGGACTGAAAGTCGTCCAGCCCGACACCCCGGCCGCCGCCGAGACCCTGCTCCTCGCGGCGATCCGGGACCCGGCGCCGAGCGTCGTCTTCGAACCGGTCCGGCTCTACCGCATTCTCGGGCCGCAAGCTGACGCCGCCGAGGGCGAGTCGCCCCTCGACGCCGACGAGTTCACGTTCCGCGGAGCCGATGCCACCGTGGTCACCTGCCACGCGTCGCGCGCGGCCGCCATGCACGCCGCCGCCGACCTCGCCACGGCCGGTATCGAGATCGACATCATCGGTCTGCGAGCCCGGGGACCGCTGGACACCGAGGCCGTGTTCCGCTCCGTGGCCCGTACCCGGCGCCTCGTCCTCGCGCCCGGCACGACCGCGCACCAGGGGACGTACCTCGAAATCGCCGAGCTCGTCAACCGAGACCTGGGCGACAGGCTCGCCGCTCCCGTCGAACACGCACGGGAGCCGACGGGCACCTCCGGACCGGAACCGGCGGACATCATCGCCGCCGTCCGCACCGCGTGCGGGTACTCCCGGTCCCGCGTGCCCGGCCGGTGACCCCGGCCGGCGCCCCAGTCCTGACCGGCGGTTCGGCATCGAGCCGCACCAGAACAGCACCGTCGCGTGCACCAGCACGCCGGACGCCGTGACCTCACAGCCGAGGGGCGACCATGAACTCTTCTGCCGGATCATCCTTGACGGCCGCGGACGACGCTTCGGCCAAGCCCGCCGCCCACAGCAGCCCCGCGCTGCACCTGTGGGCGACCATCCCGGTCGAACTGGCCGAGAAGCTTCGGCCGTTGACCGACCTGCTCGTCCAAGAAGTACAGGAAGAGATCCAGCGCGCCGTGGACGCGTACTCCCGGACGATGGACGAGCGGATTCGCAAGACGCTCTCGACAGCTATCGAGACGGCCATCCATCAGTGCTTCGACGCGATGAACCACCGCCCGGTGGACCGGACCGACTGGCGGACGATCTTCCGCCGGGCCGGCGAGCTCGAGTTCATGGAGGGCCGCACGACCGAACCGCTGCAGGCGGCCGTGCGGGTCGGGGCCCGGGTGGTGTGGCAGCACATCAGCGCCGAAGCTCCCTCGATCGGGATCCCCACGGAGTCCCTGTTCGTCATCGCCGAAGCGATCTTCGCCTGGGTGGACGAGCTCAGCACCGTCGCCATCGCGGGCCACCACGAGGCGCAAGCACGCGTGCGAGGTGAATGCGGTGCCCCGGACGTGCCGGAGGCGGCCCGCCGACAACTGGTCAGGATGATCCTGTCCGGCGAACCGGCTGATCAGGAGTGGATCCGGGCGCTGGCCTCGGCCGCGCGCTGGCCGGTGCCGGATCGGCTGCTGGTCATCGCCGTGGAGCGGCTGGGCGAACGCGACGACCTGCGCGACGTCCTCTCCCGCCGGGAAGCGCTGGTGGACCTCGAAAGCGCGACACCGTGTGTCCTCCTCTCGGATCCGGGACCGGAGCGAGGCTCGGTCAAGGATCTTCTCCGCGGACGCCGCGCCGCGGTCGGCCCCGCGGTGAGCCCGGCCGAGGTGAACCGTTCCCTGCTCCTGGCCCGGCGGCTACTGGGGCTCATGCAGCTGCAAGGCCGGCCGGCCGCCAGGATCGCTTGGTGCCAGGACCACCTCCCGATGCTGCTGCTGCTCGTGGACCCGTTCCTGACCGCACAGCTGCGCGAGCACACGGACGCCGCCTTCGCGGGGCTCACGCCCAAGCAGCGCCACCGGATGGCGACCACTTTGCTGGCGTGGCTGCAGAGTCGCGGTACGCACACCGAAATCGCCGCCGGCCTGGACGTGCATCCGCAGACCTTCCGGTACCGGATCCACCAGCTGCAGGAGCTGCTGGGCGATCGGCTGGCCGATCCCGACGCCCGGCTGACACTCGAGCTCGCGCTCCGCGCGGATCTGCTGCTCGATCCGGAGACGCATCCCGCCGAAGCCGGTACTCAATCCCTGACAACGAGTTCGCCCACCCGCAGTGAGTGATTCACAAAAACCATAAGCGCCTTGACAGGATAATTGTCATCGCCTTACCGTTCCAACTCGTCGCTCATTTTCGGACGACTCCTCCGGCAACTACTGGGAATCCCGTGAATTTGACTGACAGAGTAATTCTGATTACCGGAGGCGCGCGGGGAATCGGCGCCGCGATCGCCTTCCGGATCGCCGACGAGAAGCCCAGGGGAATCGTGGTTTCGGACGTCGACGCCCGAGCCGGGGAATCAGTGGCCGAACAACTGCGCAACTTGGGCGCCCCGGCGATCGCGGTCGCCGCGGACGTGACGCGCAAAGACGAGGTGACACACCTCGTCGAAAGTACCGAGGCCGAATTCGGCCCGGTGGACCTGCTCTGTTCGAATGCGGGCATCGCAACCGGCATGGGCGTTCACGCGGCCGACTCCGTCTGGGAACGGTCGTGGGCGGTGAATGTTCTGGGACACGTCCACCTGGCACAAGCGGTGCTCGCGGGAATGACCCGCCGCCGAACCGGACATATCGTCATCACGGCCTCGGCGGCCGGCTTGCTGGGCCTGCCCGGTGACGCGCCCTACGCGGTGACGAAGAACGCCGCCGTGAGTCTCGCGGAATGGCTGGCGGTGACTTACGGCCACCTCGGGATCAAAGTGAGCGCGTTGTGCCCGCTCGGCGTCCGGACCGAACTTCTGATGGAAGGTCTGAAAGCCGGGCATCGCGCCGCCCGCTCGGTCGCCGGCTCCGGCGACATCCTCGAACCCGCCGAGGTGGCGGACTGCGTCGTCGCCGGCGTCGCCGACGAGGCCTTCTTCATCTTCCCGCACCGCCAGGTGGGTGCCCTGCACGCCGCCAAGGCGGCGGACCCCGACGCCTGGATCCGCCGGCACTCAGTGCCGCTGAGCCGTGATTGAGAGAGGGTCTTCCATGGGAGCAAGGACCGATTGGGACTGGCCGGTCGTGGCGGTGACGCCGTGCGGAATCCCCGACGCCGTCCTGTGCGCGGCGGCGGGCCGTGCCGGCGCGCTGGGCGTCTTGGACCTCGGTCGCGGTGACCGGGCGGCGCTCGAACAGCTCGTCCTCGCCGCCGACCTGGCCGGTGGCCGGCCGTTCGGAGTCCGGGTCACCGGCGCCTGCGAGGCCTCGATCGCCGATGTGGTGGCGGTCGTCGAGCCGGCCGTCGTCCTGCTGTGCGGCGACGCCTCCTGGACCGTCGCCGACGCCGCCGCGCACCTGCCGGTCCTGGCGGAGGTCACCTCGGTCGCGGAGGCCCACGCGGCCCACGCCGATGGCGCGCACGGACTGATCGCCCGAGGTTCGGAGTCGGGTGGCCGGGTCGGCGAGCTCGGTTCGTTCGTCCTCCTGCAGCAGCTTCTCGGCGACGAGCAGCTCCCGCTCCCCGTGCTGGCCTGCGGCGGCATCGGGCCCACGACCGCCGCAGCGGCCGCGGCCGGCGGTGCGGCCGGGGTCGTCCTGGACACCCAGCTCGCGCTCCTCGCGGAATGCGCGCTGCCCGATTCGGTCCAGGCTCTGCTCGCCTTGAGCGACGGCACCAACACCCACCTGGAGTCCGGCCACCGTTTCCTGCCCCTCGGCGAGGACCGCCTTCCCGTCGGCCAGGACTGCTTCCTCGCGGCCCGGTTCGCGCAGCGATACGGCACGACGGCCCGCGCGGTCCGAACCGTCGAGGATGCCTTCCGCAGCCAGGATTTCGGCGACGCTCCGGCGGTGGCGCCCGATTCGGCGTTCGCCCGCGCGATGGGCATCACGCTGCCCATCGCGCAGGGCCCGATGACCCGGGTCAGCGACCAAGCCGGGTTCGCCCGCGCCGTGGCCGACGCGGGCGCCCTCCCCTTCCTGGCACTCGCCCTCTCCTCCGCGGATCAGACTGCCGCCTTGCTGGCGGAAACCAGCACCCGGCTGGGCGACCGGCCCTGGGGCGTCGGCGTCCTCGGCTTCGCGGCCGAGGACATCCGGGCCGGGCAGCTGCGGGCGATCCGCGAGGTCCGCCCGTCGGTCGCACTGATCGCCGGAGGCCGTCCGGACCAGGCCGCCGTCCTGGAGGACGCCGGCATCGCGACGTTCCTGCACGTCCCGTCCCCGGCACTGCTGCAGCAGTTCCTCGCCGCGGGCGCCCGCAAGTTCGTCTTCGAGGGCTCGGAATGCGGCGGTCACGTCGGACCGCGCACCAGCTTCTGCCTGTGGCAGGCGGCCATCGACGTGCTGCTCGACTTCGCCGAAGCCGGTGGCGCGGCCGACGAACTGCACATCCTGTTCGCGGGCGGGATCCACGACGCGCGCTCGTCGGCGATGGTGGCCACCGCGGCCGCGCCGTTGAGCGACCGCGGCGCCGCGGTCGGGATCCTGATGGGCACGGCCTACCTGTTCACCGACGAAGCGGTGGAGCACGGCGCGGTGCAACCACTGTTCCGGATACAGGCCGTGGCGGCCGAATCCACGGTCCTGCTGGAGACGGCACCTGGGCACGTGACCCGCTGCCTGCCCAGTCCCTTCACCGATGAGTTCGCCTCGCTCCGCCGGGAGCTGCAGGAGCAGGAAACGGATGAGCGCGAGGTGTGGCAACGCCTCGAGGAGCTCAACGTCGGACGCCTGCGGATAGCGAGCAAAGGAATCCGTCGCGTCGGCAGCGACCTGATCGATGTCGACGAGGCGGGCCAGCACCAGGCGGGCCTCTACATGGCGGGTCAGGTGGCCGTCCTGCGGTCGGCCACCACCGGCCTCGCCCGCCTGCACGCGGAGGTGACGACCGGCGCCGTCGAGTTCTCGGCGGCCCGGCCCACTCCCCTGGGCCGGCACCTCCGGCCGGAAGCCCCGGCACCGCTCGACATCGCGATCGTCGGCATCTCGGCGATGTTCCCGGGTGCCGCCGACCTCCCTGCGTTCTGGGCGAACATCCTCGCCAACGTCGACGCGATCACCGAGGTGTCCGCCGACAGGTGGGACGCCGAGCGCTACTACACCGAGGACAAGACTCCCGGCACCGGCGAACACACGTACTCCAAGTGGGGCGGCTTCCTGCCCCAGATCCCGTTCGACGCGCTCCGCTACGGAATTCCGCCGGCTGCGCTGGCCTCGATCGAACCCGTGCAGCTGCTCGCGCTCGAAGCGGCGCAGCGGGCACTTCGCGACGCGGGCTACGAGGACAAGCCGTTCGACCGGGAGCACACCAGCGTGATCTTCGGAACGGAGGCGGGCAGCGACCTCTCGCGCACCAACACGCTGCGCATCATGCTGCGCGCCTACCTCGACGAAGTGCCGGCCGAGCTCGACGAGCAGCTACCGCGCCTGACCGAGGACACCTTCCCCGGCAAGCTCGTCAACGTCATCGCCGGCCGGATCGCCAACCGGCTGGACCTCGGCGGCGCCAACTACACCGTCGACGCGGCGTGCGGCTCATCCCTGGCCGCAGTCGACGCGGCCTGCAAGGAACTGCTCACCGGTGACAGCAACGTCGTGCTGTGCGGCGGCGCGGACCTGCACAACTCGATCGAGGACTTCCTGATGTTCTCCTCGGTCGGCGCGCTCTCCCCGCGCGGGCGCTGCCGCACCTTCGACGCCGAAGGCGACGGGATCGCCCTCGGGGAAGGCGTGGCCTGTCTCGTCCTCAAGCGGCTCGATGACGCCGAGCGCGACGGCGACCGCGTCTACGCGGTCATCAAGGGCGTCGGCAGCGGCAGCGACGGCCGGGCGATGGGGCTCACCGCCCCGCGGGCGGAGGGTCAGCGCCGTGCGCTGGACCGGGCCTACCGCAACGCGGGCGTGGTGCCGGCCGGCGTCGGGCTGGTGGAAGCGCACGGCACGGGTACCGTGGTCGGCGACCGCACCGAGCTCACCACGATCACGAAGCTCTACGAGGAGTCCGGGGCAGCACCCGGCAGCTGCACGCTCGGTTCGGTCAAGTCCCAGATCGGGCACACCAAGTGCGCGGCCGGGATGGCCGGGCTGATCAAGGCAGCGCTGGCCGTGCACACCGGTGTGCTGCCCCCGACGATGATCACCGCCCCCAACCCGGCCTGGTCGCCCGACAGCCCGTTCGTCTTCCGCACGGAGCCGTCCCCCTGGCTCGCGCCCGCGGAAGAGCGGGTGGCCGGCGTAAGCGCTTTCGGCTTCGGCGGCACGAACTTCCACTTGGTCCTCGCCGGGCACGGGACGGCGGACCTCAGCCGGCAGAGCCGGACCGCCTGGCCCGCCGAGCTGTTCCTGATCCGCAGCGCCGAAACGGCTTCGGCGGTGCGTCAGCTGCAACGGCTGCGCACACTACTCACCGCCAACGAAACCCACGGACGGCCCTGGGCGCTGCGGGACTTCGCGAAGACGGTCTCGGTGTGGAGTGCCCGGGAGCTGTCGCCGGTGCGCTTCGCCTTCGTCGCTGAGGATCTCGACGAGCTGATCCGGATCGTGGACGCGGTGACGAGCGGAGAAACGCCGCCGGAGGTGATCCCCGGCGCCGACGCGCCGGCGGGCAAGATCGCCGTGCTGTTCCCCGGACAGGGCAGCCAGCGCCCGGGAATGCTCGCCGAGCTGTTCGCGACCTTCCCTCAACTGCACCGGATCGCCCGGCACGCCGGGCCGGTTCTCGACACTGTCTTCCCGCCCGCCGCCTTCGACGCCGCCGAGACCCGCGCCCAGCGGGACCGGCTGCGCGACACCCGCCGGGCCCAGCCGGCGCTCGGCATCGCCGGGCTCGCCGTGCACGAGCTGCTCACCCTTTCGGGAGTGCGGGCCGACATGTTCGCCGGGCACAGCTACGGCGAACTGGTGGCCCTCACCGCCGCGGGCGCGCTGGCCCCGGATGTCCTGCTGCGGCTCAGTGCGGCACGCGCGGAGTCCATTGTGGATGCCGCCGGGGCCGATCCCGGTGCGATGGCCGCGGTCTCCGCCTCCGCCGCGGAGGTGGAACGCGTGCTCGCCGGGATCGGCGACGTCGTGGTGGCCAACCGCAACGCACCAGACCAGACCGTGATCGCCGGTACCTCGCCTGCCATCGAGGTCGCCCTCGCGGCCCTGCGCGATGCGTCCTTGTCGGCCACGCAGCTGCCCGTGGCGTGCGCATTCCACAGTCCCGTGGTCGCCGCCGCGGGCAACACGTTCGGCGCGGTGCTGGCGGACGTCACCTTCCGCGAGCGCGACCGGCCCGTCTGGTCGAATCGGACCGCAGCGCCCTACCCCGCCGACGCCGACGCGCCCCGCGCTGAGCTGGCCGCCCAGATCGGTTCCCCGGTGCTGTTCGCCGAGCAGATCGAAGCCATGTACGCCGACGGCGCGCGTGTCTTCGTCGAAGCAGGTCCGGGCTCGGTGCTCAGCGGCCTGGTCGACAAGATCCTGCACGACCGGCCGCACACGGTGGTCAGTCCCGGCGAAAACGGTCTTCGCGGGTTCCTCACCGGCCTGGCCCGGCTCGCCACGGCGGGTGTGGACGTGCGGGCGGGCTGGTTGCACAGCGGCCGCCCGGGCCGGGACCTGACCTTCGCCGAGCCCCCGGAACGGCCGCGCTGGACGATCGACGGCCATCGGGTCCGCACCGCCGACGGCGACGTGATCCCCGGCGGGCTGGCCCCGGCCCGCCGGGTCAACCCCTTCTCAACGTCGAGGACGGATACCTTGCCCGATCCAACGGGACGTGACGCGCTCGTCGCGGATTTCCTTCGCACGAGCCGTGAACTCGTCACCGCACAACGCGACGTCATGCTCGGCTACCTCGGGGCCCCAACCACCTCCCCGGCGGCCTTCCCGGTGCCGGAACCCGTGGCGCTCCCGGCGCCGGTACCGGCGATCACGGCGGTCGTCGAGCCCGAAGCACCGCCCGCGCCGGCCGGTGACCCGCTGTCGCTCGTGGTCGGCGTGATCGCCCGGCGGACCGGCTACCCGCCGGACATGATCGACCCGGACCTCGACCTCGAAGCCGACCTGTCCGTCGACTCCATCAAGCGCACCGAAATCGCGGGCGAGCTCGCCGGCGGGCGCGACCTGATCGACGACCTGGTCCGGAGCCGGACCGCCGGTGCGATGGCCGCGGTGCTCGGCGGACCCGCACCGGCCTCCGCAGAACCCACAGAACCCGCGGCGGCAGGCAGCCCGCCCGGCCGGTTCGTCCTGGACCTGGTGGCCACTCCGGCGACACCGGACGCCGAGGCCCTGATCGGCGCGGCGATCGCGATCGCCGGCGGGGACCCGCGGATCGCCGAGGAACTGGCCGGACGCCTCTCGGCCAGCGGCGCCGATCCCGTGGTGCTGGGCGAGGCCGGGATCCCCGAG
Organism: Amycolatopsis ponsaeliensis; assembly: GCF_030182635.1. Classification (NCBI taxonomy): domain Bacteria; kingdom Bacillati; phylum Actinomycetota; class Actinomycetes; order Pseudonocardiales; family Pseudonocardiaceae; genus Amycolatopsis; species Amycolatopsis ponsaeliensis. The sequence continues at coordinate 268,986 of NZ_JAPZLD010000007.1, forward strand.
GACACACCCTTCGACGGACTGATCTCCTTGCACGCCCTCTCCCCCGTGGACGAGCCGCTGCTGCCGGAGCTCTATCCGCTCTTCGCTTCGGCTCTGCCCCGCGTGCGCTGGTGCGTGGCCGTAGCCGGCCCGGGCGCCCAGTCCTGGGGGCTGCGCGGCTTCTTCCGCAGCATCGCCCGGGAGTACCCGGACACACTCACCCGGCTGGTGGAAATCGATGCGACCGAGGACGAAACCGAGATCGCCGAGCTGGTGGCCGGCGAGTTGCAGGACCGCACCGGCGGCCCGGTGGTCCGCCACAACCCGCTTCGGCGCGTACCCGATCTGGTCGAGACCCCGCTCGGCGGGCTCGCCGTCACCGGCGCCGGACCGGCCGGCGACGGCACCACCGACTTGGCCGCCGCGGGACTGAGCTCCGACTCCGTCGTCCTGCTGGTCGGCGGGGCGCGGGGCATCACCGCCCGGGTTGCCGTCGAACTGGCCGCCGCCACCCGGTGCCGGATCGAGCTCGCCGGGCGGACCCAAACCGCGACGGACGCCGAACCCGCCGAAATCGCGGCCGCCACCGACCTGGCCGCACTCCGAGGCGCCCTGGCCAAGCTGGGGCACCGCGATCCCGCCGAGATCGACCGGCGGGCCAAGGAGACACTGGCGCGCCGCGAGGTCGAAGGGACGCTGACCGAGCTCCGCGGCCACGGCAGCATGGCCACTTACCACTCGGTCGACGCGACCGACGCCGACGCCGTCGGCCGGCTGGTCAAGCAGGTGCACGCCGAACACGGCCGCCTCGACCTGGTGGTCTTCGCGGCGGGCGTCATCGAGGACCGGCTGGTCGCCGACAAGGACGCGAAGTCGTTCGCCCGCGTCTACCGGACCAAGGTCGAAGGAGCCCGGGCCCTGCTCGGCGCCCTGGACGAACTGCCCGACCTGCCGCGAGCGGTGGTGTTCTTCGGCAGCATCGCGGCGGTGCTGGGCAACCGCGGGCAGTCCGACTACGCAGCGGCGAACGACGCGCTCGAAGCGCTGGGCAGCTCCTGGTCCGCCCGCGGTGGCGCCCGCGCCCTCACCGTCCACTGGGGACCGTGGGCCCCCGAAGGACCGCACGGCGGCATGGTGAGCGAAGAGCTGGCCCGCTCCTACACCGAACGCGGCATCAGCCTGCTGGCCCCGGACGCGGCTGTGGCGGCGCTGTTCCGCGAACTCGCGTGGGGCGACGTCCCCACGGTCCTGTACACGGCCTCGGCCTGGTAGGCGGCGATGAGCATCGCCCCTCCCGCGCCGCAGGCGACCGGCCGGATGCTGCTGCTGGCGGCGCCCGGAATCGGCGGCCTGCTCGACGCACTCGACGCCGGTGAGCCGGCGGGCTCGTCCTACCGGGGTCCCGGACCGCGGCTGGCACTGCTCGATCCCACCCCGGACCGGCTGGCCACGGCACGGCGCCTGGTCGGCAAGGGAAAGCCGGTACGGCGACGCAGTGACCTGTGGTTCAGCCCGGCCCCGCTGCTCGCCGGCGGCGGCCGTACCGCCTTCGTCTTCCCCGGGCTGGAAGGAGATTTCGCGCCCAACGTCGCCGACGTCGCCGAGCACTTCGGCCTGCCCGCGCCGGACGTGTCGACCGCATCGCTCGGCCGGCACGGATCCGCCGTGATGTCCGTGGGCCGCTTGCTCGACTCGGCCGTGCGCCGGCTCGGGATCCGGCCCGACGCGGTCGCCGGCCACAGCGTCGGAGAGTGGACGGCGATGATCTCCGGCGGCATCGTGTCGGCCGCGGAGTTCGACGCGCTCGTCGCCCGTGCGGACCTCGACGCCCTCCGCGTGCCCGGGGTCGAGTTCGCGGTGCTGGGTTGCGCCGCCGACCGGGTGACACCGGTGCTCGCCGCGCACCCGGAAGTGGTCGTCTCGCACGAGAACTCGGCCGGGCAGACCGTGGTCTGCGGGCCGGCGGACGACATCGGCGAGGTCCTGGCGGTGATGCGGGCGCGGGCCGTGATCTGCCGGCTCCTGCCGTTCAAGTCGGGGTTCCACACCCCGATGCTCGAGCCGTATCTCGGCTACTTCCGCGACGGCGTACCGGCGCTGCGGATGCGGCCCGCCGCCACCCCGGTCTGGTCGGCCACCACCGCGGCCCCGTTCCCGGACGACGCCGCGGCCGCCCGCGAACTGTGCCTGCGGCACCTGGTCGAGCCCGTCCGCTTCCGTCAAGTGGTGCGATCGCTGTACACCGCGGGGGTACGGGCCTTTCTCCAGCTCGGTACCGGACAGCTCGGATCTCTGATCGACGACACCCTCCGGCACGACGTCCCCGGTGCGGACTTCCTGGTGCTGGCCGCGAACTCCCCACACCGGTCCGGGCTGGACCAGCTGCGCCGCTGCGCCCTCGCGCTGTGGGTCGACGGGGCGGAACCGGACTTCGACGCTCTGGAACGACCGACCGAGACGATCGCGGTGTCCGTGCCGGACGCCGGCGTGGCGGGATTGGCGGCACTCGGCACCACGCTGGCCGGCGAGATGGCCGGGTTCCTCGACCGGACCGCGGACGCCGTGGCCGCGGTGCTGCGCGCGGCGAGCGCAACCGGCAACACCCGGGTTCTCGACGTCTCCCTCGCGGCGATGCCCTACTTGCGGGACCACTGCCTGATGCGGCAGCGCCCGGACTGGCCCGACGAGGAAGACCTGCGCGCGCTCGTCCCCGCGACCACGATGGTCGCGCACATGATCGAGGCAGCCGAACAGGCCTGCCCCGGACTGGTCGCCATCGCCGCCGAAGACCTCACGTTCCACCGGTGGCTCCCGGTCTGCCCGCCGCGGCAGGTGCGGATCGACGTCGAGCACACCGGTGCCGGCCGTGTGCACGTCCGGCTCGGCGAAAACGCGGAAGGAACCGTCCTGCTCGCGCGCCACCGCCCACCACCGCCACCCTCATGGTCGCCGGAGCCCGGTGAGCGAACGCCCGAGCTGGCGGCCACCGACATGTACCGGCAGGGCTGGCTCTTCCACGGCCCGGCCTTCCAGGGGCTGACCCGGTCGATCGCGGTATCCGACCGGACCCTGCGCGGGGTGATCACGGTTCCGCCCGCTCCGGGCGCGTTGCTGGACAACTTGGGGCAGTTCCTGGGCCAATGGCTGGTCGAGAACGTCCCGGACCGCTGGATCGCCCTGCCGGCGAACATCGCCCGGATCGACCTGCACGCACCCGAACCCGCCACCGGGTCCACTGTGGACTGCTTCGTGCGGGTCACCGGGCTCGACGCGGACACCGTGACGATGGACGGCCGCTTGTCCCGCGACGGCGCGCCCGTCATGACGGTGCGCGGCTGGGTCGACCGGCGCTTCGACAGCGGCGAACGGGCCGGTGCGGTGCACCGCACGCCGGGGACCGCCACGCTTGCCGAACCCGCTGGTGGGCTGTGGTGGCTGACCGAGCACTGGCGGACGTTGTCATCCCGCGACTTCTACCTCCGCCGCTACGCCGGGAGCGCCGAATACGCGGAGTACGCCCGGCTACCGCCGACCGGGCAGCGGGCCTGGTTGCTCAAACTGGCCGTCGTCAAGGACGCCGTGCGCGGCTGGCTCTGGGACCACGGCGCGGGTCCGATCTACCCGGCCGAGCTTCGCGTGCACCAGGACCCGTCCGGCTCGTGCCGGGTCACCGGCCGGCACGGGCTCGAAGTACCCGGCCTCGACATCGCCGTCGCCCGGCTCGGGCCGGTCGCCGTGGCGCGGGTCCGGGATACCGGTTCCGGGCAGCTCCCCGAGATCGAGATCGCCGAAGGCCCACCTCCCGCCGGCAGCACCGCGACCGGCCCGCCGGCCGGGTTTCCCGCTTGTCACGTCCTGTCCCCCTGAACCACCGGGAGCACTCGATGAGTTATCGCACCGACCCCTCCGCCCAGGCCGTGTTCGACGTGATCCGGTCGATGGTGACCGATCTGCTCGACCAGTACGGCATCGACGACACCGACATCACCCCGGACAGCCTGTTCCACGACGACCTCGGCCTGGAGAGCATCGACCTGGTCGCGCTAGGCGGGATGCTCACCGAACGCTACGGCGAACGCGTCAACCTCGCCGAGTTCCTCGCCGCCCTCGAGATGGACGACGTGATCGGGCTGCGCCTGGGGCTGCTCGCGGACTACGTGCACTCCGCGCTGTCGGAAAAGGCGGGCACGACCGCGTGAGCTTCCTCGCCGTCAACGGGGTCCGGACCCACTACCAGCACCTGCGGGCGAAGAACCCCGCCACCGCCGACGCCCCGCAGGCGGTGTTCATCCACGGCCTGGGCTACGACAGCCTCGCCAGCTTCTACCTCACGCTCGCCCCACCCGTGGCGGCCGCGGGGGTCGACGTGCTCACCTATGACCTGCGGGCCCACGGCCGGACCGAACGTCCAGACACCGGGTACCTCGTCCGGGACTTCACCGAAGACCTGCGAGCATTGCTGGAGGGCGTCGGCATCTCCGAACCGGTCCACCTGGTGGGCAACAGTTTCGGTGGCACTGTCGCCTTCGACTTCGCCGCGCGATACCCGGAACTGGTGCACAGCATCGTGGCAATCGAAGCCGAACCCCCGACCGAGGTCTGGTCGGGGAAGATGGCCCGCACGCTCGGCGGCGTCGTCGACGGGATGGCCGCGGAGGAGTACATCACCTGGGTCGAGGACACCTTCGGCGCCCACTACGCCCGGTTGACCAGGTCGGCGGTGAAGCTCATCCGCGCGACCACCATCGTCGAGGACGTGCCCACCGGGCCCTTCCTCGACGAAGACGCCCTCGCCTCCCTGGACTGCCCGGTGTTGTCCATCGTGGGCAGCGAAGGCTTCCAGAGCGAAGACCTGCGCGGCCTGGAACGGCTCCTGCCCCAATGCCGCACCGAAGTCGTCGACGGTCAGGACCATTCCGTGCTGGTGAAGCGGCACCACGAGATCAGGCCGGTGATCCTGGACTGGATCTCCCGGCACCACAACCGGGTTCTGGCGGCCTCCGGTGGGCGCCCGTGACCCGGTTCCTCGTCGTGGTGCCGCCCTTCACCGGGCACGTCAACCCGATCATCGGGGTCGCCGAGGAGCTGCGGAACCGTGGCCACGAGGTGAGCTGGGCCGGCGACGAAACCGTGCTGGCCCGCACCTTGCCCGGGCGCTGGCCGATCCACGCGTGCGCGTCGCCTTCCCCCGGACCCAGACCACCCCACCTGCGCGGATACGCGGCCCTGAAGCACCTGTGGGACGACGTCCTGCTGCCCCTGGCCGAAGCGATGGTTCCCGGGGTGCGGCAGGCTGTGCGTCACACCCGACCTGACGTCGTGCTCACCGATCAGCAGGCTCTCGCCGGTGCGCTGGTCGCCGAGCGGGCCGGACTCCCTTGGGCCACCTCGGCGTCGACCTCCGCGGAGCTGACCGACCCCCTGGCCGCCATGCCGCGGGTACGGGACTGGCTGGTCGGACGGCTCGGCGAACTACGGCACCGCCACGGCGTTCCGGGCGCCGGCGGAGATCTGCGGTTTTCCCCGCACCTGGTGCTGGCCTTCACGACACCGGCCCTGGCCGGGGACGTGGGACCCGCCGTGCGGTTCGTCGGCCCGGTGCCCCGGCCCCCTGCCTCGGACGACGGGTTTCCGTGGGAGCGGCTCGACACCGGTCGCCTGTCCGTGCTCGTCACGATGGGGACGGTGAACGCCGACGTGACGGAAGGCTTCCTCCGTGAATGCGTGGCGGCGCTCGACGCGCGGCCGGAACTCCAGGGCGTGCTCGCCGATCCCGGCAACCGCCTCCGGGAGCTCGACGGGGATTTCATCAGGCTACCGTGGCTGCCCGTGCCCGAACTGCTGCCGCACGCGGCCGCGGTCGTCTGCCACGGCGGGCACAACACCGTGTGCGAAAGCCTCGCCTCCGGTGTGCCGCTGGTCGTCGCCCCCATCCGGGACGACCAGCCGGTCATCGCCGGGCAGGTCGCCACGACCGGCGCCGGCGTGCGGCTGAGGTTCCCCCACAGCCGCGCCGAGCTGGTCGGGCACGCGCTCGACCAGGTCGGCGGCGACCCAGCCTTCGCGGCCGCCGCCGACCTGATCCGGAAGTCGTTCGTGGCCGCCGGTGGTGCGCCCGCCGCGGCCGACGCACTGGAGGACCTGGCGGCCGGTGTTCACGACTCTCGTGAGACGCGCGCGTAGGCCGCCCAGGCACTAACACCGGCGACTGCGGCCGCCAGTACCGCCGCGATCGCCGGTGCCGCTCCGGCGGGTACCCCCAGTGCCAGTGCGCGGGTCGTGTCGACCGCGTAGGTGACCGGATTGACCTTCGCGACCACGCGCAACCACCCGGGCATCGTCTCGACCGGCATATAGGCGCTGGAGGTGAACATGAGCGGGAACATCACGATGAACGTGACCGCCTGCATCGCCTCCAGCCGCGGGTGCCACGCCGCGATCGCCAGGAACAGCCAGCTCAACGCCCACCCGACGGCGACGGTGAAGATCACCGCCGCGGCGAGGCCCCAGCCGTCGCCGGGCCGGAACCCGAGCACCAGCCACGCGATCACCAGGATCACGACGAGCTGGAGGGCAAGCCTGATCGCGTCCGCCAGGCTGCGGGCGACGAGAAGGGACATCCTGGCCACCGGCATCGTCCGCAGGCGCCCGGTGAACCCGGTGTAGGTGTCGCTGAGCAGGCCGAACCCCGCGCCCATCGCGGTGGTCAGCGCGATGTTCACGATCGTCGCGGGCAGCAGGAAGTTGAGGTAGCCCGCGAACCGGGCGACCCCGGGTACGGCACCCACCCCCGCGAAGACCTGGCTGAACAACAGAAACAGCACCACCGGCTGGAACAACCCGAGGAACAGCAGCTTCGGATCGCCCAGGGAAGCGCGTACATAGCGACCGGTCAGCACGCGCACCTGCCGGGCGAAACTGCTGTCCGGCCACCTCGTGCCCACCGAGGCGGGCAGCCGCACGCGCGCGGTCACCGGGACACCTGCCCGGCGCCGTGCAAAGTCAGGTAGACGTCCTCGAGTGTGGGCTCGGTGACCCGCACGCGTGCCACCGGCAGTCGCTCGTCGTCGACCGCACGTACAGCGGCTACGACGTCACCGCCACCGTCGACCGGAAGCACGACCGCCCCCGACCGCGGATCCAGTACGCCACGCAAGCCGAGACCCCGCAGCCGCTGGAGCGCCCGGTCACCGTGCCAGGCTTCCGGGAACGTGAGAGTGAGCTGCTGGCTGCCGAGCCGTCGTTTCAGCGCGGTCGGCGTGTCGGCGGCCACCACCCGCCCGGCCGCGAGCACGAGCACCTCGTCGGCCAGGTGCTCGGCCTCGGCCAGGTACTGCGTGGTGAGCACCACCGTGATCCCGAGGCCGGCCAGGCGCTTGATGATGTCCCACAGCTGGCGGCAGGCCACCGGATCGAGGCCGGTGCTCGGCTCGTCGAGGAACAGCACTTCGGGCCGGCCCAAGAGGCAGGCGGCCAGGTCCGTCCGGCGCCGCATGCCACCGGAGTAGGTTTTCACGCGGCGGCCGGCGGCTTCGGTCAGGTCGAACGCCGCCAGCAGTTCGGCGGCCCGCTCCCGGGCCTGCTTCGCCGTCGCGCCGAGCAACCGCGCGAGGAGCACCAGGTTCTCCGCTCCGGAAAGGGCGTCGTCGAGGGCCGTGAACTGCGTCGCGACGCCGATGCGGCGGCGCACCTGCGAGCCGCCGCTTCGCACGTCCCAGCCGCAGACGCGCGCCGTGCCGGCGTCGGCACGCACTCGAGTGGAGAGGATGTCGACCAAGGTCGTCTTGCCGGCGCCATTGTGGCCCAGTACGCCCAGGATCCGGCCCGGGCCGACGGCGAAGCTGACGTCGGCCAGCGCCCGCACCGATCCGTAGGATTTGCTGAGCTCGGCGGTGATGATACGCGGCTCCGCCCGGAAACCGCCCCGCCCGGTCAGAAGACCCGTCCGACGTCAGAAACCACGATCCTCGACATGCTGTGTTCGGCGAGTGCCGCGATCGTCATGGACGGGTTGCACGCACCAGTGGACCCGGGGATCCGTGAACCGTCGAGCACGTACAGGCCCTTGTGCCCGGTCACGCGCCCGTTCATGTCCACGGCCGACCCCATCGGCACCCCGCCGAGCGAGTGCCACGTCGACGGCGCGGCGGTGTTGGTGTCGACCATCACGCCACCGCCGGCCACGGCCAGCGCCGCCATCCGTGCCGCGATGAGAGTCTGCAGCGCGGCGTCGGCGGCGAGCGGCCAGGTCAGCACCGCGTCGTCCTTGGTCGCGTCGTAGGCCCAGGTGCCGGCGGCCGGGACGACCCCGAAACCGACGACCGTCATGAGTTTCACGCCTTCGAGCGCCGCGGGGGCGCCGGCGTGGATGATCGTGAGCGGGATCGGGCTGAGCGGCGCGGTGCCGCCGACGCAGGCGGGACCGCCCTGTTGGGTGCCGGCGTCACCGTTCATGCCGATCCAGGCGTAGATCCGGTCGCCGTTGTTGCCCCACTGGGTGCCGATGGAGTCGGGCAGGTCGGGGATGAGCCCCTTCGCGCGCGACTTGACCAGCAGCCGCGTCGTGCCGGGCGAACCGGCGTTGAGGAACACGGCGTCCGCGGTGATCCGGATCTTCTCTTGCACCACGCCGGCGGTGTCGATGCGGTCGACCGATAGCACCCAGCGCTTGTTCGCGTCCATGGCGATGTCCTTGACGACGTGCAGCGTCGCCACCCGAACCCGGCCGGTCGCCTCCGCCGCGGCCAGGTACGTGACGTCGATCGAGTGCTTGCCACCGTTGTTGACCCCGAAAGCGATGTCACTGGTGGTGTAGGTGGGCGCGTACCGGCCGGCCAATTCACCGCGGACGAAGCTCCAGTCGATCGGGAGCGGCACGCGGAAAGGCTTCAGGCCCGACTTGGCCGCGACGTCGTTGAAGAGACGGGAGGATTTGTACGGGTCGGTCTTCAGAATGTCGTCGGGAATGGTGGAGATGCCCAGCATGCTCGCGACGCGGGGGTACGCCCAGAGGTTGAGCTCGTCGTAGAGGTTCGCCGCCATCGGCATGGACGCGGCGAAGTTCGCCTTCGTCGGCTGCAGTGTCATGCCGTGGTACATGATCGACCCGCCGCCGAGGGCCGCGCCGCAGTTGGCGGTCATGCCGTCGCCCTCCACGGCCTCGATCACCCCGGTGTAGGGCGTCCACGTCTTGTCCACGCCGGGGACGACACTGTGGTCGGTCAGCCAAGCCGACCGGTTGTCCATGTTGGCGAAGCGGCAAAAGGTGTCTGCGTTCGGCCCGGTCGGCCACCGCAGGCCCCGCTCGAGGACCAGCGTCGACACGCCCGCCTGCGCAAGACGAAGAGCTGAGACGCCACCGCCGAACCCGGAGCCGACGACGACCGCGCGTTCCCGCTGCTCGGTCACCCGGACGCCGGCCGAGGCCACCTGGGCAAGCGCGCTGCCGGAACCGGCCAGCAGGCCGCCCACCGCGGCGGCGCCGACGGCGGCAGTGCCGAGCGCCTGTCGGCGGCTGATGCGCGATCCGCCGGGGGCCGGGGAGTTTTCAGACATCGTTGACTCCATTGTCATCCGTTTCCACAGGGGAGCGCCGCAACATTTTCACTCTGCACAATGCGCCGACCGGCCAATAACCAACCGGAAGGACTCGCTTGAGATTACCCGCCGGCCGAGCGATTCGACAATGGCAGCGGAAAACAACAATCCGCATACCCCGGTAGCAATTCGTGCTAAAAACGCCGGACTCCGGCCGGGGTGAGACAGCACGTCCACCGACCGACATAGTCCAGTTTTAAATCAACCAGTTGACTCAAACTGGCCTGGCCGGTTAACTGGGCGGACACCCGCAGCAGCCCCGAGGAGGAGGTCCGGGATGAACCGATCCGCCGGACCCGGGCGAATGACCAGGTCCGCGCGACGAGACGCCACCCGCGAACTGATCCTCACCACGGCCGAACGGCTCTTCGCCGAGTACGGCATCGAAGTGGTGTCCAACCGCCAGATCAGCGAGGCGGCGGGACAGGGCAACAACGCCGCAGTCAACTACCACTTCGGCACCAAGGCGGACCTCGTAAGGGCGATCATGGCCGGGCACAACGAAGACATCGAACGCCTCCGGGCCCGGCACGTCGCCGAGTTGGGCGACGCACCTGGCGTCCGGGACTGGGTCATCTGCCTGGTCCGCCCGGTCACACGGCATCTGGCGAGCCTGGGTACGCCCAGCTGGTTCGGCCGATTCGCCACGCAGGTCACCACCAATCCCGCCTACCGCGAGCTCATGGAGGCCGACGCGCTCGGCTCACGCGCGCTGGTGCAGACCGTCAAAGGGCTCGACGGTTCCCTGCCCGCCCTACCGGCCAAGGTGCGGGCCGAACGGCACGAGATGGCCCGGCACCTGTTGGTACACATGCTCGCCCGACGTGAAGCAGTCTTCGCCCGAGACTTGCCTGCTGCGCAAGCCGACTGGGAACAGGCAGCGACGCGGTTGATCGATGCGATCGTCGGGCTCTGGCTCGCCCCGGTCAGCAGCCCCGCGTGACGGCGCGGGCGGGAAAGCTCACCCCGTGTCCCCGAGATGGAAGAGGTTCAACAATGACGGTCGGCACCAGCGGGCCGAGGAGTGTCCTCGTGGTCGGCGCTTCCGCCGCCGGATTGTCCACGGTGGATACTCTACGCCGCCGGGGTTATGCGGGTGAAATCACCGTTCTCGGTGCCGAAACCCACTTGCCTTACGACCGGCCGCCGCTGTCCAAACAGGTGCTGTCGGGTGTGTGGGAGCCGGACCGGACCTGGCTCCGCCCGCCGGCCGCGCTGGCCGCCCTCGGCGCGGAGATCATCCTGGGAGACGAGGCTATTAGTCTCGACGCCGCGAGCCGCACGGTCGAGACGGCCGCGGGGCGGGAGCTGTCGGCCGACGCCGTCGTCGTCGCCACCGGCGTTCGTCCCCGCGCGATGCCCGGCCAAGCCGGCCTAGCCAGGGTGCACGTCCTGCGCACGCTGGAGGACTCGGCGTCCCTGCGCCGGGATCTCGTGCAAGCATCGCGGTTCGTGGTCGTCGGTGAAGGCGTGCTGGGCGCCGAAATCGCCGCTACGGCCCGGGGAATGGGCCTGGACGTGACGATGGTCGGCCCGCAACCCACTCCGCTGACGGCCCAGGTCGGCCCGCTCGTCGGCGACCTGTTGACGAGCCTGCACTTCGAGCACGGCGTCAAACTGCGCCTCGGCACCGGCGTCAGCGGGTTCACCGGGGAACACGGCCGGGTGACCGGTGTGCGCCTCGACACCGGTGAGGTGCTGCCGGCCGACGTGGCCGTGGTGGCGATCGGTGCCGCCCCCGTGACGGGCTGGCTCCTGGGCAGCGGCCTCGACGTCGACAACGGCCTGGTGTGCGACTCGCGCTGCCGCGCTGCCGAAGGCATCTACGCGGCCGGAGACGTCGCGCGGTGGCACCACGAGCAGCTCGGCGGCCTGGTGCGGCTGGAAAACCGGACGAACGCGATCGAGCAGGCCATGGTCGTGGCCGGGAACATCATGGGAGACGACCGGCCCTACACGCCGGTCCCCTATTTCTGGACGGACCAGTACGACGTCAAGGTGCAAGTGCACGGCTTCCCCGACGGCAATGCGGAAGTGACCGTCGTCGAAGGCGACACCGCCGAGCGGCGGTTCGTCGCCCAGTACCGGCGCGACGGCCGGGTCACCGCAGTGCTCGGCTGGAACATGCCGAAACAGACGCGGCTCCGGCGCCAGGATGTCGTCGATGCCCTGCTCGACCCCGTCTCCAGCGAGCCGTGACGGTGACCGGCGCGGCGCACCCGCCGCGGAACGCGGCAAGAACCAGGCAACGGCTCCTCGACACCGCGGCCCGGCTCTTCGCCCGCAACGGGTACGCGAACACGTCGGTGCGAGACATCGCCGACGCGGCAGGCGCGAACGTGTCCCTCATCAACCGCTACTTCGAGTCGAAAGAGGGTTTGTTCGCCGCGTGCCTGGCACGTCTGCCTCGATGTCCCGGGATCCTCTTCGGCAGCCAGGAGCACCTCCTGCTACTGGCGCACGACCCGGGGACCGAAGGCACGAAGCAGACCCGTCTTGAGGCCCTGCAGGCGTTCGGTGCCGCCTTGTCCGAAGACGTGGACCGGCCCGACGACGACACGATCGCCGCACAAGGGCAGCTCGTGCTCGCCGCCGCGATCGGGATCGCGCTGGTGCGGTCGGCTGGTCTGCACCCGCTGGCTTCGGCGCGTGAGCCGCTGACCGGCCTGCTGCACGAGCTGGCCGGATTCCTGATGCGCCAACCCACAGCGATCCGATGACACGGGCCGGCTCACGCGCCTCACGCATCAGCGCCATCGCCGCGCTGGACGAGAACCGGGTCATCGGCGGGCCTTCCGGCGGGCTGCCGTGGCACATCCCCGAAGACTCCCGGCACTTCCGCGCGATCGTCGCGGGTCATCCCATCCTTTTCGGCCGGGTCACGTTCGAAGAGTTCAGCACTCCCCTGCCTGGCTGCTCGACCATCGTCGTCACCCGGCAACGGTCCTACCGGGTCCCCGGCTGCCGGGTCGCGCATTCGCTGCATGACGCCCTCGCGATGGCCCGGAACGATGACCCGGACGAGATCTTCATCGGTGGCGGGGCGGCGTTGTACCGGGACGCGCTTCCGTTCTGCGACCGGCTTTACCTGACGATCGTCAAGGGCCATCACGACGGCATGGCGAGGTTCCCGGACTACTCGGCGTTCGGCCGCGTCGTCAGCAGCACCACGCACGACACCAGCGGGTACCAGTACGAGTTCACGACCCTGGAGCGCACACTGTGACGACCAGACTCCGGATGTACTGGTGGCGCATGGAACACCAGCCGAAACGGAACTTCGGTGACGAGATCAGCCCGGTGCTGGTCGAGGAGATCTTCGGCCAGCCCTGCCAGTGGGCGCCGCCTCACTCGTGCGAGATCGTGGCGGCCGGCTCGATCATCGAGATGACCTTGGGGATGAAGCTCGCCAACCGGCCGGTGTTGTGGGGCACCGGCTTCATGCGGGAGGAGGACGACCAGATCACGGACCGGGACTTCGACGTGGTCGCCGTGCGCGGGACCCGCTCCCGGGAACGGGTGGAGGACGACCGGGCCGGCGTCGCGGTCGGCGACCCCGGTCTCCTGGCCGACGTACTGGTGACCGCCGCCCCGGCCAAGGAGTACCGGCTGGGCGTCCTGCCGCACTTCCTGGACGCGGAGGTCGCCGAGCTGGACTGGCTGCGCGAGCAGGCGGGGGTGCACCTGATCGACGCGACGAGCGACCCGCGCCACGTGGTCGAAGAGATCGCCCGGTGCGAGACGCTGGTGTCGTCCAGCCTGCACGGCCTGATCGTCGCAGACTCCCTGGGCGTACCCAACGGACACGTCAGGTTCAGCACCAACCAGTTCATCGGCGGGATGTACAAGTTCCGCGACTACTACTCGGTTTTCGCCGACCCGGACCGCCACTTCCTGTTGTCCCCGGGGCAGGTGCTCGGCATGGGCGTAGCGGCGGCCGCCGACCACGTACAGGAGCGGTACCGCGTTCCGGCCGACCTGGCCCGCATCAAGGACGAGCTGATCAAGTCCTTCCCGGCGGCTTAGCCCGGATCGTGCACCGGGCCAAGCCGCCGGGTGGTCGCGGCTATGCGAGCGTCACGCCCTCCAGCTCGCCGGTCGAGCGCCACTTCTCCAGCAGCTCGAAGAACTGGACGGGTCCGGCACCATAGCCTGCGGCCAGCAGGCTGTCGGGGTTTTCGTGGTCTCCCTCGGTGTCGAGGTAGCTGGGGGTACAGTCCGCGAAGAAGGCGATCCCGGCGCCGGCCATGTCACGCATGGTGTCGCCCCAGGCGTCCTCCGCGGCGAGGTCTGCTTCGATGGTGCTCGCTCCCCTGGCAGCCCACTCCCCGACCAGGTAGGCCAGGTGACACGCGCGCTCTTCGGCGGTGTGCGTGTAGTTGTGCGCGATGCCCGTCTGGGTGTAGCCGAGGAAGAAGCAGTTCGGGAAGCCGTGGGACTGCAGCCCGTGAAACGTCCGCGGTCCGTTCTTCCACTTTTCGGACAGCCGCAGGCCGTCGCGGCCGACGATGTCGAAGCCCGCCCGGCGGGTGTAGGTGGTGCCGACCTCGTAGCCGGTCGCGAACACCAGCGCGTCGACCTTGTACTCGGTGCCGTCTACGACGACGCCGTCGGTCGTGAGCCGCTCGATCCCGCGGCCGTCGGTGTCGACGAGCTGCACGTTGTCGCGATTGAACGTCTGCAGATACTCGTCGTGGAAGCCGAGTCGCTTGCACAGGCGCTTGTACCAGGGTTTGAGAGCCTCCGCCGTCTTCTTGTCGGTGACGGTCGAGTCGATCCGCTCGCGCAGCCGCTGCATCGACCGGTAGTCCTGCTCGTAGAGGAAAGCGAAGATCTCCTCCATCGTCATCGCGCCCTCGCGGCGGGCCATCTCCTTCATCACCGCGGCGGCGGTGAGCTCGGCGGAAACTTCGGTCCAGCCGTCACCGACCAGATCGAGCTCGATCTCGGCGCCGGCGGTCACCCGGGTGAAGTTCTCCATCCGACGGCGTTGCCAGCCGGGCTCGAGACCGGCCGCCCATCCGGGATCGGTGGGACGGTTGTCGCGGACGTCGACGGCGTTGGGGGTGCGCTGGAAGACGTAGAGCCGCTCGGCCCACTGTCCCAGCTGCGGCACGACCTGAAGCCCGGTCGCGCCGGTGCCGATGATGCCGACGGACTTGTCCCGGAGCCCGGTGAGGCCACCGGACTCGTCACCTCCGGTGTAGTCGTAGTCCCAGCGGCTGGTGTGGAAGGTGTGACCCCGGAACTCGTTGATCCCGGGGATGCCCGGGAGTTTGGGCCGGTGCAGCGATCCCGGCGACACGACTACCAGCGCGGCGGTGATCCGGTCGCCGCGATCGGTGGTCACCAGCCATTTCTTCGCAGACCCGTCCCAGGTCATGCCGGTCACCCCGGTCTGGAACAAGGCGTCGCGGTACAGGCCGTAGTGCCGGGCGACCGCGAACAGGTGCTCGCGGATCTCCGCACCCGAGGCGTAGCGCCGGGTGGGGACGTAGCCCAGTTCCTCGAGCAGCGGCATATAGATGTAGGACTCGATGTCGCACTGGATGCCGGGGTAGCGGTTCCAGTACCAGGTGCCGCCGACGTCGCCCGCCTTGTCGACGATGCGGACGTCGGTGAAACCGGCCTCCTGGAGCCGGACGGCCGCCAGCAGGCCGCCCAGCCCGGCGCCGACGAGGAGGATCTGGACTTCGTCCTCCAGCGGCTCACGGTCGACCCGCTCGACGTACGGGTCGTCGGCGTAGTGCGAGAACTCGGCGGTCACCTCGACGAACTGGTCGATCCCGTTCGGTCGCAGGCGCTTGGCGCGCTCGTAGGCGTACTTGGCGCGCACCCAGTCCGGGTCGAAGTGGTCGGGCTGAGGTCCCGGCGGGGACACGGTTTCCGGCATGTTCCGTTCCTTTCACGTGCTCCTGGCCCGCGGGTTCAGCGGCCGGTGGTCCCGCCGAGGCGCTCGCGCAGCGAGCGCTCGTCCGGGGTGCCGCGGTAGATGCCCCGGTCGACGAGGCGCGGTACGACCTCGTTGTTGAACTCCCGCATGGACAGGGCGCCGATCGGGAACATGATGTTGAATCCGCCCACGTGGCCGTCTTCGAACCACAGCGCGAAGTCGTCGACGATCTCGTCGTACGAGCCGACGAACTTCCGGTGCGTGGAACCGCCTCGCCCGATCGCGTGGGCGGTGACGTCACGTACCGAAAGACCGGGTCGTTCCTGGATCCAGTTGTAGAGCCCCACGTAGTTGCCGTAGGTGCTGGTGATGGTTTTCTCGACGTCCTCGGGCCGGGGAAGGACGTCCACCGGGAACGGGTCATTGACGTCGTCGAAGGACAGGAAGATGCCGAACTGTCCCAGCGCGAAGGGCGCGAGCATCTCCCAGTCGACGAAGTCGTCGAGGGCGCGCACCTTTTCCTCGGCTTCCGCCTTGGTGCGCCCGAGGAAGGGAATGAGCCCCGGGATGGCGGGGACAGTGCCCGGCGCCCGGCCGGCTTTCAGCAGTGCCTTGTCCAGGTCCGCCCGGTAGGCGGCCGCACCTTCGCGTGTGGTGGCGTTGGTGAACACCATCTCCGCGTGCTTGGCCGCCACTGCGATACCCGGCCCCGACCCGCCTGCCTGGGCGATCAACGGGCGCCCCTGGCGGCTGGGAGCGACGTTCAGCGCGCCCTCCACCCGGAAGAGTTCACCGTGGTGCGTGAGCTGCGTGGCGTAGAACCGGATCACGCCGTCGGGGTCGGTGCGGAGCTCGCGGTTTTCCCAGAGCGCGGTGGCGACGTCGAGGAATTCGTCTGCCCGCCGGTATCGGGTTTCGCGATCCGGGTGGGCCTTCAGGCCGTAGGCCAGGGCGAAGTGGTCCCCCGCGGTGGTGACGGCGTTGAGCCCGGCCCGCCCGTCGGAGGCCTGGTCGAGCGAAGCCATCAAGCGAGCGAGGGTGTAGGGGTCGTAGAACGTCGTCGAGGCCGTCGCGATCAGGCCCACGTGCCGGGTCACGCCCGCCATGGCGGTCAGCGCCGTGATCGGCTCGGCGGGTCCGCCGTCGGGCGCCGGAGAGCCCACCGCGCCGGGAACGTCACCGAGGAAGACCGCGGTGAAGAGGCCCTCGTCCGCGAGCTTCCCGTAGTCCAGCAAGCGGGCGAAGGGGTCCAGTTGCTGCGGCCGGTCACTGTGTTCCCGCTCGTACGCGAGGGCTCCTTGGTGGAGGTTGAGGTCGTTCCCCACCAGGTTCAGGTGCAGATAGCGTCGATCCGACATCGTTCTCTTCCTTGGTCCGTGAATCACTGCGGCGCACCCCCACCCGGCGAGCCCTCAAGTGTCACGTCCCGGCTTCGCACGGCGCCCGGGCGCCACGAAGCACCGGCGGAGGCCGGCTGCGACGAGCACTTGACCTCCTGTTCGGCGGCGTCGACGAGACAGCTGTGCGTACTGAGCAGCCAGCAGGCCCGGAACTCCGGTGCCCCGGCCAACGTGGTCTGCGCCACGTCGAAGTAGTGAACACCCTCTCCTAGTTTTGAGTCAACTGGTTGATTCAAAACTGGCCCACCGGTCCTCGACCAGACCGGCGTTCCGTTGTCGCGGCGACGGAATTTTTGGCACCTGGCAACAATTCTCAGAGCGAACCCGGGGAGAAGCACTCACCCCCTTGACTCCGCCGAATGTCTGCCCGACGATGGCCAGGAAGCCGTCACCGGCCCTTCCACAGTGTCCACTGAGGACACAACTCGGTTCTGCTCGTCCGCAGGCCGACATGGCCCGAAAGTCACCTCATGACCATCCACGCACCTTCGCGAAGCCATGCCGATCAGGCATTCACGGCACTCGCGGCCGGAGAACCGGTCATCGTCGCGGACGACAGGGAGGGACACCTGGTCTTTGCCGCGGCCCTGGCGACCCCGGCGCTACTGGCCTTCACGGTGCGGCACACGTCCGGGTTCGTGCGGGTCGCCATGACCGCCGAGGACTGCCGCCGCCTCGATCTGCCGCCGATGTACTACCGGGGAGATCCAGCCCAGCGGGTGACGGTCGACCGGCGGGGCCCCGGAACGGGCATCTCGGGTGCCGACCGCGCGCGCACCATCGCCGCGCTCGCGGCACCGGATTCGGTGGCCGACGACTTCACCCGGCCCGGCCACGTCGTTCCGGTTCAGGCTTACGCCGGTGCGATTCCCGGGATCGCCGAGACGGCGATCGAGCTGGTGCGCCGGTCCGGTCGGAGCGCGAGCGCGGTGTACAGCACGCTGGTTTCCGCCGAAGATCCGTCGCGCATGGCAAGCGGAAGCGAGCTGCGGCGCTTCGCCACCGAGCACGGGCTCGTGCTAGTACCGACGGGGCCGGAAACCCGCGCACGGTGACCGGAGTGCACGTGAGGACCGCCCCGGCGCCGAAGGCCGCCTTGGCCCTGGCCGACCGACTCGACCGGGAACTCGTTCGCCTGTCCAGGTCGTTCGACAAGGTCAAGTACCGGTCCACCGAACCGGGGTCCGACGGGATCGAGCGTGCGGCGTACGCGATCCTCCTCGCCCTCGTCCGCGAGGGCGCACAGCGCACCAGCCGGCTGGCCGGATCGCTGCACGCGAAGATCTCCACGATCAGCAGGCAGTCGAGCTCACTTGTCCAGCTCGGCCTGGTCGAGCGCCAAGCCGACCCCCGGGACCGGCGGGCCTTCCTGCTGGCAGTGACAGCCGAGGGCAGACTGGTCTTCGAAGAGACCCGCGAGCGGCGCAACCGGTGGCTGGCCGAGGTGCTCGATGGCTGGACGGAAGAAGACCGCCGCAACGTCATCCGGCTCTTCGGCGGGCTCAACACGGAGATCGAAACCCATTTCCCTGTGCTCGCTCACCCCGCCGAAGCCAGCAGGTGAGCGACCGGAAGATCCAGCGTCGTGACAGCTTCGGTGGGCGCACGAGATACCAGGCGTCCATGCTGGTCCGCTTCGACCGGCTGTGCCTGGTCGGCGCGCATCAGCGGGATGTCCGACTCGACACGGTACAACCGGCGCAGTCGAGGGTTGTACAGGATCGCGTCGCTGACGAAGTAGAGCAGAGCACCCTTGTCGATGGGACAGACGAGCACGCTGAGAAGCCGTTCGTCAAGCGCCACGGTGGTCCCTCCCTTGTGGATGGTTGCCGATCAGCGGCCCCTCGAAGCGCGGGTCGCCGATGACCGCCAAGGACTCGCGGAACAATCCCGCGAACCGTGTGGCCGCGGCATCGTCGAAGAGCGACAGCCGGTAGCGGAAGCAGAGGTGGAGCTCGTCTCGCAGGCTGAGCACGCCGAGGGAAAGGCCACGCGGCATCGGCGCGGGCGTCGAAAACCACAGCCCCGCGACCGGTGCCGACGGCCCGAATTCGAGCATCTCGCCCACCTTGCCGAGGTTGGACACCAGCGAGGTGTCGCTGAACCGCCGCGCACCGAACCGATGGGCCAGACGCACCAGGCGAGCCCGCACGGCCACCGGGTAGCACGGCGCCGCCAGGACCCGGGTGACCAGGCCGAGTTGCGGCCCGCTGTGGTTCTTCGCCCATGAGGTCTGCGTGATGACGTCTGCGAGTGTCCGCCGTGGACTATTACCCGGCGGGACGGCGATGCTCGCCAGCCGGCACAGATTGCCCAGCTGCTCGCCGTCCAGCCCGGGTGGGCGGGCGTTGATCGGCACCGTGATGCGCAGGTTTCTCGCGTCGGCGCCGTGTGCGCTGTTCCAGCTCGCGATCGCCACGGCCAGTGCGACAATCAGGACGTCGTTGACCGTGCCGGGGCTCGGGCCGGTACGGGGACGGCAGGGCAGCACGAGGCGCAGAAGCCCGTACCCCGGCAGCGGCCGTCCCCGGTCGGCCGCGATCCGCGTCGGAGGACGGCGTGACACCCTCGGCGGGCGATCACGCCCACTCCGCGGAACGCGGAGGGACAACGGGTTCGCCGGCACCGGATCCGGTGCTCCGGCGTAGCGGCGGGCGATCGAGCGGAGCAGTCGAAGGCAGGACAGACCGTCCAGGACCGCGTGGTGGGCGCTGAGCAGGACCACATCCCGGTCCGGGCCCACCGCGTGCTGGACCCGTACCGGTGCGGTGTCGAGCGGGGGCGCCGCGGCCAGTAGGTGCCGCTGCCCCCTGGCCAGCTCTTCGGGGGTGCTCCAGCGCGCCCGCTCGAGCGTGGCTCCCGGCCGGTCCGGGACCTCCCACTCCAGCCTCCGCTGCCGGCCGCGGTGCGGCGCCCGGCGCGCCCGGGCGAGAGGGTGCGCGGTGAGCGTGTCCCCCACCGCCTCCCCCAGGCGCGCCGGGTCCAAGTGCCCGGCGACGTGCACCTCGAGGTGCACGTTGTTCGGCTCACCCGGACCGTCCAGCCAGCAGCCGAGCTCGTCGACCGGCGTGAACGGCACCCGGGTGGTCAAGACCGCGCACCAGCACGGCGAGGCAACTGCGGCGTCAGGGCGGCGGCCAGCGCGGCGAGCGCCAGCACCTGGGCGGGACCGCCCAGCGCACCGCCCCCGGCGGTCACGCCGTGCGACACGACCCCGGCGATCGCGAACACGCCCGCGCCCAGCATCGCGACGACCGCGACCACCGGCAGCCAGCGCGGCCTCAGGTACGCCAGCCCGGCGAGGAGCGGCACGAGCAACCCCGCGAAACCGCCGACTATCACCAACAGTGCGGTGACGGCGGCCAGCGCGACCCAGACTCCGCCGCGGCTCACTCCGGCTTCGGTGTCGATGATCCGCTCGGTGTTGCTGTACCGGCGGCGACAGATCACGCCCAGCAGTGCGGCGAAGACCAGGCCCACGGCAGCGGCGCCGGTGATGATCAGCGCGACCCGGTAGAGCGTGCCGGGTGGGAAGGACAGCGTCACGGTGCCACCGGCACCGGCTGGGACGACGAAACCCTGTTGCCAGCCGTCGAGTTCGATCGCCTGGAGCGGTTTCCCGTCGAGACTAGCCGTCCAGCCGGCGTTGAAGGTTTCGTGCACTTGCAGATACGACGCCGCTCCGGCGCCGACCGCGACCTGCCGCCGCTCCGGTTCCCACGACTGCACGCGCGCCTCCCGCTGCGTCGCATTCGCCGCGTGCGTGGTCGTGGCGCTGGTGAGGGTCAGATCGGTGATCGCCAGTGGACCAGGGTCGCCCGCCGACGAGAGCACGTGCCGTCCAGCGCGGAGATCCACACCGCTTCGGGCGGCGCAGACGGTGAGCTCGACCGGCCGGAAATCCGCCAGGTCGGCCGGGGTCGTCTTCGCCGACGTCGGGTAGGTCTTCCCGTCGATGACCAGGTCCGGTCCTCGCCCGCAGGGCAGTTCGACCGGCGTGTTCGCGTCCGGAGCAGGCACCGCGAGGTCCGTGAGCGCCGGGGCGTACAGCTCCGCCAGCCCCACCGCCGGCGCCACGCTCGCGCCGAGGGCCGAGTCGTCCGAACTGGACGGCGACACGCCGGGGAAGCTGATGTCCAGGTGATCGGTGGTCAGCGCCTCGAATTTGACGTCACCGGTGGACGGCACGGGGTTGGTGCTGGTGTTGGGCACCGCGACCTCCCGGGTGCCACCGGTTCCGCTGATTCGGACCTTGGTCGGCGTGGCGGCGATACCGCTTGCGGGGACGAGCACGAGCTCGTCGATGGTGCGCATCCCGGTCCAGCGCAGGTGCACCACCGGGTCCGGTCCGCCGGCCAGCCACGGGGTCCGCCAGTTGCCGTCGACGAGGTTGCCGGAGCGGAACTGGGGCAGAGCGCCCCAGCTGGAGCTGGCGGTCGCCGTGAGGCCGCCGTTCGGTGCCGGGGGCCGGTCGAGCAGCGAGTCCAGTGCGGTGCCGGGCACGGCAACCGCCGTCGCCGACACGGTCATGTGCTGGGCCGTGTCCGTGTCGAACGTCCGCGCCAGCCGGGGTTCCGGCTGCCCGCCGGCCAGCGGCCACGGCGAGACGGCGTCGCGATGGAAGGAGACCACTGTCGACGCACCGGGTCCGGCGCCGGAGACATCCGCGGCGTGCAGGTATCGGGCCACTTTGACGCCGGGTATCGCGATCTCCCGGATACCGGCGCCCAGCTCGGCTGCGCCCCCGCTCGTCGAGTCGACGGTGACGCGCAGCCACGACGTATGCCCGCGCGGAACCTGCAACGGCTGGGGCAAGCCGGTGGCAGCCAGTTCGGTGGCTGCGCTGCCCGCCTCCGTCGTCGTGACCACCCGGCGGATCATCGGCCGGAACGAGCTGTCGTCCAGCAGTTGGATCGGCACCGTGGCGGGCGGGTCCAGCGACTGGTCGAAGTCGATCTGCAGCCACTGTCCGGCCGCGCCGTCGGGCCGGCCTTCGGTCCACGCCGTCGTCGCGTCGCCGTCGAAGGCGTTAACGGGGTCGAACTGGGGTGTCTTCCAAAACCACGAGCCGTAGGAGGACGCGGAGACGCCGGCGGCGCCGGACAGCTCGGCGACGGTCTGGTTGCCGGTGGCGTAGTCCGGCACGAGCTGCCGCGGCGGGGCACCTTCGCCGCCGTGGGGATCGTCCGCCGGGTTGGTGCCGTCCTTGGTGTAAGTGTAGGAGGTGTTGTCCCGGATCAGGCCGAACGCGGTGTCCTGACGCCGCATCCCGTCGGTGACCACCTGAGTGCCCGGCTTGTCCTCTCCCCCGGCGTCGCCGTTCATGAGCACCGCCCGGTCGCCGAGCGTCCCCTGGTTGGCGAGCTGCAGCAAAGTGCCCGGGTCGCCGTTGACCAGCAACGCCGAATCGACCGGCCGCATCGTCACCGGACTGGGAGGCGTCGGCGTCCGCGTCGCGAAGATCTCGACCGCCGGGTACTGCCGGAGCATCGCGGCCGCGGTCAGCGGGGTCCCGGACCCGATGCGGCCGCCGGTCAGCTGCGGACCGAACGACGCCGCCCGGGTGAAACCGGACAGCTGGAGCGTCGTGTGGATGACGTCGGGTGAGACATAGTCCAGCTGCGTGGGATCGAGGTCGTTGCGTACCACCACGTAATGCACGCCGGCGCGGGCCAGGAAGGACTCGAGCCCGGGCTGCGGGCCGCCCGACTCCAGCGCGTCCTCGGCGGCCTTCAGCATCGCTTGCGAACCCGGACCGGAGTACGGGACGAGGTCGCGCTGCACCCACGGCGATTTCGCCAACGTTTCCAGGGGTTCATCGACCGGAGTGCCCCAGGCGTAGGTGCCGTGGGAGTCCGCCGGGGTGACCAGCGCGGGTGCCGTCGGTGAGTGCTGAGCCAGGAAGTTCGCCGTGTCGGTCCAGTAGGACGGGACCGCGGCGAACGGCTCGTCCTGCAGGATCCGCCCGCTCAGGTACGGCTGTCCGAGCCCGATCAGCACCGCCGCCACGGCAAGCACCGCGAGGATCCGGCTCGGCATCGCTCGTCCGGAGCGCGCCCTGCGCCCGGCCCGCTGCCGGACCGGCCGGGCGAGGACGTGGGCGACGCCCAGTGTCAGCACCGCGGCCAGCACCGGCTCGAACTTGTAGACGTTGCGGAACGGCGCGAGTGCGCTGTCGAACCAGTGCTGCACTGTGCTGGCGAAGAGCCCGCCCACCGGGCCGGCGTACCCGGCCAGCAGGACGAGCGCGGCGAGACCGGCGGACAGCCGCAGCCACCGGCCTTCCGGCAGGTCACGCCGGGCCAGGCCCGCCAGTCCTGTCGCGGCCGCGATCGTCGACGCGCCGACGATCAGCGGGGTGGATACCACCGCCCACCCGGCGGCCAGCCAGGCGTTGCCGAAGTGCAGGTAGGCGACCCAGTTGCCGCTGCCGCGCAGGACGGTGGCCGCCGAGGTCGTCTGGTTGGTGTTGGCGGCCTGCTCGATGTAGGGCAGGAAGTCGAAGCCGTACGAGGCTTGCAGCAGGAGCGGGACCACCCACCAGGCCGTGGCGAGCACGACAGCGAGCAGCCACCACAGCCCGAGCGACAGCAGCCGCCGGTCCCGCGTGCGCGTCATGATGTAGAGGGCCGGCAAGACGAGCGCGGCGACGGTGGACGCGGCGTTGACACCGCCCATGCACAGCACCGCGACCCCGGACCGCGCGGCCGCGAGCTTGGTGGAACCTTCGCGCGCGCCCTGTACCAGGGGACGCACCGCCCACGGCGCGAGCAGACCGGGCAGCACCGCGGCGGAGGTCGAGCCGACCAGGATGGTGTAAGTCGGCCACAGGGCGAAGACCGCGGCGGCGAGCAGGCGGGTGCGGGGCGAGCCGATTCGCAGTGCTTCGCCGAGCCGGAGCAGACCCCAGAACCCGGCGGCGATCAGCAGTGACATCCACAACCGCTCGGCGATCCAGACCGGGAGGTGTGCGATGTGACCGAGCAGCGAGAAGGTGCCCATCGGGAAGGCGTAGCCGATGGATTGGTTCTGCAGCCCCCCGAACCACTGCAGCGGGTTCCACAGGTGGCCCAGCTGCCCGTAGAACCCGGCCGGATCGACGTTCACTCCGAGCTTGGTGTCGAAGACCATCTTGCCGGGGCTGTTCACCACGAACAGGATCAGGATCAGCAGCCAGGCGCCGAGCAGCCACCAGCGGCGGGCCGGACGCGGGGCGGCATCGTCCGGTTCGGCCACCGCGGAGTGTGGAGGCCACCTTCGGGTCGTGTCGTCGGGTCCGGTAGCCGCGTTCAGGGGCGTCGTCGGCATGGTCATCGTACGGGCTCTCGCTTCGTCTTTCGGAGTACCAGCAGAAGGTTCCAGGTGAGCAGCTCGCGAAGGCCGGGAATGCGCAGCAGGGCCCGGGCCGGGCGCGGGTGGTAACGGGGCAGGGTGTCGACCAGTTCCGCGTCCGGGCGGCCCGAAGCCAGGTGCAGCGTCCGTCCGATGTGGATCGGGAACAGTGTCTTCCCGAAGCGGTTCTTCGGCGGTTTACCGTGTCTTCGGGTGTAGCGGCGTGCCGCGTATTCGCCGCCGAGGTAGTGCCACGGCGACGTCTCGTGGCCGCCCCACGGCGAATACCAGTTGGTGAACGCCACGTAGACGATCCCGCCGGGACGGGTCACCCGCACCAGTTCGTCGAGGAAGCCGCCTGGGTCCGGCACGTGCTCGAGAACGTTCGAGGAGACGCAGACATCGACCGCGTCATCGCGGAACGGCAGCCAGTAGCCGTCGCCGACGACGGCGCCCGGCGGCACCTGGCCCCGCGCGGACAGCTCGCGCCGGTCGGGTTCGACGAGGTGGTAGCCGGCGCCTTGCGCACGCACGGCGTCCGCGAAGTACCCCGCGCCACCGCCTACGTCCAGCACCGTGCCGCCGGCCAGCGCGCAGTACCCGGACAGCTGCCGGACGGTGTCCTGCGCCAGCACCGAGTAGAAGTGTTCCGGCCGGGTCTGCTCGCCGCGGAACGCGCGGAACAGCCTGATCGAGCGCCGCAGGCCGCCGACAGGGGTCTGCGAGACGGTCACGAACCTACCTCGACCAGCTCCGTGCGCGCCTCGCGCCGAGCCCGCCGTGAAGCGCGAACACTCACCACAAATCCCAGCACCAGCAGAACGAAGCCGGCCGCCAGCAAACCGATGGGCACCGTGGTCCCGAGGGTGTCGAGGGTCTCGTCCCCGGCGACGACCTGCGCGAGGGTGGCGTGCACGACGTCGGCCGACGGGGCGACCGTCAGCGTGGACAGCGTCAGCAGATCGGTGGTTCCGCCCGGCAGTCGCGCCGTGGTCGTCGACTTCTGGGTAACCGACACCGGGCTGCCCGAAGCCGGGTCGACAAGCAGTACGTCGCCGTCGTCGCGGTAGTAGGTGTCCACCTGAACCAGGCCCGGCCGGTCAGGCATGCCGATCAACGAGCCCGGCAGCTGGAGGGTCCCGGTCTTGGCCGCCGGGACGCTGCCCACGAATTTGTACAGCGTGTGACCCTCGAGCGTCACGTCTCCCGCGTAGGTGACCGGGAAGGCCTTCTTCACGAAGGGGTTCCAGTAGTGGTAGGTGCCCTTGGTGACGTGGAACGGGAACTTGAGGAACGCGTTGCCCTCGTGCACCGGGTTCTCGCCACAGCAGTGCACCGGTTCGTTGGTGTGCCGGTCGAAGACGTACCGCTCCACCATCCAGCTCATCGCGAGCCGGGGATCGTGGAAGCCGGCCGTGTCCGGGGTGTCGACCTGGGTCGAGATGTCCCAGACCGCGACGCCGTCGGGTTGCCCCGCATCGACGTCGCCGAGCAGCCGCACGTTGATGGTGAATTTCGTCGGCCCTTTCAGCCCGGTCCCGTCGAAGACACTCCCGGTGGCGATCTGTGTGTTGGTGACGTTGATGTCCGTCGGCGTCTGCTCGAGACGCGGGAGCACGTACCAGGGCACCAGCGGTGCCAGGGTGAGGCAGAACGCTCCGAGGACGATCAACGCGAGGCCGGTCCGCGGGTGCCCGGACACACGTCGTAAGCGGCGCAACATAACACTCCCTGTCGTCACTGACATGGATTCAGCGCGCGGGCCAGACTCGGCGGCCACAGCTGTGATTGGTGCAATTTAGGGGTCGCCTTGACACGATGTCAAGGTGGATGCTCAGCTGGAATACGCAAAAACCAAAGCCGTCGCCGATCCCGGCAAAACGGGCACCGTTTCTCGCGAATCTCACTTTGGAAAGGATCACGACTCATGAGCCGATGGCCGATCCGCGCGATCTTGTCTCTCCTACTCGGCTGCCTGTTGGCACTGGTCACAGCGCTGATTGTGACTACTTCCGCCAGTGGCGCACCGAAGCCCGCGAACGCGCCACTGTTCACCTACGGCAGCCTGTGATCGCATCCACGAAGTCTTTCGTATCATTTACCGGTCACGCAGCGGCCGTACTCACTTAGCATTTTTCACGAAGAATCGATTTGATTTCGCCTCCGGCTTGGTGATCCCGTGACAAAACCGTCGGCGCAGATGGAGGACCATGTTCAGGCCGGTGCTCGAAACCGGCTCCGCCGCCACCGCGGCAGCGGAGCCGATCCGCCTGCCACTGCGGCCGAGGCGGCGGCGGATCGTCATCGTCGCCGGACGCGATCTGGCGAACCCCCGGGCAGGCGGATCCGAACTGCTCGTGGACCGGCTGGCAAGCGGCATGGTCGCCCGCGGGCACGACGTGACGTTGCTGTGCGGCGGATCGGCCGGACCGCGGCCGTACCGGGTGATCCGCGCAGGCGGCTCGCTCAGCCAATTCGCCCTCGCCCCGCTGGCCTACCGGCGCCAGGTGGACGACTGCGACGTCATAGTGGAGGTCTGTAACGGCCTGCCATACCTGACCCCGTTGTGGGGCCGCCGCCCCACGATCTGCCTCGTCAACCACGTGCACACCGACCTGTGGTCGTTGCGCTACCCGCCACCGCTGTCCACCGTCGGCCGGTTCGCCGAACGGGTCGTGCTTCCGCGCGTGCACGCCGGCAACCTGTTCCTCACGGTGTCCGAGTCGAGTGCGTCGGACCTGGAAGGCATCGGAGTGCAGCGCGACCGGATCCGCCTGCTCCGCAACGGGGTCGAGCCACCCGGCACCCACCACCCTCGTTCGGCCACTCCCCTGTTCCTGGCCCTGGGCCGGCTCGCCGAGTACAAGCGCCTGGACGTGGTACTGCGATTGTGGGAGCGGGTCCGTCCGGTGACCGGCGGCGAGCTCGTGATCGCCGGTGACGGTCCCGACCGCGCACGACTGGAACGGGTCGCCGGCGAAGGCGTCACCTTCGCCGGATTCGTTGCGGAAGAGGACAAGGCACGGTTGCTGTCGGCCGCATGGCTGTTGCTGCACCCCGCTCTCATGGAGGGATGGGGCCTCGTCGTCACAGAGGCCGCGGCCCGGGGAACCCCGACCGTCGGGTTCGACGTACCGGGGCTGCGCGACTCAGTACTCGACGGAAAGACCGGGGTGCTGGCCGGCACGGGCAGCCAGTACGCATCGGCCTGGGCGTCACTGGCGCTGAACATCGCCCGCCGCGAGCGGATGGGTGCCGCCGCCAGGAGGTTCGCCGGCCGGCTGCGGTGGTCCTCGGCGGTCGACCGGTTCGAGGGAGTCATTCAGGAGGCCATCGAGGAGGCCGACGGACGATGACCACCAGCTCACTGCAGAGCTTCTACGAAAAGCCGGCCGTGCCGATCAGCTCCGGTCCCGACCGGGCACGAAGGCAGGTACGCCTCCTCAAGGAAGTGCTCGTCAGCGCGCCAAGCACCCAGCGCATCCTCGACGTCGGCTGCGGCGACGGGGTCGCGACCGCCCTGGCCGCCCGGGAAGCGGTGGGCCACCACGTGATCGGCGCCGACTGGTCGACCCGTGCACTGGGCCTGGCCCGGGCGCACGGGTTCCACCTGGTCGGCGCCGATGTCGATCCGCCGGGGCTTCCGTTCGGCGACGCGACGATGGACGTCGTCATCATGAGCGAGCTGATCGAGCACCTCGTGGACACCGACGCCGCGCTCGAAGAGGCCCACCGGGTGCTGCGGCCGGGCGGAACCTTGTTGCTGTCCACGCCGAACCTCGCGGCCTGGTACAACCGCATGTTGCTGCTCACCGGCGTCCAGCCGATCTTCTCCGAGGTGAGCCTGCGCGGCATCCACGGCCGGCCGGGCCAGGAGGTCGTCGGCCACCTGCGGCCGTTCACCCGGCGCGCCCTCGTCGAACTGCTCGCCGCCAACGGGTTCGGACGGATCGAGGTGTCCGGCGCGCGCTACCACGACGTGCCCCGCCCCCTGCGCCCGCTCGACCGAGTGTTCTGCGCCTGGCCAGCCGCCGCGTCCATCCTGCTGGTCCGCGCGACACGGTGATGCACGCCGGTCAGACGAACAGGTCGCTCGTGAGCTGATCCTCGGAGGTGCCGTCGTCGCGGTAGCCGGAGAGGTCCGTGACCCCGTGCGCGCGCAGCACGTCCTCGTCGATGAAACACTCGCCGGAGTCCGATCCGGCCAGGACGAGGTGCGCGGCGTCCGCCACGATCTCCGGGTACCGGGCGGTGCGCATGCCGTCGGCCCCGCCGATGATGTTCTTCACCGCCGCGGTCGCGATGAGCGTGCGCGGCCACAGGCAGTTCGCCATGACCCCCTGCTCGCGGTACTGCTCGGCCAACCCGAGGGTCAGCATGGTCATCGCGTACTTGCTGACGGTGTAGGGCGCGTGTGCCCCGAGCCAGCGCCGATCGAGGTTCAGCGGCGGCGACAGCGTGAGCACCCGCGGGGTCCGCGACTCGAGCAGGTGCGGGAGCGCCGCCGAGATCAGCACGAAGGTCCCGCGCGCGTTGATGTCGAGCATCAAGTCGTACCGCTTCGCGGTCACGTCGCCGAAGCCGGCGAGGGAGATCGCGGACGCGTTGTTGACGACGACGTCGATGCCGCCGAACTCGTCAACGGTCCGAGCGACCGCGTCGGTCACCGACGTTTCGTCCCGCACGTCCCCGACGATCGGCAGCGCTTTGCCGCCGGCGGCGGTGATCTCGGCCGCGGCCGTGTGAATGGTGCCGGGCAGCCGCGGGTCCGGCTTGTCGGTCTTGGCGACGAACGCGATGTTCGCGCCCTCGCGGGCCACGCGCAGCGCGATGGCCAGGCCGATCCCGCGACTGCCGCCGGACATCAGGATGGTGCGACCGGCAAGCGGTCGATGGTCGGACATCGACTTCCTTTCCCTGAGCCTCTATTGCCCTCGATCGGCCCGAAGCTACCATCTGACGACCATCCAAGACATAATTAAGTATCCTTAAATACAGACAACGGCCTTGCGACGCCGTAAGCTCGTCGGCACGACGACGTGCCCCGGACGCGAGGGAGACCGACCGATGACGACCACGCACCCGTTCTCCTCGCAGCTCTACATCGGCGGCCACCGCACCGACGGCAGCGCGGACGCGCGTGAGGTCGTGCTCAACCCGGCGACCGAGGAACCGATCGGCGAGGTCCCCCGAGCCACGCTCGCCGACGTACGGCAAGCGATCACCGCGGCACGGAAGGCGTTCGACGAAGGACCCTGGCCGCGCATGAAGCCCGCGGCCCGCGCCGCGGTGCTGCTGCGCATGGCCGAAGAGATGGAACGCCGACTCCCGGAGCTCGCAACGGTGAGCATGACCGAGGCAGGCTCGGTCCGCGGGCTGGCCGAGACTCTCCAGACCCGCGTCCCGATCGCGCACTTGCGCGACATGGCCGAGCACGTGTTGCCCGCCTTCGGCTGGGGCCGCCCGATGGAAGCCATGATCACGCCAGGCACGGGCATCTCCCAGGGACAGCTGCGCCGGGAGCCCTACGGCGTCTGCGCGCTGATCCCGGCGTTCAACTTCCCGTTCTTCCTCAGCATGATGAAGCTGATCCCGGCCCTCGCGGCCGGCTGCACCGCCGTGATGAAGCCGGCGCCCACCACCCCGCTGTCGTCCCTGCTGCTCGCCGACTTCGCCGACGCGGCCGGGCTGCCACCGGGCGTGCTGAACGTCGTCACCGGGGACGTCGAAGCCGGGCAGGAGCTCTGTACCAACCCGATGGTGGATCTCGTCAGCTTCACCGGTTCCGACACCGTCGGGCGCATGATCTACGCGCAGGCCTCGGGCTCGCTGAAGAAGGTCATCCTGGAGCTCGGCGGGAAGTCCCCGAGCATCGTCCGCGCCGACGCGGACCTCGACGGCGCCGCCCGGTCGGCCCTGGCCGGGATCACCGTGCACGCCGGCCAGGGCTGCTCACTGCTGACGAGGACGATCGTCCACGAGTCCGTCCACGACGAACTCGTCGAACGGATCCTCGCGGGCCTCGCCTGTGTCACCGTCGGCGACCCTGTCGACAAATCCACCACGATGGGCCCGCTCATCAGCGAAGCGCAGCGCGCCAAGGTCGAGAAGCTGATCCGCACCGGTGAGGAAGAGGGTGCGCGGATCGCCGTGGGTGGCGGCCGCCCGGCCGGGCTCGACAAGGGCTACTTCCTCGAGCCGACGCTCTTCACCGGTGTGGACAACTCGATGACGATCGCGCAGACCGAGTTCTTCGGCCCGGTCGGCGTCATGATCCCGTTCCGCACCGACGACGAAGCCGTCCGCATGGCGAACGACAGCCCCTACGGCCTCGCAGCTGCCGTCTGGAGCGCGGACACGGCGACCGCATACGAGCTCGCCACGCGGATCCGCGCCGGCAGCGTCCTGCTCAACGGCGGCGGCGGCGGGGTGAACCCCCGGATCGCGTTCGGCGGGTACAAGCAGAGCGGGCTCGGCCGGGAGTGGGGCGAGTTCGGCCTAGACGAGTACCTGCAGACCAAGACCATCGCCTGGAACGCCCGGTGAAGCCGGCGAAGTTCGCCTACCACCGGCCGGACCGTGCCACGGACGCCGTCGCGCTGCTCGGAAAGCTCGGCGAAAACGCCAAGGTCCTCGCGGGCGGACAGAGCCTCGTCCCGCTGCTGTCACTGCGGCTGGCCTACTTCGACCACCTCGTGGACATCTCGCGGCTGCCCGAACTGCAGGGCGTCCGGCGCACCGGCGACGCGGTCCGCGTCGGCGCCGGCACCACCGAGGCGGCCGTCGGCCGCGACGACAACCTGCGTACCTCGGTGCCACTGCTGTCCCGCGTGACGCCGTTCATCGGGCACTTCCAGATCCGCAACCGCGGGACCGTAGGCGGCTCGCTCGCCCACGCCGACCCGGCGGCGGAGTACCCCGCGGTCGCCGTGGCGCTCGACGCCGAGTTCGACGTCCTCTCCCTCGCCGACGAGCGCACCATCCCGGCGAGCGAGTTCTTCACGGGGCTGTGGTCGACGGCCTTGGAACCCGGCGAACTGCTTGTCGCCGTAAGATTCCCCGTGTGGAGCGGACGCTGCGGGTTCGCCGTGGAGGAGTTCGCACGCCGGCACGGCGACTTCGCCATCGCGGGCGCGGTGCTGGGCGTCCAGGTCGCGGAGGACGGCCGTGTCCGACGCTGCGCGATCGGGCTGATGGGCATGGGCTCG
Organism: Amycolatopsis ponsaeliensis; assembly: GCF_030182635.1. Taxonomy (NCBI): domain Bacteria; kingdom Bacillati; phylum Actinomycetota; class Actinomycetes; order Pseudonocardiales; family Pseudonocardiaceae; genus Amycolatopsis; species Amycolatopsis ponsaeliensis. The sequence continues at coordinate 300,395 of NZ_JAPZLD010000007.1, forward strand.
ACACCCAAGAGAGCACGCCAGGCCGAGCATTCGGCCACCGGCGTCCTTCTGTCCGAAGTAGATCCACGAGAGCTGGGCGAACTGGCCGCGTCCGGCTGGGACGACACGCCATCGGATCTGCAGGGTACGGCGGACTACCGCCGGAAGGTCTGCGCCTCGATGGTCGCGCGGGCCTGGGGCCGAGCCACCGAGGAGGCGACGCATGGCTGAACGAGCCGTCGAACTGACCGTCAACGGACGGCGGATCCGCAAGTTCGCCGAAGAACGCCTGACACTCGCGGATTTCCTCCGTGACGAATGTGGGCTCACCGGCACGCATCTCGGCTGCGAGCACGGTGCCTGTGGTGCCTGCACGGTGCTGCTCGACGACCAGGCAGTGCGCGCCTGCCTGGTGTTCGCGGTGCAAGCCGAGGGATGCGCGGTGACGACCATCGAGGGGATCGCGTCACCGCAGGGAGAACTCACTCCCGTCCAGAGCGCGCTGCGCGACTGCCACGGCCTGCAGTGCGGCTTCTGCACCCCCGGGTTCGTGCTGTCGATCACCGCCCTGCTGCGCGAGAACACCCGGCCCAGCGACGACGAGATCCGCGAAGGCCTGTCCGGTAACCTGTGCCGCTGCACCGGTTACCAGGGGATCTTCGAGGCCGCGCGGAAGGCCGCGTCAGCCGCGGACCTCGTCGAGCAGTGACACGATGGACGACGGGGAGAGCGGCAGCCGGGTGATCTCCGCGCCGAACGGCGCGAGCGCGTCGGCCACCGCGTTGATCACCGCGGGCGGCGCGCCGATCGCGCCGCCTTCCCCGACCCCCTTGTAACCGCCCGGACCCGGACCAGGGACTTCGAGATGGCCGTACTCGATCACCGGCACGTCGGCAGCTGTAGGCAGCAGGTAGTCCACGAACGTCGTCGTGAGCGGGTTCCCGTCGTCGTCGTACACGAGGTGTTCCAGCAGCACGCCGCCGATGCCCTGCACCGTGCCGCCCGCGATCTGGCCCTCGACGACACTCGGGTTGATCATCGGGCCGACGTCTTCGCTGACGATGTGCCGCAGCAGCGTCACCTTTCCGGTCGTCACGTCGACCTCGCAGGTGCACACGTGGGCCGCGTTCGCCCAGAGGATCGGGCTCCGCGCCGAATACCTCGAACTCGCCTCCAGCCCCGCCGGCATGCCCGGCGGCAGCGCGTAGGGCTCGAAGTACGCCACCTTGGCCAGCTCGGCGAAGGTGACGCCCGGCGTACCGGTGCCGCGCACCTGCGCTCGCGACGCCACGACCTCGATGTCCTCCTCGGCGGCTTCGAGCCGATGGGCGGCCAGCGTGACGATCTTCTTGCGCAGGATCTCGGCGGTGACCTCGACCGCGCCCGCCGTCATCGACGCGCTGCGGCTGCCCGCGGTGCCGGCGCCGAACGGGGTCACCGCGGTGTCGCCCTGGATCGTGCCGACGTCGGTGATGTCCGCGCCCAGCGCGTCCGCGGTCAGCTGGACCACGGTGGTCTCCAGGCTGTTGCCGGTCGATCCGCCCGCGACGTAGACGTTCACCTTGCCGGACGGCTCGATCCGGATCGTGGCTCCTTCGGTCGCGTAGAAGCCCATCCCGGCGGCGGTCGGCTCGACGTAGTTCGACGTGCCCACGCCGAGGTACCGCCCTTCCGCCCGCGCGGCGCGTTGCCACTCGCGGAACTCGTCGTACCGCAGGATCTCCAACGCGTGGTCGTACACCTCCAGCGGCGCGATGTGGTCGTAGGGCATCCCGTTCGGGTTCACCCACGGCAGCTCGTCGCGCCGCAAGAGGTTCTTGCGCCGCAAGGTGATCGGGTCCATCTTCATCCGGCGCGCGGCGATGTCGAGCAGGACCTCGCGAGCCACCGACTCGAACTGCCACGGGCCGCGGTAAGCGGTGCGGCCGCCGGTGTGGGAGAACACCGACTTCGTCGACCAGGTGGCCGCCGGGACCCGGTACGGGCCGGGGAAGAACATTCCGACCGCGCTCGACGAGCCGACCGGCCACGGCGTCGGGTACGCGCCGACGTCCTGGACGTGGTCGATGCTCGCGGCGAGGATCGAGCCACCGGCGTCGAACGCGAGCTTCGCCAGGCCGTGTTCCTGGCGGGCTTTGCCCGCGGAGAGCAGGTTCTCGCGGCGGTCCTCGATCCACCGCAGCGCCCCGGGCACCTTGCGAGCGGCCAGCATCAGGCACATGTCCTCGCGCTGGGGAACGACCTTCTGGCCGAACCCGCCGCCGGTGTCGCGCATGATCACGCGGACGTTGTGCTCGGGGATGCCCAGCAGCCGCGCGCAGAATATCCGCACCTCGTGCGGTGCCTGGGTGGCCGCCCAGATCGTCAGCTCACCGCCGGCCGCCTCCCATTCGACGACCATGCCCCGGGTCTCCATCGGCACGGCCGCATAACCCTGCTGGTGGATGGTCGCCTCGACCACGTGCGCGGCGGAGGAAAACTCTTCCGCGGCCGCTGCCGAGGGTGCGCCCGCCAGCTGACCGGCGACGTTGTCCGGATACGCGTCGTGCACCCGGGCTTCGGAATTCTCCGCCGTGGTGTAGTCCGCGATCGCGGGCAGTGGTTCGTAGTCGACGTCGACCAGTTCGGCGGCATCCTCGGCCAGATAGGCGTTGTCGGCGACGACGAGGGCCACCAGGTCGCCGACGAACCGGACTTCGCCGGAAGCCATCGGCGGCCGCGGGGTGTCCGGCACGTCCTTGCCCATCGACGTGTACCACGCCTCGCGGACGTCCGGGTTGAGATCTCCGGCGACGAAAACCGCGTGCACGCCGGGAAGTCCGAGCGCGGCGGAGGGGTCGATCGAGGTGATGCGGGCCCGGGCGAACGGGCTGCGCACGAAGCACGCGTGCAGCATCCGCGGTCGCGTCACGTCCGCGACGAACGTGCCGTGCCCGGTGAGCAGTCGCGCGTCCTCGACGCGGTGCACCCGGCTGCCGACGTACCTGGCCGCGATCTCGGTCATGGTGTGCCTTTCCGGCGGAAGTTCCGGCAGAGCCCCGAATGGAGCATTGCTGTGCAGTCGCTCAGCATCCATGCTGAACGCCTGTCTAGCACCGCGCCGCTCGGCCGGTCAAGGACTCGCATCCGGGAGGCAAAGCCCGTGAGCACCCCAGACAACGACGTCCACTGGGATCCCTACGACACCGCGCTCGTCGCCGACCCCTATCCGGTCTACCGGCGGCTGCGAGAGGAGAAACCGCTCTACTACAACGAAGAACACGACTTCTACGCCGTGTCGAGGTTCGACGACTGCGAACGCGGCCTGCCGGACTGGCGGACGTTCCCGTCCTCGCGCGGCGCCATCCTCGAACTCATCAAGTCCGGCGTGGAGATCCCGCCGGGCACGCTGATCTTCGAAGACCCGCCGGTGCACGACATCCACCGTAAGCTGCTCATGCGGGTCTTCACCCAGCGTCGGATCGCCGCGCTGGAGCCGCGGGTGCGCGAGTTCACGCGGCGCGTGCTCGACCCGCTCGTCGGCGCCGGGCGGTTCGACCTCGTCACCGAGGTCGCCGACCAGGTGCCGATGCGGGTGCTCGGGATGCTGCTCGGCATCCCGGAGACCGACCAGGAGACGATCCGCGACTCCGCGGATACCAGCCTGCGCACCGAGGCCGGCGGCAAGATGGACCTGCGCGGCGGTGCGGTGCTGTCCAACGAAACCTTCGTCGAGTACATCGCCTGGCGGCGCAAGAATCCGTCCGACGACGTGATGACCGAACTGATCAACGCCGAGTTCGTGGACGAGCACGGCGATCGCCGGACGTTGACGTCGGCCGAGATCCTCACCTACCTCACTGTCGTCGCGGGTGCGGGCAACGAAACGACCGGCAGGCTCATCGGCTGGACCGGCTCGACCCTCGCCCGGCACCCCGGCCAGCTCGCCGAGGTCGCCAAAGATCCCGCCCTGGTGCCCGCGGTCGTCGAGGAGGTCCTGCGGCTCGAGCCGCCGGGTCCGTTCATCGGCCGCTATGTCAACTCCGACACCGAGTTCCACGGGCAGACCGTGCCGGAGGGCAGCGCGATCCTGTTCATCGTGGCCTCGGCCAACCGCGACCCTCGGCGCTTCGCCGATGCCGAGAGCTTCGACATCCACCGGCCGGCCGGTCAGCGGCTCACCTTCGGGCACGGCGTCCACTACTGCCTCGGCGCGGCGCTCGCGCGCCTCGAAGGCCGGGTGGTGACCGAGGAGCTCCTCGAGCGCTTCCCGGCGTGGGACGTGGACTGGGACCAGGCGAAGCTGGCCCGGACCTCGACCGTGCGCGGCTGGGAGACCCTGCCGCTCGTGCTCGCCTGACCGTCCTTTTCGGACCACCGGAATCGAGGAGAGAAATGCCTGGACGAGTCGAAGGCAAAGTCGCCTTCATCACCGGCGCGGCGCGCGGCCAGGGCCGCAGTCACGCGGTCCGGCTGGCGCAGGAGGGCGCCGACATCATCGCGGTCGACGTCTGCGCGCAGCTCGACAGCGTGACGATCCCGCTCGCCACCCCCGAGGATCTGGCCGAAACCGCAGCGCTGGTGGAGAAGGAAGGCCGCCGAGTCGTCACCACTCAGGTCGACGTCCGCGACTACGACGCCCTCAAGGCCGCGGTGGACGACGGGGTCGCCAAGTTGGGCCGGCTCGACATTGTCCTCGCCAACGCGGGTATCGGCAGCAGCGGCGACCCGGTGCACCAGATGCCCGAGAACATCTGGCAGGAAACCATCGACGTCAACCTCACCGGGGTCTGGCACACGGCCAAGGCAGCGATCCCCCACCTGATCGACGGCGGCCGCGGCGGGTCGATCGTGCTCACCAGCTCGGTCGGCGGTCTGAAGGCCAACCCCAACATCGGCCACTACGTCTCGGCCAAGCACGCCGTCGTCGGCCTGATGCGGACGCTGGCGATCGAGCTGGGCCAGCACCACATCCGGGTCAACTCGGTGCACCCGACCCAGGTCAGCACGCCGCTGCTGCTGAACGACTGGACGTACAAGATGTTCCGGCCGGACCTGGAGAACCCGACCCAGGACGACTTCGCGCCGCTGTCACAGATGGCCCACGTGCTGCCGATCCCCTGGGTGGAGGCGGTCGACGTCAGCAACGCGATCCTGTTCCTGGTCTCCGACGAGGGCCGCTACCTGACCGGCGTCCCGCTCCCCGTGGACGCGGGAGCCATGCTCAAGTGACCGGCCCTTCGATGCGGTCGAGCCACCGTTCGACAAAGGCGACGGTCTCGGCGTGCCCCGCGGACAACCCGATCATGTCTTCCATACCCAGCACGCGCGCGAGGGCGGTTGTGAGCACGACGAAAACGGCCGGCGGCAGGTCCGTGGCGGACATTCCGTAGCGCTCCAGCACGCCGGTGAGCCCCTTCAGCTGCGCCTCGCGGAACTTCGCGGAGTATTCGGCGACCTCGGCGCGGATCGACTTGCGGTGGTTGGTCAGAGCCGCGAACTCCATTGTGAACGCGGTGCGCTCGGTCTCAGTGCTGAACTCCCAAAGCGCTCTTAACGGCCTGTCCGAGGCGAGGGCCTCGGCCTGCTGGGCGAGCCCTTCCTCGGCCCGGCGACGGAACACCGCGAGAAAGACGTCGTCCATAGTCCGGAAGTAGTAGTGCACGAGCTGCGGCTTCAACCCGGCTTTGGCGGCCACCTGCCGCGACGTCACGGCGGCATAGCCCTCCTCGAGCATCAGCCGCTCGGCGGCATCGAGCAGCAGGGCTCGGTTCTTGGCGTCCGGTGCGCCGATCCGGCGTGGCGTTGCCATGCGCTCGAACCTCCACTGCCGCTCGACCTACGTGTCTCGATCAGCGTAGTCCAGACCGAACAGTGAACTCCGCGGTCTGGCGGGGCCACACCCTTACGCAGCCTGATGCGCATCGGGCATTATGCCTCCGGTGACGGTCGAGAAGGCGATGCCGGATCTACGACAGCGGCAGACCGAGCTGACGGCCTTGCTGCGAGACCGCGCTGATATCTATCCGGGCGTTCCGGGAAGCTGTTACTCCAGCATCGAGGCGCTTCTGCTGGACCAGGGCCGATGGTTCACCCCACCGATCTGCCTTCCGGCGCGGAGCGAGGGCCTGCGCGACGCTGCTATGCCAACGCCAGCCTGCACAGCGAGGCCTACGGTCTCACCTACGTCGAGGGGTTCGCCCTCGCCGCCCCTCACCTCTGCGCCGCGCACGCCTGGTGCGCCCGACCCGACGGGACGGTCGAAGATCCGACCTGGGCAGTGACGGGCTCGCCAACCTGGGCATCCCGTTCGCACGCACTTACCTGCTCGACCACGAGGGTCGCGCAAGCGAGTACACCGTGCTGTTCGATCAGCACAGGATCGGCTGGCCGCTGCTGGCCCGAGGGCTGGCCGAGCACTCGCTCGCTCCGGTCGGGCTGCCTCTGCGGCTCGCGTCGTAGGCTCGTCAGCGACCGATCAAGGCGTCGTGCAGGTGCTCGTCGAGTTCGGCGACGAAGTCCTCGGTCCGCCATGGCCGAAGCGCCTGCCAGACAAGACAAACCCGCTGCGTGGCCACCTGGCCTCCCGTCGCCGACGCCACGTCGATGGCGTCGTGCAGCTCCGCGGCGCATGCGCGCGGGTCGCCTAGCTTCAAATGTGCTAGCGCGAGGTCGGAGGTCACGATGCCGCGCTGCACGGCCTACCGCGATGTCCTCAACGACTCGAGCGAACACTCAAGGCAGCCGTGCGCGTGGCCGGCATCGCCCGCGTGGAGCGCGCACAAACCGTCGAATCCCCTAGGGCCTGTATCGAAGTCGTCTCGGGCAGATTGAGCTGAAGTTGGGCGTGTCGGTGGTCGACATAGGTGAGGTCTCCGGTAGTTGGTTCGTCGACCAAGAAGAACCTGA